>CAYRCM010000171.1:0-13043 GCA_964422715.1 uncultured Myxococcales bacterium | reverse complement strand
CAAAGTCGTGGGCGAGTGGCACCGGCCGCAGCAGGCGCCCCGCCACCGAGCGCAACGCCGCCGGCAGCGGCAGGCGCGCGACCAGCGCGAACGCGTCGGCGCGCGTCACGGCCGCACCCGTCGCTGCAAGCACCGCGAAGACCGCGAACGCCTTGAACCACCAGCGGACGGGCAGCCCGAGCGCGGCCGGAAAGGGGCCCACGCGGGCGGCCGGCGGCGGCGCGAAGCCGAGGGCCAGAAGCCCGAGCGGCACGGCCAGCGCGAGTCCGACGAACCCGATGCGCACGGCCGCCCGCCCCGGCAAGTCGACGAGCCCGAGCCACGTGATGAGCACGGTGAGCGTCAGCAGCAGCCCGGCCGCCTCGTCGGCCGCGACGAACAGACAGGCGCCGGTGGCGCAGAGACCGACGGCGAGCCTCGTTCCGGGCCCGAGCCGCAGCACGGGCCCGCGCGCCGTCGGCCGCGCGTCGGCCGGGAGTGGCGGCCCGCTCACGGCTGCCCTCCGCGTCGCGGCGACGCCCCCCGGTGAACCGGGGGGCGGGTCGGGCCCCTCTGGCGGACGCACGGGGTCATGGCGTCGGAGACCTCCTGCGGCCGCAACGCACCGGGGCCGCGCTGGCCGGGCAGACCCGCCCGGCGAGATGCCGATTTTCACCACGACACCGGGGCGCCACGCAAGGCCCCGCGCGGTTTCGTCGTTTCGGGCCGGCGATGGACAGCGCCCGGCGCATCCGCTAGCATGAACCGCCCATTGCGCGTGTGCCCGCGTTTTCTGCGGGTTTTCCACCCCAGGTCCTGTGCGAAAAGGAGCGAAGCGTGACGCATCCCCAGCGTGAACCGATTCGTGGTCTGGAGCAGGTCATCGCGGCCAACACCGCAATCAGCTTCGTCGACGGGCAGAACGGCAAGCTCTACTACCGAGGCTACGACATCGACGAGCTCGCCGGGCGCGCCTCGTTTGAAGAGATCGTGCACCTGCTCTGGTTTGGCGAACTGCCCACGGCCGCCCAACTCCAGGCCCTGCGTGGCGATCTCGTCGCCGACATGCGCCTGCCGACCCAGGTCTACGACCTGTTGCGGCTGAGCCCGCCGAGCGCCAACCCCATGGTCGTGCTGCGCACGGCCGTCTCGGCCCTGTCGCTCTACGACCCCGACGGCGGCACCAACGATTGGGACGCCAACATCCGCAAGGGCAAGCGCATTCTGGCGCAGGTAGCCACCATCGTCGCCGCGCACCATCGGCTGCGCACGAACCAGTCGCCGCTGTCGCCCGACCCGAAGCGCAGTTTTGCCTGGAATTTCCTCTACATGTTGCGCGGAACGGTGCCCGGCCCGCTCGAAGAACAGGTCTTCGACGCCCTGCTCGGGCTGCACGCCGACCACGGGCTGGCGGCGTCCACGTTCGCGGCGCGGGTCACGGTCAGCACGCTGGCCGGCATGCACTCGGCCATGGCGGCGGCTCTCGCCTGCCTCAAGGGCCCGCTGCACGGCGGCGCCAACACGCGGGTCAGCGAAATGCTCGACGCCATCGGCAGCGCCGATGCGGTCGAAGACTACATCAACGGCATGCTGCAAAGCGGCCAGCGCATCATGGGCTTCGGCCACCGCGTCTACAAGACCGAAGACCCGCGCAGCCGCCACCTCAAAGAACTCTCCGAGCCGCTCTGCGTGGCCTCCGGCACGAGCGAGCGGCTGGCCACGTCGCGCGCCATCGAGAAGATCGTCCTCGAACGCAAGGGCATCCGGCCGAACGTCGACTTCTACTCGGCCACGGTGCAAAACGCGCTCGGCATTCCGGCGTCGTATTTCACCTGTATTTTCGCTGTGGCGCGCACCACGGGCTGGGTCGCGCACGTCATGGAGCAGTTCGACGACAACCGCCTCATCCGGCCCACGTCCAACTACATCGGTGGCTTCCACCGCAAGTTCAGCCCCATCGCCGAACGATGAGCGTCACCCCCATGCGCTCGATGAGCGGCGCCTATGGCGTCCAGGCCTGGCTGTACAACGACGAGTACCGCGCCGCCACGGTCGACGTCGACTTCTGGCTCGACCAGTTGCGCGCCGAGCGCGTCGCCGGCCGCGTGCTCGACCTCGGCACGGGCACGGGGCGCATTGCGCTGCCGCTCGCGCGCGCCGGCTACGACGTCACCGGCATCGATCTGTCCGACGCCATGCTCGCCGTGGCCTGGCGGGTGCGGCAGCGTGAGCCGGCCGAAGTGGCCCGACGACTTCACTTCCGGCGTTCCGACATGCGCACCATGGCGTTTCGCGAGCCCTTCGCCGCCATCCTGGCGCCGTTCAGCGTCTTTGGCTGCCTGCCGAGCGCGGCCGACCGCGAAGCGTGCCTGCGCCGTTGCCGGCGCCTGCTGCCGCCGGGCGGGCTGCTCATCATCGACGCGCTCGCCCCGACACCGACGGCGGGCGCGGCGGGCCGGCGGCGTCTCTTCGTATCGCGTTTCCGGCTCGCCCGCGGCGGCCACTCGGTGGTCAAACGCACCTACGAGTCGGTGGCGGCCGGGGCGGCGTTCATGCGCATGGCCTATCATTACCGTGTGTTCCACGTGACTGACGCCCACCTTCTGGCCAGCGTTCACGTGCGCTTCCGGCTCGCGCGGCTCACGGCGGCCGACCTCAGCGCGGCCCTCGAAGGGGCCGGCTTCGTGGTGGAACAAGTGCTGGGCGACTACCGCGGCCGGCCGTATGGGCCGACGAGTCCACGGCTCATCGTGCAGGCGCGGCGGGCGTAGGCGCGGCGGGCGTAGGCGCGGCCTCGGCCGGCACGACGGCCGCAGGCGGGGTACCGGGCGGGGCGGTTGGGGCGGCGGCCGCAGGCACCGGGGCGGGCGCGGCTACCGGTTCGGTGGCGGGGGCGGGCGGCGGCGCGCTCGGGGGCGCACTGCCGCAGCGGGCAAGCGCCTCGTCGATGACCTTGCTCAGTTTCTCCTCGTTCATGGCGCCCTTGAAGAGCTGGCCGTTGATGATGAAGGTGGGCGTGCCGCGAATCTGCCAGCCCATGCCGGCGCGGACGTCCTGTTCGAGCCGCGCCCGCGATTCGCGGGCTTCGAGGCAGGCGTCGAAGCGCGCCAGATCGAGCCCCACGCGTTCGGCGTAGACCCGCAGCTGCGCGTCGCTGAAGCGCCGCTGGTTGGCCCACAACTGGTCGGAATACGTCCAGAACTTGCCCTGATCGGCGGCGCAGACGGCCGCCCGGGCCGCGGCGCAGGCACGGCGGTGGAAGGGCTGCGTCACGATGGGATTGCATTCCTGGTCGAGCGGGAAATTGCGGTGGATCATGCGCACGCGCTCACCGTAGCGCGTCAGAATGGCGCGCAGCGTTTCGTGCGCGCGGCGGCAGAAGCCGCATTCGTAGTCGCTGTATTCCTCGATGGTGACGAGCGCGTCGGGGGCCCCGAGCAGCGGGAAACCCTCGGTCGTCTGGTGTTCGTCGCCGCACTGCTGCGGGTCGCTGAGCGGCACGATGCGCGGCTGCCAGACGCTGCGCGTGACGAGCAGCACCGTGGCCGCGATGGCGAACGCCGAGAGGAACACGGCCGTGCGCACCGGCCACGTGACCACCCACTGGCAGTCGCTGCGAAACGCCGCCCGGAAGCCGCCCGCGCGCCGCACGAGCAGGATGCCGACGACGAGCAGCAACGCGTTGATGCCGTAGAGCACGGTGCACCAGATGCACAGTTTCTGGAGCACGAACACGCAGATGGCCGCGAGGTAGAGCGAGTAGCCCACGGAGCCGGCGCCGACGAGGAAGACGACCGCGGCGCCGCGCAGCGGCTGGCCCGCTTCCCGGCGCTGGAGGGTCAGCAACGCCGCGCCGAGCAGGAACACGTAGGCCAGAATGCCCCAGATGGAGATGGGCACGCCCAGGAATTCGGACTGTTCGGCGAGCGCCACGTCGGAGCACGACACACTCTCCGACAGGTCGCAGGCGAGTTCCTGGGCCGCCGGCGCGACCTCACCGTCGTGCTGCTCCGCCGGCCCCGCGCTGCGACCGCCGGCGAAGTTGGCGTGCGCCACGACGTGCACGTAGGTCAGTTCGATGGAAACCCCGATGCCCGCGAGCGCCAGGATGACCGTCAGGGCCGCGAGCAGCCGTCCGTTCTTCGTCTTGGGGGCCTGAGTCGACATGGCGCACCTCCCAGGCGTGACACTCTAGCCAAGTGCCGCCGCAACGCAACGACGAACACCGCGGTGCGCAACGCCCATTGCCGGGCGCGGCCCCGGTCCACCCGCCACCGTCGAAGCGCCGGCGCCCTGTGCCGGGGGGCGGCGCTTGCCCTCGGCCCGGGCCTCTGGTGTAGAGTTTGGGACTCGGGCGCCGTTCGGACACCCCGTCCGCGGCCGGCGCACCAGGGGAGGTTCGCGATGACGGCAGGGTGGCGGCTCGCGTTCGGCGTGGGACTCGTTGGGCTTCTCTGCGCGTGTTCGACCGACCGCGCGAGCGTGCCGGGCTGGGATGGCGGCAACGGCGAGGGCGACTGCATCGGCGCGACCTGCGGGCGCGACACGGCCGCGCCCGGCGACGTGCCGCCCGGCGACGATGGCCGGCCCAACGACGTCCCGAACCTGCCCGACCCCGGCCCGGGCGGCCCCGACGACGGCCCCGGCCTGCCGGACGACGGCCCCGGCATCCCCGATCCCGGACCGCGCGACCCCGACGACGGCCCCCGCATCGAGATTCCCGAGGTCGACGTCCCCGTGTGCGACCCGCTCGGCAATACGTCCGGCGGGCCGACGTGGCTCTTCGACGACGGCTGCCCCGTCGTGCTCGACGCTCCCGTCGCGCGCCGCGCCGGGCCCGAGGACTGGCGCGACGAGGTCATCTACTTCGTCATGACCGACCGCTTCAAAGACGGCGACGCCGACAACAACGAGCGGCGCAACAAGGACGACGGCACGCCGCTGCACAACCCGGCGAGCATGACGCGCTACCACGGCGGCGACCTCGCCGGGCTCGCGTCCGAGGCCGACTACCTGCGCAAGCTGGGCGTCACGGCCCTCTGGGTCACGCCCATCGTCGAAAACGCCCGCGAAGACGACGGCCGCACGGGCTACGCGGGCTACTGGGCCCACGATTTCACGAAGGTCGACCCGCACCTCATCCCCGCCGACGCCGCCAACGACCGCGCCGCGGGCGTGGCCTTCTACCGCGACGTCGTCGACGAACTGCACGCCCACGGGCTGCTCGTCATCCAGGACATCGTGGTCAACCACCTGGCCAACCTGGCGCTCTATCGCATCAACAACGCCGAGGTGTGGGACCCGGCGTGCAATCCGAGCGGCTACGGCGCCGCCGCGCACCTGTTTGTCGACGAATCGTCGCACCAGGACGCGCCGTGGGTGGAAATCGGCATGCGCACGAAGCCCCCCGCGCCGTTCGACGACCCGGCCTTCTACCACAACAGCGGTCGCGGCGAGACGGGCACGAAGTGCGACGTCTACGGCCTCGACGATCTCGCCACCGAGCGCCCCGAGGTCCAGGACGCCCTCATCGCCGTTTACGCCGACTGGATCCGCGATGCCGGCATCGACGGCTTCCGCATGGACACGGTCGTCAACGTCGAGCCCGAGTTCTGGGACGCGTTCGCCCCCGCCATGCGCGAGGCCGTGGCCGCGGCGGTGCCCGGCAAGGCCTTCTTCCAGTTCGGCGAGGCCTACAACATCGCGCACGCCGCCTCGGGGCCCTACGTGCAGGCGCCGCGGCTCGATGCGCTGCTGAACTTCGAGTTCTACGGCAAGGCCAAGTCGGTCTTCATCGCCGGGCTCGAAACGAACCGCCTAACGGCCGAGCTCAACGGCCGCGCGGCGTTGCGGGCCGGGCCCATCGACGGCGGCGCCGGCCACGGCGCGGCGGCGCTGGCCGTCAACTTCCTCGACAGCCACGACGTCATGCGCATCCTCGACGAAGACCGCGCCAACGTGCACAAGGTGCGCGCGGCCCTCATGTACCTGTTCACGGCCCCGGGCGTTCCCTGCCTCTACTACAACACCGAAAACGAGACCCGCGGCATGCAGAAGTCGGGCGAAGGCGGGCGCGTCGACATGCCCGACTTCGAAACGAGCGGCAAACTCACGTTCACGCTCATCCGCAAGTTCGCGGCCTTGCGGCGCGACAACGTGGCGCTGCGCCGGGGCGACACGACGGTGCTCGCCGACCGCGCGGGGTCCGGGCTGTTCGCTTTCGTGCGCCACACCGGCGAGCGGGCCGAAGACGTCATCGCGCTCTTCAACACGAGCGCCGAGCCCATCGCCGAAACCGTCGACCTCCAGGCCTTCGCGAGCGCCGGCGACGTCTTCGTCGACCTCGTGCAGGCGGCGTTTGGCCAGAGCGCCACGTTCCCGGCCGAGGGCTCGAGCGTCACGGTCGACATCGAACCCCACAGCGTGCGGCTGCTGAAGCGCCCCTGATGCCCAGTCGCCTCCCTTCGGATACCTTTGTTGCCTTCGTCGCTCCCCCCTGCCGCGTACCCGGAGTAGGCCTCGGGGGATCGCGCCAAGCGCCTCGGTATCCTTGGGCACGCAACTTGGTAGGAGCCCCGCAGAACGGCCCCGCGCCGCCGTCATTTTTTTGACGGCGAGGCGGTGGTGGCCCCCCCGACGTCCGCTCCGGAACGCCCCCCGAGAACGGTAACTCCTCATGGAAAATAGGTTTTCCGGCAAGCGTCGCCTGGCACGAAACTTGCTGTCCGTCCACCCGGGGATGATGTCGATTGCGGAAGGATACGGTCATGCAACGCTGGAAACGGACGCTGTGCACGCTTGGATTGACGTTGGCGCTTGCGAGCGCCGGCTGCGCGGTCGAGGACCTGTACGGCGACGAGGCCGATCCGGCTGCCGCCGAAGAGGCGCTGGTCGTCGAGCAGGACCCGTCGAGCAGCCCCGAGGGCATGGTCGACGAGAGCCACCCGCAGGGGGATTCGCTCGGCCAAACCCTGAAGGTCGACCAGGAAACGCTCGCCGGGGCCGCGGGCCACGTGCAGAGCGCGAACCTCAAAAAGTCGCAGGGGGAGGCGGCGTACCGCAGTTTTTCGCCGCATCAGCACGGCGATCCGTCGCCCTGGAAACCGCACGTGACGAGCCGCACCTTCGCTCGTTGATGGGCGGGCGCCCGGCGCCGCGGCAGCGCATGTCGGGCCCCCGGTCGTACCCCGCCGTCCCGGCCGTCCCGGCCGTCCCAGCAAACCGCGTCAAGCCTATCTGCTAGCGATCGCGCAACGAACCGTAGAGGCCGAGGTCGACTTCGCGGCCGGCCTCGGTCGGTGCGAGCAGGCCCACCGGCACGTCGAAGCCGAGCCCGACGTGAGCCCACGTCGCGCTGCCGGCCCCGGCCACGGCAACGCTGCCGAGCCCGATGACCGGCGGCGTGACGGGCGGCACGCATTGCCCGCCGGCGCAACGACCGTCGGCGCTGCAGGGCGGCCCCGGGAGGATGTCCATGCAGGGATCGCCGTCGTCGGTGTAGCCGCACGTCCACGGCGTCGTGAGGTCGGCGCAACCGATGTCGCCGGGGCGGCAGTCGTGTAGACAGGGGGCCGCCACACAGGCCCCGTCGACGCAGATTTCGTCGAGCGCGCACAGGGGCTCGGGCACCTGTTCGAGACAACCGTCGCCGTTTTCGTCGCCGCAGTGCCACGGGATGGGGCCGAGCGCGCTGCAGCCACGCGCCGCGACATCCGGGCAGGTGTCGCCGCAGGCACCGCAGGCATCGCCGACCCCGTTGCCGTCGGTGTCGCGCTGGTCGGGGTTGGGGGTGGTCAGGCAGTTGTCGTCGCAGTCGCTCGTCGTCCCGGCCGTGCAGGGATGGTCGCCGACCGTGCCGCTGCCGTCGCCGTCGTCGAAGATGCCGTCGTTGTCGCGGTCGGGGTCGACGCAATCGGCGAGCCCGTCGCCGTCGGCGTCGGGATGGCCCTCGTCGGTGCGGCCGTCGCAGTCGTTGTCGCGGCCGTCGCAGACGTCGGCCGACGGCCACGGCGCATCGCAGCGCAACTCGCCGTCGCGACACACCGTGACGCCCTGGCACAGGGCGTCTTCGTACTGCGCGGAGCAAGGCGCGCCGCCCGTTTCCTCGTCGGTTTCGCCGTCGCAGTCGTCGTCCTGCGCGTTGCACGCTTCGGCGGCCGGCGGGCTGGCCGAGCAATCGCTGAGCCCGGTGGCCGTGCAGCCGCGTTCGCCGGCGCAGCTGCCGAAGTCGTTCTCGGCGGCGCAATCGGTGGTGGCCGCGTTGGCGACGGCCCAGGCCGAGCACGCACACCCTCCGTCGGGACGAACGCAGCCCAGGAACAGCGGGTCGGGCCCGACCTGGCGGCATTCGTAGCTGTCGGGACAGGGCACGTTTTCGGAGCAGGCCGTGGCGCAGAACTGGCCGGCGTGCGCCTCGCCCGGGACGACGCAGCGGGCGTCGACGCCGTAGCCGTCGGGGGCGGCGCAATCGCCGTCGGCCCGGCAGGGCGCGCACAGCGTCAGGTGCGGGTAGAGGCAGACTTCGCGCGACTCGGCGGGGTCGTCGGAAACGTCGACGCAGATCCAGCCGTTCGGGCAGGCCTTGTCGATGCACGGCGCGGTGCAGACCCGGCCCGTGGGCCCCTCGACGCACAGCCCGACGACGCAGTCGGTGTCGCTTTCGCAGGGCGCGCCAAACGCACCCGCGTCGCCCTGGCCGTCGCCGGTCGGCAAGTCGGGAACGCCCGGCACGTCGGGCCACGAGGTGTCGGGTCCGCCCGCGTCGACGTCGGGTACGTCGCCGCCGCCACCGGACGTGCCGCTGCCGCCACAGCCCCCGGCGAGGCCCACGAGCCCCAACAACAGGGCCGCGCGGGCCGTCGCGCCAAGACTGGAGTTCCGCATTGCTCTCGCCCGGATCCGCGGCACCACGTTCATGAACCCCCTCCGCGCCGAAAACCTGAACATACCGGACGGCGCGGGGTCCGGCAAGCGCCACGGCGTGTCCGCCAAGGGCGGCTCCCTATGGCCCGCGGCCGGCCGGGCGGTGTAGACTGCGCCCGACTTGCGGCGGCCGGTTGGCTGACGCGGCCCGGAACCCGCCGGCGCGTTCACCCGCGCCCGAGGGGGCAGACATGCAGTCAGGCGACGAGAAACGACACGACGCGTCAGCGCCGCTCGGGGCACCCCGGTCCGGCGCTGAGGCCGCACCCGCGCCCGCCACCGCCGAGCCCGAGCCGCCCGGCGCAACGGTCGCCCCCGAGGTGCCGCTGCCCGACCCGGCGGTCGTGGCTCGCGTCCTCGCCGACTGCGACGTGCTGCTCGCCGAGGCGAGCGCCGTCGAGACGAGCGACCCGGCCCGCGCGGCCCGGCTGCACCACGCGGTGGGGGCGCTGCACGCGCTCTACCTGCGCGGCGGCGGCGACGCCATCTCGTACTACGAGTGCGCGTTGGTGCTCGATTCGGCCTGCCTGCCCGCGCTGCGCGACCTGCGGGCGGCGCTCGCCGAGCGCGAATCGTGGCCGCGCGTGGCCGAACTGTACGACGCCGAGCTCGCCGTCACCGAGACCCCGGCCGAGCGCGCCGAACTGCTCTTCGAACAGGCGCTGCTCGACATCCGCGAGCGCCACGAGACCCAGGGCGCCGTCGAGCGCCTCGAACAGGCGCGCATGCTCGTGCCCGGCGAGCGGCGCGTGCTGGCTCTCCTCGAAACGCTCTACTTCGAGCACGGGCAGTGGAACGAGCTCCGGCGCACGCTCGAGCGGCAGGCCGAGGCCACCGCCGACCCCGTCGAACGCTCGCACGCGCTGCGCGCGCTCGGCGCCGTGCTCGAAGGCCCGCTCGGCGCGCCCGAGGCCGCCATCGAGACCTATCTGCTGGCCGTCACCGCCCATCCGAGCAACGCCACGGCGCTCCTCGCGCTGCGCCGGCTGTGCCACAAGCACGGGCGCGCTTCCGAACTCGCCACCACCCTGCAGCGGCTGGCCGCGCTCGTGCCCGAGCCGGCCGAACGCTGGCTCCACTACTACCTCATCGCCGAAATCCACGCGGCCCGCCACGGCGACGTCGACGAAGCGCTGCACTTCCTCGAAGAAGCCCTCGAAGTGGCGCCCGAGAACTTGCTCGTGCTGCGCGAACTCGTGCGGCTCTACGAACAGCGCGCGCGCTGGCCCGACCTCGTGCGCGTGCTCGACCGGCTCGTGGCCCTCGTGTTCGAGCCCCGCGAGCAGGCGCTGCTACACTTTCAACTCGGCGAAATCTATGAGGAGCGCCTGCACAAGCCCGACGACGCCTGCGTCGCGTTCCGCAAGGCGCTCGCCGTGGCCCCGCTGCACACGCCCACACTGCGGGCGCTCGACCGGCTGTATTCGGCCCAGCACCGCTACGGCGAACTCGCCGAACTGCGCGCCGAACAGGCCGAGCGCATCGTCGACCCGGCGCTGCGGGCCGAGTTGTTCTACTCGGTCGGGCGCTTGCACGAGCGCGAGCTCGACGCCGTGGCGCGTGCCACCGACTTCTACGAACGCGCCTTGAGCGTGGCCCCGGGCTTCGCGCCGGCGCTGTCGGCATTGCGCCGCACGCTGCCCAAGGCCGACCGTTGGGCCGACCTCGTTACCATCTACCGGCGCGAGGCCGAGGCGAGCCAGGACGTCGAACGCGCCGTGGCGCTTCTCACCGAGGCCGCGTGGCTCAGCGAGCACCGCCTGCACGACCCGGGCGCGGCCATCGACTGCTATCAGGCCGTGCTGGCGCTCACCCCCGAGCACCGCCCGACCCTCATGTCTCTCGACCGCCTGCTCGAAGAACAGGGGGCGTTTGCCGAACTCGTCGAAAACCTCGAAACCCAGATCGCGCTCACCACCGACCCGAGCCTCCAGGTGGCGCTGCTCGGCCGCATCGGGGCGCTCCACGAAACCGAACTCGCGCGTCCCGAACGGGCCCTCGAAGCCTACCGGCGCGCGCACACGCTCGACCCGAACCACCTGCCGACCATCCGGCGCCTGCAACGCCACTACCGCCGCGAGGAGCGCTGGGCCGACTTGGCCGGAGCCTACGAGGCCGAGCTCAACGCCGGGCCGCCGCGCCCCGAGGCCGTGCAACTGCACTACGAGGTGGGCGAACTGCGTCGTGCGCGGCTCGGCCAGTCCGATGCGGCCGTCGAATCGTTCGAGCGGGCGCTCACCCTCGACCCGGGCCATGCGCCCAGTCGCCGGGCGCTCGCCGCCATCTTCGCCGCGCGCCGCGACTGGGCGGCCCTCATCGCGCGCCACCAGGCCGAGGCCGAGGCCACGGCCAGCGTCCCCGAGCGGGCGTTGCTGCGCTACCGGGTCGGCGAACTCTGGGAACAGCGCGCCGACGACGCCGACCACGCCGTCGCGAACTACCGCCAGAGCCTCTCCGACGACCCGCTCGCGGTCGCGAGCCAATGGGGGCTCGCGCGCATCTACGGGGCGCGGGGGCAGTGGAACCGGCTCGTGGCCGTGCTGCGCGACATCGCCACGCACGCCCGCGCCGACGAGAGCCGCATCCACGCCCTGCTCTACGCCGCGCACGTGCAGACCTTCCTCGGCGAAGACCTCGCGGGGGCCGCCGGCGACTACGACAAGGTGCTGCAAATCGATGCCGCGCGCGTCGAGGCGCTCGACGGGCTCTACCGCGTGTTGCGCCGGCGCGGCGACTGGCGGCGGGCCGCGGCCATCCTCGAACGCCGGGCGGCGCTCGCCGAGGCGCCCGCCGACCGCGCGCACTTCACCGAGGAACTCGCGGGCCTTCTCACGACGCGCCTGCGGCCGCCCGAAGACCCGACGGCGGTGCTCTACCCGCTCCACGAGGCCGCGCTCGCGAGCGGCTGGGCGCTCGGTCTGCTGAGCCAGGCCCTCGGGCGCCAGGGCGACCCCGAACGGCTGGCCGGCGTGCTCGCGCGCCGCGCCGCCGCCGAGAGCCGCCCCATCCTGCGCGCCGAAGCCCTCCTCGGGCTCGCGCGGCTGCTCGAACGCCACGATCGCCCGGCGCCGAGCGAAGCCGGCTACGTGCAGGCGCTCGAAGCCGGCGCCCTCGACCTGCCCGCCGTGCAGGGCCGGCGCCGCCTCGCCGAGAAACTCGGCCAACCCGAGCTCGTCGCCCGCACGCTCGAAGACCAGGCACGGCTGCACCGCGACCGCCTCTGGGCAAGGCGCAGCGCCATTGCCGCCGCGCGTCAGTGGCGCGAGACACTCGGCAAGCCCGACGAGGCGCGCCGCGTCCTCGAATGGCTGCTCGCCCGCGACCCCGAGGCCGACGAGGCTTTCGCGGCGCTGCGCGAGCTGCTCACGGAGCGCGCCGACTGGCTGGCCCTCGACCAGGCGCTCGCCCGCCAGGTGCAGGCGGCCACAAACGACGAGGTGCGCGCGAGCTACCTCTGGGAACTGGCCGAAGTGCGCCGCCACCGGCGCGCGCCGCCGACCGGCCCCAAGGCCGCCGTCGAGGCGCTGCGCGAACTGCTCGAACTCGTCCCGCGTCACGAGGCCGCGTTGCGCGCGCTGGCCGACCTCTACCGCGAAGACGGCCGCGCCCAGGAAGCGCTCGACGCCCTCGCCTCGTTGCGCCGGGCCACGCGCGACGAGCGCACGGCCGTCACCGCACTGCTCGAAGCGGCCACGTTGCGGGCCAACGCGCTTGGCGACACCGCGGGCGCGAAAACGCTGTGCGACGAGGCGCTGCGGCTCGTGCCGCGTCACCGCGGGGCGCTCGAACACCTCGCGGCGCTGCACATCCGCGACGGCGAGTGGCGGGCGGCCGCCGACACGCTGCGGCTCCTCCACGAGGGCGCCAACCCGGCCGACCAGGCGCGCTACCTGCTCGATCTGGCGCTCGTCTGCGACCGCGGGCTCAGCGAATGGGACAACGCGCGGCGGGCCGCACTGCAGGCCGCGGCGCTCGCCCCCGACAGCGCGGCCCCGCTGCGCGTGCTCGAAGACCTGCACGCGCGCGCCGGCGACCGCACGGGCCTCATGCGCCTGCTGCGGCAACTGCTCGGGGCGGCGCCGCCGGGCCAGCCCCTGGCCGCGGCGCAGGTGCACCTGGCGCTCGCGCGCGCGCACGACCGG
>CAYRCM010000170.1:0-13136 GCA_964422715.1 uncultured Myxococcales bacterium | reverse complement strand
GCCCCCGCCGGCGGCGGCGGGGCCGTGCGCCAGCAGTTGAAGGGCCTCGGCTATGAGGCCGGCGCCGAGCAGCTCAGTCCGCGCCGGGGCCCGGCGGCGCCGCTCCGCGAGCCGCCCGTCGTGGCCGCCATGAAGGAGCGCTTCGGCCAGCTGCTTGGCGTCGATCTCGCGGCTGTGCCCGTGCAGCTCGGCGGCAGCGGGCCCGGCAGCCATGGCGCCGAGGGGCAGTTCCAGGCCGGCGGCATCACGCTCGGGGTGGGCGCTGCCGCGCTCGAAACACCGGCCGGACAGTACCTGCTGGCCCACGAACTCGTGCACTACGCGCAGTCGCGGCTGGCCCTGCCGCTGTCCGGCGAGGCAGCGGACGACGCCGGTGCCGAAGCGGGCGGCGGCGATGTCGCCGCTGCGGGCGCCGACGCCGGCGACCTCGACGGCGGAAGCCAGAGCGAAAGCGGGGCCGACGACCCCATGGCCGACGCTGGCGCGGGCGCCGACCCGGCCGGCGGCGACATGGCTGACGCGGGCGGCGGCGGTCAGGTTGCCGACGAGGAGCCCGCGGGCGTCGACTACTCCGGCATCGAGGAAGGCGGCGCCGAGGCCCCCGAATTCGAAGCCGACGACCTCGCCCGCCAACTCGTGGCCGGCCTGCCGGTGCAGGCGCGGACCCCCATCGCGGCCGACGAGCCACACTTCAAGCGCACCGCCCCGACCGCTCGTCTCAGCGCCCGCGCCCAGCGCGCGGCCATCGCCTACAACCGGCGTCGCGGTCTCAGCCGCGCCACGGTCAAGCGCTTCCAGCGCACGCTCGGGACGGGTGCTGACGGCATCATCGGGCCGAAAACCGTCCAGGCCGTGGCCCGCTTCCAGCAGCGTCACGGCCTCGCCGTCGACGGCAAGATCGGCCCGCGCACCGCCGCGGCCCTGCGGGGCGGCGGGGGCTCGTCGTCCGGCGGGGGCTCGTCGTCCGGCGGCGGCTCGTCCGGCGGTGGGGGGGGCGGTGCCGGGTCGGGCAACCTCACGGCGCACTTCAGCCTGTCCGAATTCCGCTGCCGCGACGGGTCGGCCACCCCGCGCCAGTACGTCGACGATCTGCGCGTGCTCGCCGAAAACCTCGAAGATCTGCGCGCCGCGGCCGGCAACCGGTCCATCAGCATCAACTCCGGCTACCGGTCGCCCAGCTACAACCGCCGCATCGGTGGGGCCCCCAACAGCTACCACACGCGCGGCCAGGCGGCCGATTTCAACGTTTCCGGCATGGCGCCGTCGTCGGTCCGCGCCCTCATCGAACGGCTCATCGCGCGCGGCCGCATGCGCCAGGGCGGCATCGGCCGCTACTCGGGCTTCGTGCACTACGACACCCGCGGCTACCGCTCGCGCTGGTAGCCACGGGCCGGCCGGCGGCGACGCCCCCTCGCCATCAGGCTCCCTCGTCCTATCTTGTGACTCGTGCGTCGGGCTCTTGCGGCGGGCGGTACCGCCGCGGGCCCGACGCCGCGAAGCCAGCAACCGCCGCTGCCTCACCCGGTGCGCCGCGCCCGCCGCGTCCGCCGGCTGTGGGGGCTGTCGGTTCGGAGACCACCATGCGCAGCAAGACGTTCTGCACCGCCATCCTGACAGTCGCGGCGCTCGGCGGCGCCGCCGGCTGTGCCTCGGAGGCCGAAAGCGGCCCGGCCCGGCGCGCCCTGTCCGGCGCCGCCCGCGGCCCCACCACCCCGACCGGGGCGCTCGATTCCGCGGGGTCCTTCACGCCCGCCGCCGGTCGCGACGGGTGCGTGCACCACGGCGACGTCAACGCCGACAGCCAGATCTCGGCGGATGACGCGCTCCGGGCCTTTCGCATCGCCATCGGCCTCGACACACCCACCCCGGAGCAGGCCTGCGCGGCCGACTGCACGAACGATGGGTTGGTCTCGGCCGGCGACGCGCTCGAAATCTTCCGCTTCGCGCTCGGAGCGAGCCACTGCCCACAGAACCTGGCCGACGGCGAGGCGTGCGCGCTCGGCCTCGAATGCCTGAGCGGGCACTGCCAGAACGGGCGCTGCTGTGCCGGGGGCGACTGCTGCATCACCGCCGCCGAGTGCGCGCCAGGCTACGGCAGCGCGCCCGTGTGCGACGAGCCGGCCACATGCAGCGGTTCGCGCTCCGACCCCATCTGCGCCGGCTTCGTCTGTGCGGCCTCCGACCCCATCCCCGACGAATCGGGCTGTGCGTCCTACCCCGAATGCGTCGACTGCCCCGAGCCGACGGCCCCCCTCTGTATCGCGCGCATGCTCGCCTACCACAACCAGGCGCGGGCCAACGTCGACCCCCCGGCCGCGAGCCCCATCCCGGCGCTCACCTGGGACGGCATCGCGGCAGAGGTGGCCGGCAACTGGGCCGGCGGCTGCGCCTGGGGGCACAACCCGAACCGCACGAGTCAGTACCGGGCGCTCGGCGGCCAGGCCAACTACGTGGGGGAAAACATCTTCGCCGCAAGCGGCTACCCGCTGCCGCTCGACGACGACGCGGCCCTCGCCTGGCTTGCGGAGGAGGCCGACTGGACCTACGCCCCCGTCGGGCAGGGCGACTGCGCGAGCGGCGGAGTCTGCGGCCACTACACCCAGATGATCTGGGCCAACACGCGTCGCGTCGGCTGCGGCGCCCGCTTCTGCCCGACCGTCACGGGCCTGCCCGGTTGGTCGAACGTGTGGATCGTGGTCTGCAACTACGTCGAGGGCGGCAACTACATCGGGCAGTATCCGTACCTGGATTGACAGCCCGTCGCCATCCTTCGGAGACACATGTTGCCGTCGTCGCTCCCGACTGCGGCGTACCCGTGTCGCCGAGCACCGAGAACCGTCACCTCCTGGACAAGGCCGTCGCGATCGGACGAATGCCAACGACATTGACGGTGAGCGGCGCGGGGGGCCGCACGGGTGGACCCCGCCGCTTGGCGCGCGGAGACCGGGGTCACACCGGGCGGGCGCCGGGCCCCATGCGTTCGCCGCGCAGGTACGGCCGGGTCGCCTCTTGGCCTGCGCCGCCGACCTGGGCGTCGGTCCCGCCCTTGCCCGCGGGGCCGGCTCCCGGCTACTCTCGGGCCTGCGGGTCGTTGCCCGCGGACAGGGGGAAGCCATGGCAGCGCGCATCCGCGGCCGCGAACGGGTACGACGACGAATCGCCTGGGCCTTCGGCGCCATCGTGGCCTACGCCGGCGTCGCCGCGGCCGGCCCGCCCGCGCCGAGCACCGCCGCAGAGCCAAGCGGCCCCGAACTCTACCGGAGCGCCTGCCTCGCCTGCCACGGCCCCGACGGCCGCGGCCTGCCGCCCGAGGTCGTCGGCCGCGATCTCGTGATGCCCGACTTCAGCGATTGCGCCTTTGCCACCCGCGAGGCCGATGCCGACTGGGCCGCCGTTGTCCACGAGGGCGGCCCCGCGCGCGGCTTCTCGGAACGCATGCCGGCGTTCGGCGACGCGCTGAGCCCGAGCGCCATCCTCCGCAGCGTCGACGTGTCGCGCGACTTCTGCGCGGCGCGGCGCTCCTGGCCCCAGGGCGACCTCAACTTCCCGCGTCCGTTTTTCACCGCGAAGGCCTTCCCGGAAGACGAACTGGTCGTTTCCACGTCGGTCGCCACCGAGGGCGACTACGAGATCCTCACGAAGGTCACGGCCGAAACCCGGCTCGGCGCCCGCGGGCAGCTCGAAGCCATCCTGCCCTTCGCGTTCCTGCAGGGCGACGGGGGCCGCGGCGACTGGACGGGCGGCATCGGCGACCTGGTCGTCGCGACCAAGTGGGCGCTGCTCCACAGTGTCGCGACCGGCTCCATCTTCAGCGCGGGGCTCGAAGGGATCGTGCCGACCGGGAGCGAGGACCGCGGGCTCGGCGGGGGTGTCTGGCTCTTCGAGCCGTTTCTCGCGTACGGCCAGGCCCTGCCGCACGATGCCTTCGTGCAGTTGCACGTCGGCGGCGAACTCTCGACCGAGCCCGAAAAGAAAGGCCACGAGGTCTTCTGGCGCCTCGCCACGGGCATGAGTTTCTTCCAGAACCGCGGGTTCGGCCGCGCCTGGACGCCCATGGTCGAGGTGCTCGGGGTCGTCGACGCCGAGGCCGGCGCCGTGCCGAGTTGGGACGTGGTGCCGCAACTGCAAGTGGCTCTGCCGACCCGCCAGCACATCCTGCTGTCCGTCGGGGCGCGCATCCCGGTCGACCATTTCGCCGAGCGGCCCATCTACGCGTTGCTCTACCTGCTCTGGGACTTCGTCGACGGCGGCCTCGCCGAGGGCTGGTGAGGAGGGGTTCCATGTCGCACCCGATCTCGGCATCCAGCACGCCGCGCGCGGCCCGCTCTACCCCGGTCGGGGCCCCGCACGCCCCGCGGCCCGCGTCTCGCCTGCTCGGCCTGGCCTACGTGGCGCTGTCGCTCGCGGCCGCTCCGGGGCGCGCCGCCGCCCCCGCCCCGCCAGCCGCCGCGGCCGCCCCGCAACCGCGCCTCACCCTGTCCGACACCTGCATGGCCTGCCACAACGGCCTCACGGCCCCGGACGGCAGCGACGTCTCGCTCGGCGCCGCGTGGCGCGGCTCCATGATGGCCAACGCGGCCCGCGACCCCTACTGGCTCGCCTCGGTACGGCGCGAAACGCGCACCCACCCGGCTGCCGCCGCAGCCATCGAACACGAGTGCTCCCGCTGCCATGCGCCGCTCTCGCACGCGGCCGACGTCGCGGCCGGCGGCACGGGCCGGGTCTTTGCCCATCTCTCGGCCGCAACGGCCCCGGGCGAGCCGGCTGCGCTCGCCGCCGACGCCGTGTCGTGTGCCGTGTGTCACCAGATCGGCCCCGATCGACTCGGCACGCCGGCCAGTTTCACCGGCGGCTACGTCTTCGCCGCGGCGCTCGGAGGCGGCGTTGCCCCGGCGCTCGGGCCGTTCGCGGTCGAGGCCGGGCTCGCGCGCGTGATGCGCTCGGCGAGCGGCTTCGCGCCGACCGAGGCCCCGCACTTGCAGCAGAGCGAAGTCTGCGCGACTTGCCACACGCTCTATACGCACGCCCTCGATGCCGCCGGCAACGTGGTCGGCACGCTGCCCGAGCAGGTGCCCTACCTCGAATGGCGGGCGAGCGACTACGCCGACGCCATGCACTGCCAGGACTGCCACATGCCGGTGCGCCCCGAGCCGTTGCCCGTGTCCTCGGTGCTCGGCCAGCCGCGGGCGCACTTTTCGGAACACGTCTTTCGCGGCGGCAACGGCGTCGTGCCGCGCATGCTGAGCCGGCGGCGTCTGGCCCTCGGCGTGCAGGCCAGCCCCCAGGAACTCATGACCGCTGTCGCGCGGGCGCGCGACCACCTCGGCAAAGAGGCGGCCCTGCTGCGCATCGACGACGCGGCCTGCGCCGATGGCGTCCTGGCGTTCACGGTCAGCCTCATGAACCAGGCCGGCCACAAGTTCCCGACGGCCTACCCCTCGCGCCGCGCCTGGCTGCACGTGAATGTCACGGGCAGCACGGGCGCCCTGCTGTTCGAGTCGGGGGCGCCGGGCCCCGACGGCGCCATCGCCGGCAACGACAACGACGCCGATCCGGCCCGCTACGAGCCGCACTACCAGACGGTGAGCGACCCGGCCGAGGTCCAGATCTACGAGAGCATCCTCGGGACCCCGGCGGGCGCCGTCACGACCGGACTGCTGACGGCCTCGCGCTACCTCAAGGACAACCGCCTGCTGCCGGCCGGCTTCGACCCGACCAAGGCCTCGCCGGACGTGGCCGTCACCGGTGAGGCCGCCGCCGATCCCGACTTCTCGGGCGGCGGCGACCGGGTGCGCTACCGCATCGCCGTGCCCCCCGGAAGCGGGCCCTACGCCGTGCGCGTGAGCCTGCTCTACCAGCCCATCGGCTACCGCTGGGCGCGAAACCTCGAAGGACTCGCCGATCCCGAGCCGCTCGCCTTTCTCGAAGACTGGGCCGCCGTGGCGGGCGAGTCCGCAACCATCGTGGCCGCGACGCGCTTCTCGGTGCCGTGAAGGCGCTGGCTTGGGTGCGCCGTGTCGCGGCGCGACCTTCGGCCTACTGGACGCCGAAGTTGCTCGGATTGACGTGGCCGCCGTTCTGGTAGGTGGTGAAGTGCAGGTGCGGGCCGGTGCTGACGCCGGTGCTGCCGCAGGCGCCGACCACCTGACCCGCCGAGACCGCCTGGCCCGCCGACACCGACGTGCCGCTCATGTGCCCGTAGAGGGAGGACACCCCCCCGCCGTGGTCGATCATGACCGTGTTGCCGTAGCCGTTCATCCAGCCCGACTGCGTGACCGTGCCACCGGCCGCGGCGTGGATGGGCGTGCCCTTGGGGCAGCCGATGTCGATGCCGTTGTGCATCTTCTGCTGGCCGGTGACGGGGTGCTTGCGCATGCCGTAGGGCGAGGTCGTGCGGCCGTCGGCCGGGCGCTGCATCTGCGTGCCCTTGCCGCTCTTGCCGGCCTTGCCGCCGTCTTCGGGGCCGCCCTTGCCGTCCTCTTCTTCTTCTTTCTTCTCTTCTTCCTTCTCTTCTTCCTTCTCTTCTTCCTCTTCCTTCTTTTCATCCTGCGACGGCGCGGTGGACGTGGGCGGGCCCCCGGTGATGACGTTGGGGCTGCCCATGATCAAGAGCCCCTTGCCGCCACAGTGCTTGTCTTCGTCGGTGAGGCGGTGGGCCGGCTTGCCGTTGATGAGCACCGTCTTGGAACCCTGCGCCGCGTTCCAGATGTTGGGGCCGCAACAGGCCGCGTGGATGCCCAGATCCTCGACCCGCAGCGCCGGGCGCGAGTTGACCAGCACGTCCGGCGAGCCCTGGATGGCCGGACCGATACACGGGTGCGCGCAGCTCGGGCAGCCGTGGGCGTCGGCGGGGACGAAGGAGAGATCACCAAGTCGGCCTTGCGGTGGCATGAGCACTTCCTCCTCGGGGCACAAATCGCGCGGTCCGCTCGCGGCACCCGCGTCCCCCGAGACCGTGGGGCGGCTTGCCGGTAGGAAAAAATCGTACCTATGCCTTGGCGACAGTCAAGCGGTCACGATATCCTTTCGGACGTTTGTTCAGCCGATGCACCGCGCTCGGGGGTTCGGCCAGCACGCCGGGGGGGGGCGCCATGGGAAACGGGAAGGGTCGGGGCCGGTATCTGGAGGTCAATCTCAGCACGCACGGCGTCCGCACATTCGAGATCGCCTCAGCGGGGCAACGCGGCCTGCTCGGCGGCTCTGGCCTCGCCGCCGCGCTGTTCTTCGAACTTGCGCAGTCCATGCCCGACCCCACCGCGCCCGAGGCCCCGCTCGTCATCATGACCGGCCCGCTCGTCGGCACCGGCCTGCCCGGGGCCACGCGCTATTCGGTCTCGGCGCGCAGCACGGTCAACGGCTACTGGGCGCATGACACCGGCACCGGGCCTTTTGGCACCGCCCTGCGGGCGGCGGGCTACGACGGTCTCGTCATCGTGGGCAGTTCCCACGTGCCCCTGCAGCTCGTCATCACGCCCGACCAGGTTGCGCTGCGCCCCGCCGACGAACTCTGGGGGCACGACACGTTCGCCGTCACGCGCTACGTGCACCAATCGGCCGATCCCGCGCTCGGGCCGGGGGCGAGTCTCCTGTGCATCGGACCGGCGGCCGAGGCGGGCGTCGAGTTCGCCACCCTGCTCAACGACGGGCACTTCATGCTCGGCCGTGGCGGAATCGGCCGTGCGTTTGGGCACAAGCGCCTCAAACTCATCACGGTCAAGGGCGGCCGCGGGATGCCCGGGGCCGACAATCCCGCCCTCGCCTACCTCGCGCAGCGCTGGTCCGACATGCTGGCGGCCCATCCGCGGGCCCAGGTGCTGGCCGCCCATGGCACGGCCGGCTGGCTCGACGAAGGCCTCGACAGCGGCCTCGTGCCGTTCATGAACTGGCGCCACGCGCCAATGCCCTCCTTGGCGCAGGCGGTCGGCGGCCGCATGCTCAGCGCCGGCTACCTGCTGCGGCGCGACACCTGCGCGGGTTGTCCGATCGCGTGCCGGCGCACCGTGGCCGCGGCCGGCGGCGCGGGTCCGGTCGTCGCGGGCGAAGTGCCGGGGCCGGAATATGCGGCCGCGGCGGCCTTCGGGCCGCTCATCCTCAACGGCGACCTCGTAGGCCTGCTCCTGGCCAACGAACAGTGCTACCGGCTGGGCCTCGACCCCGCCTCGTGCGGCGCCACGCTCGCCTTCTGCATCGAATGTCTCGAGGTGCGCGATACGAAGCCCGAGATCCTCGGCGGTGTGTCGCTCGGCTGGGGCCAGATCGGGGTCGTCAACGACCTGCTGCCTGCCATCGCCGATGCTGAGCGTCTCGCCGACCTGCTCGGCATGGGAGCAGGGGCGCTCACGTTCGAGCTCGGCGCCATCCACCGGCGCTATGCAAACGACGTCAAGGGGCTCGAACTGCCGCCCTTCGACCCGCGGGCGCGCCCGGGCCTCGCCCTGGCCCTTGCGGTCGGCAACTTCGGCCCCACGCACGACGAACACCTGGCGCTCTACCTCGAGCCCGGCCCGCACCGCTACACCGATGCCGGCCTCGATTTCCGGTACGCGCTGGGTGCGAGCGAGGGCCGGGCGCGCATGCACGTCGTCTCCGAGAACCTCGGGCTCGCCGGCAGCGCCGCGGGGCTCTGCATGCACGTGCTGGGCATGCTGTCCGCGGGCGAACTGGCCGACGCCATCCGGCTCGCCAGCGGCTGGGACGCGTTCGACGTACCCGAACTGCTCGCCACGGGCCAGCGCATCTGGACGTTGCAGCGCGGGCTCGCCAACTTGGCGGGGCTGCGCTCGGTGCACGACGCCCTGCCGCCGCGGCTGCTGACCCCCCTCGCCGACGGGCCCGCGGCCGGCGCCGCGCCCGACCTCCCGGGGCTCTACGCCGAGTACCGAACGCTGCGCGGTCTCGATGAACGTGGTATCCCGAGCGCCGAAGCGACCGCGCAGGTCGGGCTCGGCGCGCTCGAGCAGCAACTTGCCCCGCTGCGCGCGTACCGTTGAGCCGCCCGTCGACGCCCGCGGCTTGACGCCCAGCGGCCCGGGCCGAATACTCGGCCCATGAAACCCACCCCCAAGAAGCGGCAGGCGTGCGGTCTCGTTTTCTGGCTTCTCTCCCTGTGGCTCTGCGGTTGCGGCCCGGCGTCGCCCGCGTCGTCCGAGGACGCCGCGCCGCCGCGGCCCGATGGGGCGGCCGTGGACGGGCCGCGGGCGCCCGACGCCGGCCGTGAAGCGGTGAGCCCGCGCGATGTTGCGGCTGAGCTCGGCCGCGATGGCGCGGCCCCGGACGGGCCGCCGCCCGACAGTCCGGCGACCGACGCGGTGCCGCCCCCCGAGCTCGGGCCGGCCGACACCCGCCCGCCGGACGCGGCCGTCGACCAGCAGACCGACCGAGGAGCGGCCGATGGCGCGCCGCCCGACGCCCTCGGGGACTCGGCCCCGGACGGCGCGTCCGACGCCGGGCCCCCCGTTGATGCGTCCCCTGACGCGCTGGACGCCCCCGACCTACCGGGCGACGCGCCGCCGGCGGGCGATGCCGGGCCCTCCGTTGACGCGTCGTTTGACGCGCTGGACGCCGTCGACCTGGCGGGTGACCTCGCGGCCGGCGACGCCGATCTGTCCGTCGACCAGACCCCGCGAGCCGCGCGGGTCGTCATCACGGAGATCCACTACCACCCGGCCGACGACGGCGAGGCGCTCGAATACATCGAAATCCACAACGCCGGACCGGCGGCTGCCTGGCTCGACGGCTGGCGGCTCGCCGACGCCGTCGACTGGCCCCTGCCGGCCGGCACCGCGCTGTCCGCAGGCGGCTACCTGGCGCTCTGCCGCGACGCCGCGGCGGTCGCTGCGCAGTACGCCGCCGGCCCGCTGGTGGGCGACTGGGGCGCCGAGCGGCTGGGCAACGGCGGTGAGACGGTCACGCTGCTCGATGCCGCCGGCAACGTGGTCGATTCGGTGGCCTACAGCGACGGTGCCCACCCCTGGGGCCCCGACCGCTGGCCGCCCGAGGCCGACGGCGCCGGCCCGAGCCTCGAACTGTTCGACCCGGCCCACGACAACGCGCTCGCCGAAAACTGGGGCTATGGTCGCGACGGCTCGCCGGGGAGGCCGAACGACCCGGTCGCGACCAACGCGGGCGCCATCGTCATCGACGAGATCCAGTACCGGCCGCTCCGCGAAGAGTGGCGCGAGGAATTCGACCGGGTCAACGCCGGCCGCTACCTCGAACGGGACGAGGACGTGTATGGCGAGTACGTCGAGCTCTTCAACCGCGGCCCCGTTTCGGTCGACCTGTCCGACTGGACGCTGGCCGCCGGCCCCGCGTTCCGCTTTTCGTCGGGCACGCAGCTTGGGCCCGGCGCCTACCTCGTCGTGGCGGCCGACCCTGCCGTGCTGACGCTGCGCCATGGCGCCTTTGCGGTCACGGGGCCGCTCGGCGCCCGGCTCGGCTCCGCCGGCGAACGGCTCGTGCTGCGGGATGCCGCCGGCGTGCTCATCGACACGGTGGCCTACGATGACGCGCCGCCCTGGCCGCTCGCCCCCGACGAGGCCGGCGCGGCGCTCGAATGCCTCGACCCCCACGGCGACAACGCGAACCCGGCCAACTGGCGTGCCGCCGGCGTGGCGCTTCCCGATGCCTGGCAGCCCGGGCCGCCCGACGCCACGCTCGCCGCCCATTTCGACACGGCGGCCAATCCACACGACACCGTATTGCCAAGCGGAGCGCTGGCCTCGTGGAGCTACCTCTCGTTCGACGGTCAGCCGTTTTCCGACCCGGTGAGCGACCATTTTGCGAACGAACTGCCCGTGCCGAGCGTCGGCTGGACCAGCATCGGGTCGGGGGCCCCGTGGGTGTCGTTGAACCTCTTCGGCCCCGGCGCCGACGGCCAGGCGCAGGGCCTCAAGACCAACTTCGTCACGGGTGACGTCGGCGGCCATTCGCCGCTCGGTGTGCGCTTCACGGCCCGGGACGGCGGGCGCTTCCTGGTGAGGGCGGCCGGCTACAACGGCCGCATCCAGGGCCCGCCGAACGACCCCTGGGAACTCGGGCGGCCAAACGAGCTGCGCCTCACGGGTCCGGGCGGGGCTCCCCTCGGGGCCTTCATCGACGCCGCCCAGAACAACGGTCGCGAAGAGGCCGTGACCCTCTCCGGCAGCTTCGACCTGCTGCCCGACGAGGCGGTGACCGTCTGGATCGAGGGCGGCGACTGGGTGGGCCTGCGGGTCGAGGTCTGGGAGACCGCCGACAGCGGCGAACTCGACCCGCTCTCGCCTCCGGTTGCCGGCTTCGTCGGTCGCGGCACGCCCGGCCGGCCGAACTCCGAGACGGCGAGCCACGTCCCGCCGCTCGTCGCCGCACTCGCCCACGCGCCGGCGCCCCCCGGCCCGGCCGACGCGGTGACGGTCACGGCGCACGTCAGTTCGGCCGTGCCGCTCGTGAGCGTTGTCCTGGAAACGACCCAGGGGATCGACGATGCGGTCACGAGCACGCCCATGGCCGACGACGGCCGGCACGGCGACGGCGCGGCCGGCGACGGGGTCTACGGGGCGGTGCTGCCGCCCGCGCCGGCGGGCACGCTCGTGCACTACCGGGTGCGGGTGAGCGATGCCCAGGGCCTCACGACGGTCTACCCCTACGACGCCGACCCGTCGCCCACCCAGGCCTACTTCGTGGCCGACGGCACGACCGAGACCGGCATGACGCTCTTCCACCTCTTCATCCGGCCCGAAGACGTTGCGCGGCTCGACGCCAACCCGCGCACGAGCGACTACGTCGACTGCACGCTCGTCGTCGGCGACACCGTCTACCCGCACATCGGCATGCGCTACCGCGGCCGCGGCAGCCGCTACCACCCGAAGCGGCCGCGCAAGTTCCAGTTCAACAAGTCGGCGCTTTTTGAGGGCAACCGCACGTACGACCTCAGCTTCGACCGGCCCTTCGTCTCGGAAGTGGCCTTTCGCGTCTACGACGCCCTCGGGTTGCCGAACCTCGAACACCGGCTCGTGCGGCTGCACATCAACGGGGTGTTCTGGGGGGTCTACGTCGGCTACGAGTCGCCGACCGACCGCTGGGTCGCCAAGCACGACCTGCACCCCGCGACTCAGGTCTACAAGGCGCGCAGCGTCGAGACCGACGGCCAGGCGCACAATTCCGACCTCTTCCCAAACCAACTCGTGACCGACCTCGACTTCTGGGGCGCCTACAACAAGAAGACGGCCCCGCTCGAGCCGCCCGACCACATCCGTGCCTTCGTCACGGCGCTCGACACGCTGCACGACGCGGCGCTGCTCGACTGGCTCGACGGCCACGTCGACCTCGACCGCTGGCTGCTGCGTTGGGCCGCGACGGTGCTGATGCGCATCGACGACTTCCCGGGGCACAACCACTACCACGTGTTGCCGGGGGAGCCGGGCGGCAAGTGGTACTGGCTCGGCTACGACTTCGATTCGCTCGGTCGGTTCGGCCCCATGCGCCTCCTCTACGGCGATGGCGAGCAGGGCGACGACCCCAACTGGCAGCGCAACAGGCTCTGCGCGCTCGTCTCGGCCAACCCCACCCTGCGGCGCCTGTACCTGCTCACCATGCGGCAGTTGCTCGAGCGGCTGCCGCCGGGCACGTTCGATGCCGAAATCGACGCCCTGGCCGAGCGCGTCGCGCCGGACCTCGCGGCCGAGCAGGCCGGCTTCAACACCATGGACGTCGACCCGGCCGGGCTCGAAGCCGCGCTGGCCGAGCAGCAGGCGCAACTGACCGCCGATCTGTTGGCCTACAATCTGCCGCCCGCGTCGGCCACGCCGCACATCGCACCCCCCGGCGGCTACTGGCTCGGGCCCGTGAGCGTGACGCTCGCGGGCGAACCCGGCTACGACCTCTACTACACGCTCGATGGCTCCGACCCGCGGCTCTCGTCGGCGCGTGTCGCGTATGCCGGGCCGTTCACGCTGGACCAGCCGGCGACGGTGCGCGCCGCCGCGGCCCGCACGGGCCGGCCGCTCACCGATGGCGACTGGACGGATGGCGCCGCGGCCCTCTTTGTGCTGCCGTAGCCGGCGGGGCGTGGGCGGCCCGGGCGCGGGCGCCGCCCACCCCCCGCCACCGCCCCCGCCACCCCCCCACCTTGACCGCCACCTGCCGCTGCCTCTAAG
>CAYRCM010000169.1:0-13191 GCA_964422715.1 uncultured Myxococcales bacterium | reverse complement strand
CCTCGTCGGCGCCGCGCTGCACGGCTGGCAGGGCGACGCCGCCGAGGCGCGCCGGCTCGCACTGGCCGCCCGCCGCGTGTTTTCGGCCGCCATCCGCCCCGCCGACATCGCGGCGGCCGATCGCGCGCTCGGCTGGCTCGCCTTCGAGGCGGGCGACACCGTCGAGGCCGCCTTCCGCTTCCGCACGGCGCGCGACAGCGCCGCGGCCCGAGGCGAAGGGGTCGCCCAACTGCGGGCCGAGCTCGGCGAAGCGGCACTCGCTGCCGGCCCCGACGCGGCCGCACGGGCCGCGGCCCGCGCCACCACCGAACGGGCACGGGCGCTTTTCGGGCGCATGGGCTTCTTCGAAGACCTCGGACTCGCGCTCGAAACCGAGGCCCGCCTCCTGCAGGCCGACGGCGCTGCGCCCGCCGCTTCGGCCGCGCTCGAACGCGCCCGCGTCATCTACCGCCAGGTGGGCGCCCGGCCGCACTACGCCCGTGCGCTCGCGCTCGAAGGCGAACTCTGCCGCGCCGCCGGCGACGAAACTGGCGCGACGCGCGCGCGGCTGCGGGCGGCCCGCGCCTACCGCCGCCTCGGTTTGCGGGTGCGCGCCGAGCGCCTGCTGGCAGCCGATGCGGCCGTTTGACCGGCCGCCGATTTTCGACTACCCCTAGGTCTCCGTGACTTCCTGACAGCTCGGGGAGACGAGAGGAGGCAACGATGTCGAGTCGGAGGTGGATGGGCGCGTTGGGGTTGTGCGCCGCCCTCGGGTTGCTCGGGCCGGCCTGCGGCGGCCCAAGCGGGCCAACGCGTGTGCAGCTCATCAAGGTCGACCGCAGCCGCTTCGATGCCCCGGCCAGTGCCGATCTCTCGGCCCTGCTCTGCCGCGACATCGAAGGCTGGTTTGCGGCCGCGGTGCTGGTCGAACTCGGCGAAGCCGCGCTCAAGACCATCGTCGACAACCCACCGCCGGCGTGTGCCGCGGCGCAGCCCCGCTGGTGGGATCGGCTCGCGCGGGTGCTCTCGCTGGTGGGCCGCTACACCGAAGTCAGCACGAAATTCCGCAAGGTTCTGCTCGACTTCGCGCTCAAACTGAGTCGCGAGGCGCCGTCCGACGAACTGCGCGGCGACTTCTTCATCGCCGCGGTCGACGTCAACCGCTTCCAGGGCCGCATCGTGCTGATGGAGGTCGCCGAGGCGGCCATCGCGTCCAACGAGATCACGTCTGCCAACAGCCGGTTGCGACGCGCGCTGCGGGCCATGTGGGATTTGCAGCGCAACCCCGCGCTGGCCACCGTGTTGCTCGATCTCCTCGGCAAGAGCCCCGATCCGGTCATTCGCTACCTGACGGCCATGGCGCTCGGCTCCGTCGGCGAAGACGAACACCTCGCCGCCCTGCGCACGCGCCTCGAACAGGAGGCCGACGCCCTCGCGCGCATCGGCTTGCAGTGCTGCCTCTATCGGCGTGCCGGGGAGGCCAACGAAGACGTCACCCCGCACGAAGAATTCCTGACCACCGCCCTCCGCACCGCGCGCTTGCCCGCCGAACGCGAGGCGCTGGCCGACTGCGTGGGGGTCACCCGGCTCCAGGCCGGCGAAGCGGGGCTTGCGGCGCGCCTCAAGACGGTCGACCCCGACCAGCCGCAGCCGCTGGCGGGCGAAATCCTGAACTTCGCGCAGCTCGACACGCCCGCGGCGCGCGCCTGGCTCAAGGCCGAGCTCAAGGCCCACGCCGACGCGAAGAAACCCGCCGCTCGGGAGCGCCTGCTCATGGCCGTGCAGGGCCTCGGCTTCACGCGTGACGAGGGCGCCCGGCTGGCCGTCCTCGGGCTGCTGCCCACCCGCGACGGCGAGCTCTTCTTCCGGATTCGCGAGGCCGTCACGCGCATCACGCGCGATACGGGCGGCGACCCGCCGGTGCACGTGCCCGAATTCCTCGTCCCGGTGCCGCAAGCCCAGATCGAAGACGAACCCCTCCCGTAGGACCGCGACCGCCCGCGCACAGGCGATGGCCGGCCGATTCGCGGTCGGCCCCCCCGAACGGTTGGAATAAGGTGCTTGACGCCGGGTTTCACTTCCGCCAAAAGCGGCTACGCGGCCCTGCGCAACGGGCGGCCGCAGGAGTGGGGGACATGATCAAGGTCCAGGATGTGGTCAAGAACTACGGGCCCGTCGAAGCGCTGCGCGGGGTCTCGTTCGAGATCCGCAAGGGCGAGATCGTCGGCTTCCTCGGGCCCAACGGGGCGGGCAAGACGACGGCCCTCAAGATCATGACGGGCTACCTGGCGCCGACGTCCGGCAGCGTGTCCATCGCGGGCTTCGACGTGCAGGCGCAGTCGCTGCAAACGCGCGCCAAGATCGGCTACCTGCCCGAGAACGCGCCGCTCTACACCGACATGAGCGTTCACGAATACCTGAGTTACGTCGCCGAGTTGCGCCGCATTCCGGCCGACCGCCGCGCCGCGCAGGTGCGCGACATCGCCGCCATGACCGGCATCGGCGACGTCATCCAGCGCAACATCGGGGAGTTGTCGAAGGGGTACCGCCAGCGCGTGGGCCTCGCGCAAGCCATGATCCACGACCCCGAAATCCTCATTCTCGACGAGCCCACCGTCGGCCTCGACCCGAACCAGATCGTCGAGATCCGGCGCCTCATCCAGCGCATCGGCAAAGAGCGCACCATCATCCTGTCCACGCACATCCTGCCCGAGGTGTTGCAGACCTGCGACCGCATCCTCATCGTCCACCGCGGGCGCATCGTGGCCGACGGCAGCGTTGCCGAGCTCGAGCGGCGCGAGACCGAAAACCCGCTCGTGGTCGTGCGGCTCAAGGCCGACGCGGCCCCGGCCGTGGTCGCCGAACGGCTGCGCACGTTGCCGGGCGTCCAGGCCGTGAAAAGCCGGGAGCCCGACCGCGACGGCATCGCCGGCTACGCGCTGCACACGGCGGGTGCCGAAGACGTGCGGCCGGCCGTGTTCGGGCTCGCCCGCAGCGAGAACTGGACGCTCTTCGAGTTGCGCCGCGACATGCTCGATATCGAGGGCATCTTCCGCAAGCTCACCCAACAGTAGGGGTCAGCGATGAACAGCATCTGGGTCATTGCCAAACGGGAGTTCCGCTCCTACTTCAACTCCCCGATCGCCTACGTGGCCATCACCGTCTTCCTGGTCATGGTGGGCGTGCTCTTCTTCTGGGTCGACGACTTCTTCCAGGGCAACGAGGCCACGCTGCGCCCCTTCTTCGAGTGGGTGCCGCTCATCTTCGTGTTCTACCTGCCGGCCGTCTCCATGCGGCTGCTCTCCGAAGAAAAGCGCAGCGGCACCATGGAGTTGCTCATCACGATGCCGGTGCGCGACGTCGAAATCGTGCTCGGCAAGTACCTGGCCGCGCTGCTGTTCCTGTTGGCCACGTTGTGGCTCTCGCTCATCTATCCGCTGGTCGTGGGGCTGCTCGCCCAGGGCGGTCTGCCGGCCGAGGGGGCCACGCTGCGCCTCATCCTCTGGGTCGCCGCGCCGCTCGTCGGGGCGGTGGCCGGGCTGCTGCTGCAGCGACGCACGCGCTCGGCGCTCGGCTGGCTCTGGTTCGGCGCCGGCTGGATGGGCATCCCGTTCTCGGTCGTGTTCGCGTTTTCGGCGGCGCCCGATGCGGGCCCGGTCATCGGCGGCTACCTCGGGTTGCTGCTCGTCGGCGGGGCGTACCTCGCGATCGGGCTCATGACGTCCACGTTCACGCGCAACCAAATCATCAGTTTCATCCTGAGTCTCGGCATCTGCGGGTTCTTCTACTTCGTCGACCGCCTCGTGAAGCTCGTCTGGGAAGGAGCCCGCGGGCTGTTCGACTTCCTCAGTTTCTCTTCCCATTTCCAAAACATCTCGCGCGGTGTGGTCGACTCGCGCGACGTCATCTTCTACCTGTCGCTCATCGTGGTTTGCGTGATGGTGTCGAGCTACGCGCTCGCGAGCCGTAAGTGGCGTTGATCGCACGGGATCGGCGGGAAGAGGAAAGAGCCATGAGCAAGCGAACCCGGTTCTGGAGTGGCACGAACGCACTCATCCTGCTCTGTGCCGGCATCGGCATCGTCGTGCTGGTCAACCTGTTGGCGGGGCGCGTCTACGTGCGGGCCGACCTCACGGCGCAGGGCGTGCACACGCTCAGCGACGCCTCCAAGCAGGCGGTGCGCGCTCTCGACGACCTCGAAGTGCGCGTGTACATCTCGAAGAAACTGCCGGCCGAGGTCAGCCGTTGGGGCCGCACCATCCCGTTGCAGGGCGTGGAGCGGCAGTTCCTCGACAAACTGAGCGAGTACGAGTCGGCCGCCGAAGGGCGCATGACGCTCGTGCGCGTCGAAGAAGACATCGAGCGCAAGGCCGAGGCCGCCAATTTGCAGCTCTTCTCGGCCGACGAGGCGCGCGTGCAGGAAGGCGGGCGGCTCGAATTCACGCGCTACGCGCTCGGGGCGAGCTTCAGTTTCCGCAACGTCAGCGAGGTGCTGCCGCTCGCCATCGAACCCGAGCACTACGAATTCGAGATCACGCGCATTCTCGTCCGGCTCAAGGACAAGTACGAAGAAGGCCGGCTCATGGCCGACATCCTGGGCGCCGGCGACGAGGCCTTCAACGCCGTCAAGGAATGCAACGAGGCCGTGGCGAAGTACACGACCGCGACGCCCGAGGCCGGCGGCGACAGGGGCGCGGGCACGAACCCGCTCATCGCCGGGGCCGAGAAGGCGCAGCAGCAGATCAGCGACCTCCAGGCGCACCGCGGCGACATCCAGAAGGCGTGCGGCAAGATCGACGGCGCCGTGGCCACCGCCACCGCCAAACTCCGCGGGCGCAACCAGGACCTCGACCAACTGATCGCCAACATCGCGCAGTACATGCGCTACTACGAGCAGTTCGACCAGACGGCGGGCGCCGGCGACCCGGCCCAGGTGCAACAGGCGTTCCGCGTGGCGGTCGCGCTCGGGCAACTGTTCAGCAACATCGACGGCGCCTACCAGACCCTCAAGAGCGCGCCGGGACGCAAGACCATCGGATTCTTCTGCGGCCACGACGAGTTCTGCCCGTTCCCGAGCGACAAACCCATCATCGACGAGCAGATCGCCGGCCTCATGGCGCAGAAGAACCCGCTCGCGAAGCACTTCGTCGAGCAGGCCGGCGCCATCGAGCAGCAGGTCAACCGCATCAACCAGCAGATCAACCAGGGTCTCTTCCGCGCGCGCGGCTTCGAAGTGCAGCGGGTGCCGAAGGGCGAGAAGATCTCCGACGACATCGATGCGCTCGTCGTCTTCGCGCCGACGAAGCCGCTCGACCAGCGCGACATGTTCGAGCTCGACCAGTTCCTGCTGTCGGGCCGGCCCGTCATCGTGCTGCTCAAGCACTTCGACGTGACCTTGCAGAACCTCAACCCCGAAACCGAGAACCTCGACCTGACGAGCTACGCCACGACCGAGAGCAACGTCGACCAGTGGCTCAGCAACTACGGCGTCGTCGCACGCAAGGAACTCGTCATGGAACCGCGCGCCAACGGCTCCGTGACCGTCATGAACGTCGAGAAGCGCGGCCGCATCGCGTTGCAGTCGCAGCGCAACTACGTCTACCCGCTGCTGCCGACGTTCACCGACCTCAACCGCGAACACGTGTTGTCGAAGGGCCTCACGCACCTGACCCTGCCGTACGTGTCGCCCGTCGAGGTCACCCCCGAACTGCGCAAGCGCCCCAACGTCGAGATCGTCGAGCTCGTGCGCTCGTCGCCGAACGCCGTGGTCATGGCGCAGAACATCGAGATCCTGCCGCCGAAATTGCTCGACCAGATCTCGCGCCAGGCGCCGAGCGGCACGACCCCCGTGGCACTGTTCGTCAAGGGCAACTTCGACTCGCAGTTCTCCAAGGCCAAACTCGAAGACCTGCCGGTCAAGGCTCGCGAGGCCGGCAGCGACCCGCTGCAAGCGGCCCTTGCCACCCCCGAGGCGCCCAAAGCTGCGGCCGGCGACGAACCGAAGAAAGACGACACCCCGCGCGAATTCCGCCGCAACGGCCAGGGCCGACTGCTCGTCATCGGCAGCAACCTCGGGCTCGAAGCGCTCAGTTCCGCCGGGGTCTTCGACGGCTTCAACGTGGCGAGCCTCGGCGAGGCCAATCTCGAGGTGCTGAAAGACCTGAAGAAATACGCCGTGCGCCTGCAAAACTGGCAGTTGCGCATCGGTCAGATCGGCGAGACCATCCAGGAAACGTTGCAGTTCTTGTTCAACGTGTTCGACTGGGCGGTGCAGAAGGACGCGTTGGTGGAGATTCGCTCGAAGGGCTCGGCGCGCCGACCGCTCGTCGCGGTGTCCGAGGGCCAGCAGACCGCGCTCGCCCTCGGCGCCGTCGTGGCGCTGCCGTTGCTGTTCATCGGCTTCGGCGTCGGCCGCTTCATCGTGCGCGAGCGCACGCGGCGCCGCCGCTAGAAGCCTGTTGCGCAGGGGCGCCGCGGGGCCCGGCCCGACGCGCCACCCCGACCGCGCGCCCGGCGCGGCGGGACGAACCGTTGCAGAGGGATGAGCCATGAACAGGACGACACTTCTCGCGGTCCTCGGTTTCCTCGTGCTGCTCGCGGTCGTGCTGGTCATCAACTACTGGCCGAAAGAGAAGCCGCCCGAGGGCTTCCATCTGGCCGGCTGGAGCACGCACCCCGACGACCAGAAACCCGAGGCGGCCGGAGCGGCCTTGGCGTTCGGCGACGAGAAGGGCGCGAAGGTCGAAGAGTCGCCCATCGACGGCATCGACATCGGCCGGGGCGGCGAGACGGTAGCGCTGCGCAAGGCGGCGGGCGGCGACGGCAAGACGTGGAACGTCACGGCCCCGCTCGAGGCGCCGGCCGACTGGAACCGCATTCGGCCCATCCTCGAACGCTTCAAGACCCCCACCGACTCGGTGTTCAGCAAGCGCGTCAAGCCCGAAGACTTGCCGGTCTACGGCCTCGACCCCAGCCAGCGCATCGAGTTGAAGTTGCTGAAGGGCGGCAAGCCCTGGCTGCACCTCGTCATCGGCGCGAAGGAGGTCAACCGCGACGACGCGGCGGAAGGGGGCCCGCCGCAGACCGACACGTTCGTGCAGCGGGGCGGCGACGACCTCGTCTACCGCGTCTCGGGCAAAGACCTCCGGAGCGCGGTCGACGTCAAACTCTCCGATCTGCGGTCGAAGAAGATCTTCACCTTCGAGAAAGACGCGGTCGGCGAACTCGTGCTCGAAAACCCGGGCGACGCAGCCCATCCGCGCGTCCACCTGAAGCGCAACGCCACGGCGGCCGCGCCCGAGCCCGCCGCGGGCGACGAGGCCGCCACCGACGACGGCAAGCCCAAGGTTGCCGACGAATGGACCCTCGTCGAGCCCACGGGGTTCCTCGCCGGGCCGCAGAACGGCTTCCTCGGCACGCTCACGAGCGCCTACGCGACGGCCTTCATCGGCCCGAAGGATGCCGACTACGAGACGGCCAAGGCCGCGCTTGGCGAGAAGCCCTACCGCCTCAGCGTGGTCCTGCCGAACGAGACCGTCCGCATCGCCATCGGTGAGCCGGGCGACCAGCACGGCTACCTGCAAGTCGAAGGGCGCAACGAAATCATCAAGGTGTCGAAGTTCACCGCCACGAACCTGCGCAAGGGGCTTGGCGACGTGCGCGAGAAGAAGGTGCTGGCGTTCCCGAAGGATGCCATCACGCGCATCCAGATCGAACAGGGCCCCGACACCATCGGGCTCGAACGCACGGGCGCCACCTGGCAGGCCACGGCGCCGGCCGGCCTCGTCGTGGGCGAGAAGCCCATCGCAACGCTGCTCGCCGACATCACGACCTTCGCGGTGGCCGAGTTTGCCGGGCCGCTGCCCGAAACCGAGACCGGGCTCGCCAGCCCCACGCACCGGCTCAGCGTCACGGCGGGCAGCGAAACGCGCACCCTGCGGTTTGGCAAGGAAGTCGACGGCAAGGTGTACGGGCAGGTCGAGGGCTCGCCCGAGGTGTTCCGCGTCACGGCCTACCTGGCCAAGAAATTCCAGAAGAAAGCCGAAGACCTGCGCGACATGCAGATCTTCTCGCTCGCCCGCGAGGAGCTCATCGAGCTGACGCTGCGGCACGCCGACGAGAGCGTGACGCTCACGCGCGACCCCGACGACGTCAGCAAGTGGACCGTCACGGCGCCGAAGGCCGTCGCCGCCCCGATGGCGGGGGTCGTAACGGGCATCGTCAACACGGTCACGAGCCTGACGGCCAAGAAACTCCATCCCGGGCGCACGCCGCAGGCCGTCGGGCTCGGCGACCAGGCGGCGTTCACGCTCGTCGCCAAACTCAAGGACGGCGCCGAACACGTGCTGCGGGTGAGCGACCAGCTCGACGAACAGGATCCGTTCGCCGAAACCGACGACGCCAAGTGGCGCGGCACCGTGTTCTCGCTGAACGCCTACCAGGTGAAGAACCTGCGCAAGCGGCTCAAGGACTTCGAAGAGCGGCCCTGAGCCGCGCTCCGCTCGACCCCCTCGCTCCCGCTCCGTTTCTTCGGGCGCGCGGCAGCCCCCTCGGTCGCGCCGCCGACGCGGATGGCTCGATCGGGCCGCGGCTTGCCGCGCAGCGCGCCCGGTCCGGTACGCCCGGCGGGCGCGGGGCCTCGCGACCCTTGACAGTTGGCCGAAACCCGGCTCATTTACGGTCTCGTGCCGTGCGGCAACGGACAAGTGAGCAACGGCTGGCGGTGCGCCGCGGGCCGCGCGCCGGAGAAGGTCCCGCCGACCGCGGCGAACCACTACACCCGGACGGGCGCTGAGGACGAGGACATGACACGACAGGTCGGGGCGCTATGCGTGGCCTGCGCGCTCTTGCTGACGGGGTGCCCGAAGAAGCTGGTCGTCGTGCCCGACCGGCTCGAATACGGCTTCCCCGACCCGGGCCGCGTCGAGGCCTTCCTGAACCAAATCCACACCGACCTGCGCAACAATCGCTTCGAGCTCGACATCGGCGCGTGCGCCGATGTCGAACGTCCGACTGAAGCCACGCCCCTGTTCTCGTTCGTGCACGTGTCCGACGTGCAGGTGCGCGACGAGGGGCTTCTGTTCCTCGGCAAACGCCAGAGCGAGATCGCCGACAAGTTCGCCGGCGGCACGCAGCGCACCGCGAAACTCGATCGCAACGACGAAGTGCCCTATCTGGCGCTCATCGGTGCCATCAACGCTCTGCCCGAGGCGCCGGCCGGCACCGAAGGGTTTCCACCGAAGCGGGTCCGTCCGTTCCAGGGTGGCGCCGATGTGCCGCTCCTCTTCGTGCTGCACACGGGCGATGCCACCGATGTCGGCACGCGCGGCGAACTCCTGGCCTTCGTCGGGCTCGGCAATGCGCTGCGCGTCCCGTGGTTCAACGCCATCGGCAACCATGACGTGCTGTTCTTCGGCAATTTCACCCAGGACGACCTGACCATCCAGAACGCGCTCGCCCCGGGCGCCCTGCCGACCACGTCGCGGCGGCAGTTCGTGAAGTGGCACGGCCGCAGCGTGGTGACCGAGGGGCTCAGCGAGCATCTGTGGCAGCACGGGCCCACCTTGACCTTCCGTCCCTTCGGCGGCACCACGGCCGAGGAGTCGCGCTCGTTCTTCCACGGGTTCGACCGGGCCACCTGGGACGCCTGCGTCACCTGCGATTCGGCGCAAGGCCGCCGCGTCCCGGCGCCGCTGACGAGCCATGCGAGCCTCCTCATCTCGGTCGATCCGCCGCTGCGGCTGCTGATCCTCGACACCATGCTGCCCGACGAGTCCATCACCAAGATCGGCCGCCGCGAGTTTCCCGGAATCGGCGCCGAAGGCTACCTGAACGAAAACGAATTCGACTGGCTGAACGACGAGTTGGCCCACGCCGAAGCGGCGGGCGAGCGGGTCATTCTGGCGGCCCACCACCCGCTCGCGAAACGCACCGCCGACCCGGCCGGGGGGGGTGCAGGCAAACCCGTGCTCAAGGGCACGGTGGCCGGCATCCGCGACGCGCATGTGCTGCCCCACCTGCTGCGGAGCAACCCCGTGCGCGCCTACCTCGCCGGGCACACGCATTCGGCCTACATCAACCGGCACCGCGAGGGGGCGCGGCAGCTGCTCGAAGTGGTGGCGCCCTCCACCCACGAATTGCCTCAGGTGGCGCTGCTCGTGACGCTCCTGCGCCAAGGCGAACGACTGGGGCTCGACGTCCGGCCCATTCGGGGCCGCGTCACCAGCCCGGGGCCGCTCCAGGAGCGTCTGGCCCTCGCCTGCGCGGGGGCCCGCGAAGAACGCCGGAGTTCGGCACCCGATTGTTGGCAGGAAGACGCGCGCGTCTGCGGCTTCGCCTGGCTCGACTAGGCGGCCCCGGGCGGCGGGAGAAGCATTCCATGGACGAAGCGCAAGCCTGGCTCACCGGCTGGCTCCGGGAGGGGCTCCAACGACTCTGCCAAGAGCCCGTGGAGGTGGAGGCCCGCCGACTGTACGCCGACACCGTGGAATTCGTGGTCACGCTCCGCCCGGGCGACTACGGCCGGCTTCACGGGGAGGCGGCCGCCGCGCGCCGGGCGCTGGCCGAACTCGTTGCGGCAATCGGGGCACGCCACCACGGCATCTTCCTGCTGAGCGCGTAGCGCGGCGCAGGCAGCCCGCCCGGGGCCGGCGCAGGGCCGCTTGACGCCGCGCGGCCGCGGATGCACAGTGAGCGCGACTCGGCTGATAGTATTGCGCCGGCTGTTTCAAGCGCCTACCTACGTGCGGGATCCGTGACATGGAGATCGACGACCTCGAAAAGCAACTGCGCGCGTGGGTGAAGGCCGTGGTGGGCGACACCCCTACCACGTGGGGCGCACCGGCCGCACCGCCAACCCTGCCCGCCGTCAACCTCTACCTCAAAGACTTCGAGCCGGCCCCGGCCGCGCGCGGCGACAAGCCCGGGCCGCGGCAGTTCAAGGCCCGCTACCTCATCACGGCCTGGGCGGCCGAACCGGCGGCCGAGCACGCGCTGCTCGCCGAACTGGCGTTCGCGGCGCTCGACTTGCCCGACGCCGAGGTCGACTTCGGGCCGCTGCCCGACACCTTGTGGAGCGCCTTTGGGCTCAAGCCGCGGCCGGCCTTCTTCGTGGCACTGCCCGTGCGGCGCCAGCGGCCCGTGCGGCCGATCAAGCGGGTGCTGAAACCGGTCGTCGAAAGCGGGGTGCTCGGCTGGTTCGAGGGGCTGGTGGTGGGGCCGAACGACGTGCCGCTCTCCGCGGTCCACGTCGAGGTGCCCGGCGCCGGCTTCACGACGCGCACCGACGAACGCGGCCGCTTCCGCTTCCCGCGCGTTCCGGGCGACGCCATACCGCAGCGGGTGGTCGTCTCGTGCAAAGGCAAGCGCGTGGCCGCGACCGTGCGCACTACCGATCCCCAACCCGCAGTCATCCGCATCAACCTGACGGAGGAATAACGTGGACAACTACATGACCCCAGGCATCTACATCGAGGAGGTGGCGACCGGCCCGCGCCCCATCCAGGCCGTGGGCACGAGCACCGCGGGGTTTGTCGGCGTGGCCCCCGACAAGCGCGCGCACGCCGACGACGGCGCGCCCGTGGCCATCTACGACTGGTCGCAGTTCCTGCGTGAATTCAGCAAGGAAGGCGCTGCGAGCACCCCGCTTTCGCACGCCGTCTTCGGCTTCTTCGAAAACGGCGGTAGCGAGTGCTACGTCGTCAACCTCGGCGAGCGCAAGTCCGTCGCCGACGGGCTCGAACTGCTCGAACTCATCGACGACATCGCCATCGTGGCGGCCCCCGGCCAGAGCGACGTCGCGGCCTACGCCGCGATCCTCGGGCACTGCGAGCGTTTGCAGGACCGCTTCGCCATCCTCGATGCCCCCGAACGCGTCGAGAGCCTCGACGCGCTCATCGAAGTCGCCAAAGAAAGCGCCCCGGCCGGCCCCGAAGAGCCCGCCGGCGCACGCAAAAAGGGGCTGCGCGCCCCGCAGTCCGACCGCGGTTTCGGCGCCTACTACTTCCCCTGGCTGCGCGTCCGCGACCCGCTGGCCGCGAGCGAGGTCGTCAGCGTGCCGCCTTCGGGCCATCTCGCCGGCATCTATGCCCGCACCGACGCCACGCGCGGCGTCTTCAAGGCCCCGGCCAATGAACCGGTGCGCGGCGCCCTCGGCCTGACCCGGCTCATCACCCGGGCGCAGCAGGCGCGCCTCAACGTCAACGGCGTCAACTGCATCCGCTTCTTCCCGCAGGAAGGCATCCGGGTGTGGGGCGCGCGCACGCTCGCGCCGGCCGCCAGCGAATGGCGCTACGTGCCCGTCCGCCGCCTCTTCAACATGGTCGAAGAATCCATCAAGGTCGGCACGCGCTGGGTGGTCTTCGAGCCGAACGACCAGACGCTCTGGAAGTCGATCCGGCGCGACGTCGGCGCCTTCCTCATGCGGCTGTGGCGCTCGGGTGCGCTGATGGGCGCGACGCCCGAGCAGGCGTTCTTCGTGAAGTGCGACGCCGAGACGAACCCGCCCGACGTCATCGACGCGGGCCAGGTGGTCACACTCGTCGGCATCGCCCCGGTGAAGCCGGCCGAATTCATCGTGTTCCGCATCGGCCAGCACGTGGCCGCGGACGAGAAGGGAGGCACCAATGCCTGAGGCGTGGGTTGACCCGTACCGAGCGTACAACTTCAAGCTGATGATCCAGGGCGTCGCCGAAGGCCACTTCACCGAAGTGAGCGGCCTCGACGTGCGCGTGCACGCCATCCCCTACCGCGAGGGCGGCACGGGCCAGGTCGTGCACCAACTGCCGGGCCCGGTCGACTACGGCAGCGTCACGTTGCGCTACGGGCTCACGGCCTCGACGGAACTCTGGAACTGGTTTCTCACGGCCGTGCGCGGCAAAGTCGAACGGCGCAACGTGTCCATCGTCATGGTCGACGCCGACGGCGCCACCGAGGTCCTGCGCTGGAACCTCGTCAACGCCTGGCCATCGCGCTGGACGGGCTCACCGCTCGATGCCATGGGCCGGGAAGTCGCCATCGAATCCCTGACCCTGGTCTTCGAGACGCTCGACCGTGCCTAGGCTCGTGCAGGCCGTCCGGGGACGCGCCGCGTGCTGGCGGGCCTGGCTCGCCGAGGTGCTCGTGCGCCTTGCCGACACCGTGCGCCCGCCGGCCACGGCGCCCTCGGATGCTGCGCTGCCGCCCGCGCCGGGGGTGGCGCCGCCCGATGGCGCC
>CAYRCM010000168.1:0-13248 GCA_964422715.1 uncultured Myxococcales bacterium | reverse complement strand
CGCGGCGGCGCCCGCCGCCTGGTTTGCCGAGCCCGTGCGGCCGGCGCGGCGCGCCTCGCCGCCCGGACTCGGGGAACCGCCCAGTTTCGCTGCGCCGCGCGCCCCCGACCTGCCGCTGCCCGCGGCCACGAGCCTGCCGCCGCTGCGCTCCGTCGTCGAATGGCGCGTGGTGCCCCCCGACGCGCTGCACTAGCGCGCAACCCTTTGAATTCTATCGCTGAATGATTCAGCCCGGGCCCGCGTGGGCGAACGCGCGGCGGCGCCTCTGTCAGGTGTGCTTGCGGTCGAGGCCGACGCCCATCCACTTGCGCGCGAGGAAGAGCGCCACGGGGCTCACCATGGCGATCAGGCCGTAGATGAACCACATGAATTCGGGGTTCTCGACACCCACGGCCGGCACGTAGCGCGCCACGAAGTAACCGCTGTACATGCCCGTGAGGAACTTCGTGAGAAACCAGGGGAACTGCGCAATGCCCATGTAGGCCCCGGTGCGGTCGGACGGGGCGATCTCGGCGACCCACTGCAGGAAGCGCGGCTGCCAGAGGGCCTCGCCGAACGTCATGAGGACGGTATAGGCGATGAGCAGCCAGACATTGGGCGGCAGCGCGAGCAGGAACGTGGGCAACGCCATGACCAGGCAGCCCACGATCATCATGCGGTAGACCTTGGCTCGGGCCGTGAGCGCCGCCACGACGGGCGTGATGACGAAGATCAGGATGGGGTTGAGGTTGGAGAACAGCTCGAAGTTCTCGCCGACGGCCGTGCCGGCGAACGAGCGGTTGATGTAGTAGGGCAGCGTCAGCCAGTTGTGGGCGAACAGCGTCTGCACCGGAATGAGCACGAAGATGAAGAAGGTGAAGCGCGCGTCGCGCAGCGGATGGTCGGGCCGTCGGCGCAGCAGGATGGTGACGAGCGCGATGAGGGCCACGAGCAGGCCGAGCCCCAGGATGCCGTAGCGCAACAGGAAGGCCTGCGCGCGCACGGCGAGCGGGGCGCGGGCGGCCGCGGCCAGGGCATCGGCCAGTTCGGTGGCCGTCTCGACGTCGTGCCCCACCTTGGCTTCGATGAGCGCCAGAGCCGTGGGCGCGGTATCGGCCGTGGCCAGTTCGTTGGCCCAGCCCACGAGCAGCCCGGCCTGCGCCGACAGGCACAGCACCAACACGTCACGGCCCGCCGCCCCCGGCTTGTCGGCCACGGCCGCGAGTTGGCGGGCGGCCGCGGCCTGCAAGCGCAGCGTTTCGCCGATGACGGCGGCCGGTGCCGGCGGCAACTCCAGTGCGGAGCGCTCGTGCAGGGCCGTCGTCCAGTCGGCGAGACGCAGCAGCAGGGCCGCCGGCGCCAGCCCCATGGCTTCGAGCGTCTCGGATTCTTCGGCCGGAGTGAGCGGCACGGGCGGGTCGGCGGGCTGCTTGAGGCGCCGCCTGACCTTGTCGAGGTCTTCGGCGTGCGCGCCTGCACCGCGGTCGGGGGAGGCCACGAGCCCGTACGCGAGCGCCATGACGCGGACGGCGTGCTGGCGCAGCCGCAGCGCCGCGGTCTTCGTGTCGCTCGGCCCCGTGGGAGCGGCGCCGGACGCCCTCCCCTCGGCCGCGGCCGGCGCCGCTGCGGGGGCCGGTTCCGCTGCGGGGGCCGGCAGCGGTGCCCGCAGCAGCGCCAGGTCGGCGGCGAGTTTCGCCTGCACGACGGCAAACGCGAACGGGTCGACCGCCAACCCCGGGTCGCTCGGCGCGACCACGGCCGCGGCGGCGCTCGCAGCCCGCTCGACGGGAGCGCCGAGCGCCTGCGCGGCCGCGGCGGGGCTTGCCCCCTCGGGCAACGCCGCCACGGCCCGGCTCCAGTCCTTGAGGGCGCGGGCGTGGTCGCGCAAGCCCCGCTCGTGCGGCGCCACGGGGGCCATCACGGCCAGGGCCACGAGCGCCACGGCCCCCACCCCGAGGGCCGCGCTGAGCAGCAGCGGCGCCGGGGTCATGAGCCGCGCCCCGGGGGCGCGGGCCGGCTTCGGCGCGGTGGCATCGGCGGGTTCACTCGGGTTGTCGGGGTCGGCGGCGTCTTCGCGTGCCACGCGTTCGATGGCCGCCTGCGCCGTGCGCCGGCTCAGCAGGAAGACGATGGACAGCAGCGCCAGCAGCGTGAGGCCCACGTAGACCCAGTAGACCCCGACCATGCCCGAGGCGTGGCGCACCGGCGGCGACAAGAGCCCGGACACGAAGGCGCCGAGGTTCATGACCGCGTACAGCATGGCGTAGCCGATGGTGGACGTGCGCCGGTTCGTGTACTGCTTGACGCCCGCGTACGCCGCCGGCTGGTACATGCCGTAGCCGACGACCACGACCAGCAGCCCCGCCGCAACCGTGAAGAACATGGCGGAACCGGGGCCCTGACCGTATTCGAACAGCGAGCCCGACAACGCCAACAGGAAACGCCCGGCGACCATGAGCGCCAGCGAGGCGAGCAGCGCCCGGCGCACGCCCACGCGGTCGGCCACGCCGCCGAGGAACAGCATGGCCAGCGTGATGCCCGCCGTGAAGATGCTGTAGACCCAACCCGAGTGCAGGTCGGCGAGCCCGACGTCCTCGGACAGGTACTTGCCGAGGATGGTGAGGATGCCGAAGTAGACGAGCCCCTCGAAGAAGTACGACACGTTGAGGCCCCAGAGGGCCCGCGGTGCGCGCACGAGGTGCACGAAGGTCTGCCCGGTCTCGCGAAGCGACTCGCGGAGCGCCTCACCGGGGGATTTCTTTGGCTGGGGGGTCGCTTTGCCCTCGTCCGTGGACGCCATGGACAATCTCCGTGAGCCGCGCGCAGCACCGCGCGGCCAAACGAGACGACGGTCGCCTTGCGGCGCCGGCTACTGAACGAGCAGGGTCGTGCAGTCGGGGTCGACCTCGACGAAGTGCCGGGCGCGGCCTTCGACGTAGGTGGCGCATTGGTTCTGGGTGAGGTCGTCTGCGGCCTGGCGCGGCCGATGCGCCACGTCGCACACGAAATCGGGCGTGATGACCTCTTCGGGGAGCGTGTCGGACAGGCACGGCCCGGCCGACAGATCGGTGCGATACACGTCGCGATGGCGTTCGCAGAGCTGGACGCACTTCTCCTCGGCCTCGCTCGCGAGGCTCGCGTCGTCGCTGCTGCAAGCGCCGAGCAGGCCGCAGAGCACGACGGCGGCGAGCAGGGGGCCGCACACCCAGCGAATCGTCGGTGGCCACATGGGATTCTCCCTCCGCCCGGACCGGCCGGCACTGCGCGCCGGGGTGCACCCGAAGCCCCCCCGCGTGCCGTGCTGCCCCAAGGCGCGCCCGGACCCGCGCGCATCTTAGCCGAGTTTGCCGGCGGAACCCACATTCGTGCAAGCGGGCCCCCGTGCGCGCCTTGCGTGCAGCTGGACCCTCGCCCAGGTGGCGCGGTGCCGCCCAGGGACCGCCCGGCGCTCCCCCGGGGGCTTTTCACGCCGCGGCGGACCGGGTACTCTCGCGCCATGAATGCACGATTCGGCAACACGCGCTTTCGTCATCCGCGGCCGCCGGCGCGCCGGGCGGCCCTCCTTGTCCTGCTCGGGGGAATCGCGGTCCTGGCCGGCGGCGCTCCGGCACAGGCCGAAGACCGCGTATGGGAAACGGCTTGGGCGCACTCCGTGGCGCGCGTGCCGAGCCATGCCGTCGTGGTCGCCGACGCCGTCGTGCTGGCCGAGGACGCCGGCCGGGTCGTGGCGCTCGACCGCAAAGACGGCCACGTCATCTGGCGCTACGAGGTTCAGAGCCCACCCGTCACGGCGCTCGCGGCGAACGGCAGTCAAGTCATCGTCGCGTCCAGCGAATTGAGCGTGCTCCGTGCCAGCGACGGCGTGCGCGTGGCCGCCTATCCGCTCGGTTGCAGCGGCGGGGGCGACTGCCAGTTCCGCCTGCTGTGGCTCGGTGGCGGCGAAGCGCTGCTCGCGGGCTTCGGCGCCGAGCCCACCCGCATGAACCTCACCGACCCCGTGAATGGCCGGCGCCGCTGGGCGTCCTGGGCCGATGTCGGCCCCATCGGGATTGCGGCCAATGTTCCCGACGGCTTCCTCGTCGCGGGCGCGGGCGGCGTCGACGTAGCGAGTGTCGCCGGCAAGGATGGTGCGGTGCGCTGGCGCAGCGTGCTGCCGCTGCGCGACGGCGTGGCCGGCGATGCACCGCGCCGACTCTGGTTCGATGGCACTGCGGTGCGCGTACTGCGCGCGGGCAAGACCAACCACGGTCCGTTCCGCATCGACAGCTTCGCCATGGGCGACGGGGCCGCCGTGTCCAAGGTCGAGGCGTTTGCGCCCGACGCGGTGGCGTTGCCCGAGCCCATCGAGGCCGGGGGGCTCGCCTGCCTCGAACGCGCGCCCGGGACGCTCGAATGGCTGCTGGCCCTGCGCTCGCCCGACGACGGGGCCGTGGTCTGGTCGCGGGTGCTCGACCGCGGCGCGGCCGCGCAGCGCGTGTTCGGCGCCGACGCCGAAGCGATCGCGGTTTCGGGCGGCGGCGAAGACCAGACCGTGCGGTTGCAGGCGTTTCACGGCCCGAGCGGTCGTTCCACGGCCTACGGGGTCGTGCGGGGCGCCGCGGGGCTGCCCGACGGCGTGTTCGTGCTTGGACGCGACGCGCTCGTCGCCTTCCGCGGCCAGGTCGTGTGGCAGCGCGGCAGTTCGCTCGAACGCGTGGTCGCCGACATGCACGCCGCGTTGGCGTCGGGCGAAGTGCTCCGCGCCGACCCCATCACGGTGCAAGTGCGCGACCTCGCCGACCATCTCACCATCGCCCGCGAGGCCTACGCGAAACGCGTGCGCTACGAGATGCGCAAGGCGCGCGCGCTGGCCGAACGCGACGTGTGGCCCGAGGCGCTCGGCAACGCCGAGCGGGTCATCCGCCAGGCGCCCGAAGGGGTGCTCGGCGCCCTCATTCCGGCGCTGCGCGAATGGAACAACCTCATGGCCGAGCGCGTACCCCCGGCCGGCCCGCTCGACCCGCAGAAGTACGGGGGCAGTTCCGCCGTGGCCAAGGCCATCGGGGCACGGCTCTTGGCGGGCGCCCAGCGCATCCTGGATGCGCCGCAGGCCGACCGCGACGTGCTCAAGGCCACAACCTTGCAGACCCTCGACATGCTCTGGCGCGCCGAACAGGCTGAGGCGGCCGAGTTGCTCTTCCGCACGCTGGCCAACGCCCGTGTGCTCGGCGACGCGCGCGGCGGGCTGCCGCACGTGGCCGAGCGCCTGCTGGCCGAAATGGTGCGCGAACACGGCGAAAACGCTCGCGTGGCCAGCGAAAACGGCGATTCGGTCGAGGCCGCCGAAGAGATGATGGAGTTGAGCGACCTGCCCTATCTCGACGTGCTCGTCGGCGGTCAGGACTCCAAGGCGTGGCGGGCGCTCACCGACGCGGCCTTGTCGACCCGCGCCCCGCGTCCCGGGGCCGTGCGGCGGGTGGTCGACCTCGTGCAGCGGGCCCTCGGGCCGCGGCGCGGCGGGCCCGCCGCCGACCGCGAGTGTCCCGAGCAATGTGCCCGCAAACGCGTCACGTGCGTCGGGCCCTGCGCCCCGCTCGAACGCTGCGATGCGGCGCTCCAAAACTGCCTCGCGGCCTGCGAAAAAGAAGACGTGCCGCGCTGGCAGGGGGCCACGGACGAGCCCGGCAACGCGGGAGACGCCCCGCGCGTCTGCTACTGAGCGGCCCCCCAACCCCCGAAGCGAGGGTTCACGATGGCCATATCGGGTCCGATTCGCGCCGCCATGGCGCAGGGTTCCCTCATTCGGGAGATGTTCGAGGAGGGCAATCGCCTCAAGGCGCGCTTCGGCGCCGACCAGGTCTACGACTTCTCGCTCGGCAACCCCGACCTCGAACCGCCGGCGGCGTTCATCGAGGCCCTGCGGCGCGCCGTGGCCGACGACCCGCCCGGCTGCCACGGCTACATGACGAACGCGGGCTTTCCCGAAACGCGCGCGGCCGTCGCCGCCCATCTCGGCCGCGAGAGCGGCCTGCCGCTCACGGCCGACCACGTGGTCATGACGAGCGGCGCCGCCGGCGGCCTCAACGTGGCCTTTCGCAGTCTGCTCGATCCCGGCGCCGAAGTGCTGGTGCCCGCCCCCTACTTCCCCGAATACGGGCCGTACGTGGCCTACCACGGGGGGGTGCTGCGCCCCGTGCCGACCGGCCCCGACTTCGACCTCGACGTCGACGCCCTCGCCCGCGCCGTGACCCCGCGCACCCAGGCCGTGCTCATCAACTCGCCGAACAACCCGACGGGTCGGGTCTACTCCGCCGAGCGCCTCGCGGCCCTGGCCGCGGCCCTCGACGAACGCTCGGCGGCTTTCCAGCGCGACATCTACCTCTTGTCCGACGAGCCCTACCGCTACCTCGTCTACCCGGCCGGGCTTCGCGTGGCGCCCTCCCCGCTTTGCAGCTACCGGCGCACCATCGTGGCGCTCTCGCATTCGAAAGACCTGTCGGTCCCGGGAGAACGCATCGGCGCGCTCGTCATCCACCCGCAATGCCCCGACGCGGCCGAGGTGTTCCAGGCGTTCGCCTACTGCACGCGCACGCTCGGGTTCGTGAGCGCCAACGCCCTCATGCAGCGGGTCGTGGCCGCCGTGCAGGGCGTCACGGTCGATGTCGACCGCTACCGCAGCCGGCGCGATCGGCTCTGCGGCGCGCTCGGCGAGTTCGGCTACGCGGTCACGCCCCCCGACGGCGCTTTCTACCTATGGGTGCGCTCGCCCGACCCCGACGACCGCGCGTTCTGTCGGCGGCTCGCCGCCGACCGCGTGCTCGTGGTGCCCGGCTCGGGTTTTGGCGGCCCGGGCTACTTCCGCATGGCCTACTGTGTGTCCGATGCCACCATCCGCGGCTCGTTCGCGGCCTTTCGCGCCCACGCGCCGCGTGGCGGCGCCCCGGTCTGAAGGTTTGCCGGCAGTCTGGGGCATCGCGCGCGCCCCGGCGTTCGGCACGAGCCAACGCGGCGTGCCGTCGGGCCCCGTCTCGTGCACGTCGATGACCCAGATGCGCGGCCAGGTGTAGTCCTGCACGACGAGGCGGTCCTGTTCATCGAACCAGAGGTCGCCCACGGCCCCGATCGGCACTTCGATGAAGGCGTCGGGCGGCTGCCCCTGCACGAACCCGTGCGCGTCCTGTTGCAGCGGATCGGCGAAGTACATCAGCTGGCGCAGGTGGCGCTCCTCGGGCAAGCCGTTGTAGCCGTCGAGGCCGATGACGAGCTCGTTTCGTGAGTTGAAGGCCACCGCCACGGGGACGGCGCGCTCACCGGCGGCCGGCTCGCAGACGAGTTCCTGGTCGAGCGCCTGGGCGATGAACACCTTGCGTGCGGCGACTTGCGGGAACAGGCCCTCGGCCGCTGCGATGTCGGCCGCCATGAAGACGCTGACCCGGTTGTTGCCGTGACACTCGTAGTCGCTCTCGACGACGTAGAGGTTGCCGAGCCGGTCGAACCGGATGGCGTGCGGATCGCAGAGACCGTCGGCCGCGGCCGGCCCGGTGGCGTTCCACGTGTCGAACTGGTCGTGGTTGCACGCGGTGGTCTGCTTGTCCGGCTGGCCGATGACGAGATCGATGATCAGCCGGTCGGGCATTGCCGCGTCCGGCCGCAGCCGCAGGACGCGGTGCGCGCGCCAGTCGCTCATCCAGAGGCGGCCGCCGACGGGGTCGAAGGCGACACCGCCCGTCCAGTAGCCATCGCCCATGGTCAACTCGGTGCCGTCGTCGTCCCAGAAGAGTTTCACGTCTCGCAAAAGGGGCTCGGTGTCCGCCGCACGGAGCGGTGCTGCGTAGGCCCGCAACGGCCCGAGGTGTTCGAACGTCCAGATGCGTTCGGCGGCGTCGACGGCGAAGAACGACTTGGGCCCCGGCAGCGCGAGCACGCGGTCGGCCGCGGCGCCGTGAGGTTTCGCGGCGTAGTCGTCGAAGACGAGCAGGCGTTCCCAGTCCTTGGCCAGCAACTGGCCGCGGTAGGGCAGCACGCCGATCGATTCGGTGAAGCGCGCATCCGTGATGGCGTGCCGGCCGACGAGCGTCGTGTCGGGCGGTGGAAAGCACGCGTAGGTCTCTCCGTCGACCGTTCGCGGTTGCAGCAGGTACGGCAGGCTGTAGCGCGCGATGTGGCTCGTGGGGAGGTGCTCGTCGGCCACGTAGATGTGGCGGTCGGCGTCGAAGCCGACGATTCCGTTGGCCCACTGGACGTTGCCGCTCTCGCCCGGCGCGCCGCACGGCATGTCGGGCCAGTATCGGTAGTAGGCCGTCTCGCCGCCCTGTTCGTTTTCGTCGCGGGCGAAGAGCACGGCCACGAAATCGCCGTTCTCGCCGATCAGCGACGCCCGCTGCCCGGGGTACTGCTCGGTCACCCAGAACAGCCCGTCCGCGTAGGCACCCTGGCGCCAGGGGTTGAAGACCAACGTGGCCGCCGTGAAGTAGTAGTCGACGCCCGCGGGCAGAAACGGCCCGCCGACATCGGGCCGCAGCGCGCGAAACGCGCTCATGCCGCTCGCGAACGGGGGGTCGAAGACCAGAATGCGCGCGGCTCCGAAGTGCGAGACCCCGTCGTAGACGGCGTCGTCCTGGTCGATGACGTAGAGCTGCCCCGTATCGGGGCGGATGCGCGCGAGCGTTGGGTGGCACATGCGGTCGAGGGGCGCCCAATCGGCCTCGAACGAGCAGCGCTCGCGCCAACTCGAGAAATCCGGCTGGCCGAGCACGAGGTCGGCGGCGGTCGCACCGGGCGGAAACCGCAGCACGCGGCTGTTTCCCGCGTCGGCCACCCAGAGGTTGCCGGCGGCGTCGACCGAGACCCCGCGCGTCGCCCCGTGGAAGAGGAAACTGACGTACAGCGACCCGGCGTCAGGGCGGCCGACGCCGCGGCCGCGGTTGATGCCGTTCGTGTTGAAGTCGCGCTGGCCCCAGACAACGTCGGCGCGTGTGTCGCCCCGGCCGTCGCTCGGATCGGGGCTGAACGGGTCGTTGTAGCGCAGCACGCGGTTGTTGTAGACGTCCATCAGGTAGAAGTTGCCCGTGGCATCGACCTCGAAGTTGTTGGACCGCCACTGTTCGGACACGTTCGTGCCCAACGGGTAGTTCATGAGGCACAGGGTTTCGGCGGTGGGCGGACGCATGTGGCCCCAGTTGTTGTCGCCGTTGCAGGTGCCGCTCATGGCGTCGGGCTGGCCGAAGATGAGGTCGGCGTCGCGCTGCGGGTCGACCAGGCACGGGTCGCCGGCGGCGCAGTCGCCGTCGCCCGTGCAGGGGCGGTCGGACTCGGCCGCGCAGGTCCCAAGGCTCGCGAAGCCCAGCACCCGGCTGTCGCCAGCGTCGATGACGTACACGCGGTTCGGCTGCACCGAGCGGTCGACGAGCACCCCGCCGGCGTGGTAGACCGAGTGCCCCGTGGGCTGATTCTGCATGGTTTCTCGGTAGTTCGGCTGGCCGAAGAAACGGAACGTCTGCAGGCACGCGCCATAGTATTCGAAGCAGGCCGGCTGGCACACGAAGGCCGTGCAGGGCCCGTTTTGGCAGTCGTCGTCGCCGAGACAGGGCAGCCAGTCACCGCAGGGCGGGCAGGCGCCGCCGCAGTCGGGGCCCGTTTCGTCGCCGTCGCGCGTGCCATTGGCGCAGTGGGGCGTGCACGTGAACCCGTCGCCCGCGTAGCCCGGCAGACACGTGCACAGGTAGCCGCAGGGGGTGTCGGCGCAGAGGGCCTCGGGGGCACAGGCCGCCTCGCCGAGCGCGCATTCGTCGCGCGGCGGACAGCCCGCGTCCGGGGCGGGGGCATCCGCGCCATCGTTGGCGGCGTCGGTGGCGTCCGCGGCGTCGGCGGCGTCGGTGGCGGGAGGTCCGTCGCCGGGGGCATCGCCCGGCGCATCGGGGGCAGGGGCGTCGGCCGCGATATCGACCGGAGGACCGTCGCCTGGGGCATCGCCCGAGCCATCGGGGGCGGACGCGTCGGCAGGCGCGTCCAGCGCGGCGTCGGGAGGCGGCTGCGGGGTGTCGGCCGCGTCGCCGCCGCCATCGCCGGGGGCAGGAACGTCCGCCCCGCGCGGCGGCAGGTCGGCCGGCGGGAGCTCGGCGGGCCCCCCGTCCCGGGGCCCATCCGGGACGTCGGCCCCGGGGGTAGCGGTCGACCCGGCGCACCCCCCGAGCCACGCCACAACGAGCGCGACGCCCGCTGGGGCCAGAAAACCCGCCAGGGCGCACTGACGCGAGCGCGCCGGCCCCTGCCGAGGCCGGTCGAGCGATGTAGGCATGGGGGACCTCCGGAGATGTGTGCTGCAAGACAGCGTAGCGGCGCGAGGCCGGCAAATCCAGGCGCGGGCGGGGATGGCGTTCGCCGCGCGGCGGCGGCCGACCTGAAGCGGCGGGAGCGCAGCGGCGGCGCTCAAGGCAGCTCGGGCGCTTCGCGGGGCGCTCGGCGGGGACGGCGCGGCGCGCTGCCGCTCGGCTCGTCGGGGCCGCCGGCGGCAAACCCGGCCGCACCCGCGGCCGCGGCGTCGCGCGCGGCCGCGTACTGGGCCGCCTCGGCGCCGCGCTCCAGGTGCCAGGCGGCGATGCAGACCTTCACGGCCGCAAGCGCCAGATCGAAGTGGGCCTTCGTGCGCTCGGAGAGCACGCAGCCGACGCCGCACTCGTCGATGGTCGCCCCGCGCGGGCGGAGCGCCCCGCGGGCGCCCGAGTTGCCGCCGACCCGCGCCCGCAGTGCGGCCCCGAACGCCTGCTGCCATCCCGATTCCTGCTGCGCGCCCATCATGGCCCCGCTCCTTCCCGGGTCGCGGCACCCCGCCCCGACCGTGACGCGGCGCAGTAGGGCAGGTCCCGTGCCAGGGCGGCAGCGGCCCGCCCGCTCGGGTGCAACCGACGGAAAGGACAACGCGTCCAGCCGGCCGACACCGCTCGGCGGCCGCCCGGAGAGCGGGGTTGCTGGGGCCGCAAGCCCACAATTCGACCCAAAACCCGTGGGGAATGGAGACCCCAGGACCGATTTTCGCGCGGCCGCGGAGTGCCCGCCCCCGCCCGCACCGGCCGTGACACAACCGTGACAGCCGTCCGGCATGCTCCGCCACGGTTGCCGCCGGGAAGTGCCCCCCCCGCGGGCGCGCCCGGCAGCGTGAGCGCCGGCCAGCCCGGCCGCGCAATGCGGCCCGGACAGTTCGAACGCGCACCGATGGAACGCCCGATGATTCGCTCCGCCCTCACCCGCATAGTTCGCCGCATCGACCTCGAACGGCTCGTGCCGGCCCGTCTCTGGCCGAAGAACCCGCGCTGGCGGGCGCTCCTGGCCGTACTGCTGCTCGTGTTCTTCGTCGTCGTGCCGGGCTCGGTGACGACGTGCACGGCGCTGCTCGCGCTGCGTCAGGCCGTGCGCCGCGGCCAGGCGCCGCCACCCGCCGCGGCGCCGCAGCTCCCGCTGTGCCGCGGGCCCCTCATCGTGTAGGCTCGGGCCGCGCGCCGCGCTATGCAGGCCGGCCCGAGGACGTGCCGTGAGCGAAATCTTCGTCGATGCCGATGGCTGTCCGGTCAAGGATGAAGTGTACCGCGTGGCGCGGCGCTACGGGCTGACGGTGCACGTCGTCGCGAACGGACCCCTGCGCGTGCCCGAAGATGCGCGCATCCGGCGCGTGGTCGTGTCGGGCCTCTTCGACGCCGCCGACGACTGGATCGTGGGCCACGCCCGCGCGGACGACATCGTCATCACGGCCGACATCCCGCTGGCCGGCCGTTGCCTCGAAGCCGGTGCCCACGTGCTCGGACCGCGCGGCCGGCCGTTCACGCCCGACAACATCGGCGATGCGCGCGCCGGCCGCGACCTGAACGATCAACTTCGGCAGTTGGGGCTCATCGGTGGCGGCCCGCCGCCGTTTGCGCCAAAGGACCGCTCGCGCTTCCTCGGGGCCCTCGACGCCCTCGTCCAGGCCATTCGCCGCAAATAGGGAGTTGGCCGGTTCGCGCTCCGCCGCGACGCCTCCCGCACGTCGGCACGGGGCGGCGGCCTGGGCGCCTACCGCAGGGTGGGCACGACGCCCGACGACGCCGTGACGCCGAGCGTGACCTCGCCCGCGAGCAGCGGCACCTTCGCGGTGCGGATGCGCGTGACGCCGACGAGGGCGCGGTAGCCGATACCGCTCGGCAGCGTCTGCATGGCCTCGGCGGGCACGGTGAGCGCCCCCGGGTCGCCCGTGAGCGTGCAGAGGATGGTGTTGCCGGCCACGGCCTTGAACTGCCCGTTCAGCACGTTGACGCTGACGAGGGTGGTCTCGCCGTTGCCCGGGGTCCACGCCACGTCGAGGGCCACGCCGGCCGCGATGGACGAGAACAGCCCGCCGGCGGGGGCCGTGACCGTCATGGGCGTGGGGGTCGCCACCGTAATGGAGAACGCGGGCAGGTCGGCGCCGCCCCGCGCCTCGGCCGTGACGGGCGCGCCCTCGGCCGGCAGCAGCGTTTCGTTGGTCTCGGCGAGGCTCGACTGGTAGCCCTTGCCGCCGGCGGCGAGCGGGTCGAAGTAGCCGAGCATGACGGCGGGCGTGGTGCCCGTGATGGCGATGGGGCCCGCATCGAGGCTTTGGGGCGGGTCTTTCGGCGCGTCCGGGTCGGCGAACACGACGACGCAGGGGCCGTAGGGCGTGCCGACCGGCTCGGTCTCGCGGTATTCGGTGAAGCCCGCCGAGGCGTTGGCGCGGTTCAGGAATTCGGAGCGCGCCTCGAAGACGAGCACGCCGCCCGCGGGCCGCAGCGATGCCGCCGCGTCGGGGCGCCCGGGGAGTTCGCCGGCCGTGTCGCCCGCCGCCGCGTCGGGCGCGGCGGCATCGGGGGTGGCGGCGTCCGTCTGGTCGGGGGCCCCGGGGCCAGGGTCGGCGGCCGCGGTTTGGTCGCCGGGACCGGCGTCGAGCGCGTCGCCGATGACATCGCCATCGCAGCCGAGCGCGGCGCCCGCGAGCGCAAGCGCCACGCTGATTCGAAATACGATGAAGACGCCGGCAGAGCCACGGGTGCGCGCAAGCATGGGCAGACTCCTGTGTCGGGTCGCCCCACGCCGTTCGCCGGCTCGACGCGCGCCGCGGGGCGGTGCGTGCAGTCTACGCTGCCCCGGGCGCGACACAAGCCTGCCCTCCGGCGGCGCAAATCGCGGCGGCTATTCGGCGCCGGGCCGAGCCGGGCCGAGCGCATCGGTCGGGGCGCTGCCCGGCTCCGCGGGCGCCGCGGGCAGCCCGGCGGGACACACGCAGCGCGCAGCGGCGAACGCTGC
>CAYRCM010000167.1:0-13297 GCA_964422715.1 uncultured Myxococcales bacterium | reverse complement strand
AGGGCCGCGCGGCGGCGCGCGCCCGACGAACGCGGCTCGACCGGCGGCCGAGGCCCCGGCCGCGCCCCGGCCGGCGCGTCCGCAGACGGCCGAGGGGCCCGAAGGCCCGCGCGTCGGCTGGGTGCTGCTCGGGCTGCTCGGCGTGGTGGCCGCAGCAGTTCTTGCCTACGAAAGCCTCGGTCCGCTGCCCGTCCCGCAAGACGGCTCGGGGCCGCGGGCGGGCGCGCCCGTCTACTGCGCCCCAGGCTTGCCGGCCCCCGTGGTGCTGCTGCCGCTCGCCGTGGCACCCGACGCGGGCCCGGAAGCGGCCGACTTCGCGACGGCGTTCGCCCACGACCTCGACGCCGCCGTGCTGCGCACGCCCGGACTGCTGCGGCTCGACCGCGCCGCGGCGCTCCAGGCGGCCGAACGGCTGAGCGGGGCCGCCGACCCGGGCATCGTCGCGCGCGCCGCGGCCGCCGCCCTCACCGTCAGCGGCAGCGCGGCCGAGGACGACGGCGCCTTCGCCGTGTCGGTGCGCTTCGCCGCGGCGGATGGCCGCATCGCGCTCGGCAGTCGCTTTTTCGTCGCACACGGCAGCGCCGGCGCCGAGCGCGCCCGCGTGGCCGCGCTGCTCGCCGGGGTCATCCTGGAGCGCGCGGCAACGGTGCGCCGAACGCTCGGATGCCCGTAGCGGGCCGCCGCGGGCGGCCAGGGCCGTTGCGAGCGGCGCCCGGACGGCCTATCCTACGCCGTCCGATTGGCGGACCTGGAAAGAAGGAATCCATGACAGCCGAAGAGATTCTGGCCATCGTCGACCAGCAGAACGTGCGCTTCATGCGCCTCTTCTTCTCCGACATCACCGGCATGAACAAGAACGTCGAGGTACCCCGCAGCCAGTTCGAGACGGCACTGCGCGGCGAGGTGCTCTTCGACGGCTCGTCCATCGAGGGCTTCTCGCGCATCGAGGAATCGGACATGGTGTTGAAGCCCGACCTCGACACGTTCCGCATCTTGCCCTGGGACATCGGCAACGGACGTGCCGCACGGCTCATCTGCGACAGCTACATGCCCGATGGCACGCCGTTCGAGGGCTGCCCGCGGCTCATCCTCAAGCGGCAGGTCGACTATGCGCGCAGCCTCGGCTTCGAACCCATGATGGGCCCCGAGGCCGAGTTCTTCCTGTTCCGGCGTGAGGCGAACGGCGCGTTGACCCGGGTCACGGCCGACCAGGCCGGCTACTTCGACCTCGGCCCGCTCGATCGCGGCGAAGACGCCCGCCGGGCCATCGTCGTCGCGCTCGAACAGATGGGTTTCGAAATCGAGGCAGCGCACCACGAGGTGGCCCCCGGGCAGCACGAGATCGACTTCAAGTATGCGCCGGCCGTGGCCTGTGCCGACCAGCTTTCGACCTTCCGCTTCGTCGTGCGCAAGGTCGCCATGGACTTCGACTTGCACGCCACGTTCATGCCGAAACCCATCCACGGCATCAACGGCTCGGGCATGCACGTGCATCAGAGTCTCTTCCGGGGCAGCGCCAATGCGTTCTTCGATGCGAGCGCGCCGCGCCAACTGAGCAAGGTCGCGCGTGGCTACATCGCCGGCATCCTGAAGCACGCCCGCTCGTTCTGCGCCATCACGAACCCCATCGTGAACTCGTACAAGCGGCTCGTGCCGGGCTACGAGGCGCCAACGCAGATTTCTTGGTCCGAGCGCAACCGCAGCCCGCTCTGCCGCATCCCCGGACGGCGTGGACTCGGCACGCGGGTCGAAGTGCGCAATCCCGACCCCGCGAGCAACCCGTACCTCGCCTTCGCGGTCATGCTGCGCGCGGGCCTCGACGGCATCGTGCAGGGCTTGGAACCGGGCGAGCCGGTGGCCCGCAACCTGTACGAGATGACCCCTGACGAGCTGCACGCGGCGGGCATCCGCTCCCTGCCGGGCGACCTCAACGAGGCGCTCGCCGAACTGGAAGCGAGCGCGCTCATGCGCGAGGTGCTGGGCGAGCACGTGTTCGCGGCCTTCCTCAAGGCCAAGCGCACCGAATGGCAGGAATACATCGCCCAGGTGCACGCCTGGGAGGTCGACCGCTACCTGGCCGTGCTCTGAGGCCCGCGCCCGGTCCCCGCGGGCGCGGAATCGCCCGGGGCGACTCGGCGCCCTCCGGCACGTTTGACACCCCCCGGCGAGGGGCGCTAGCCTGGCCTTCTCGCCGGGTTTGTGCAGACGAACGGGAGCGAACACCGTGGACTTCGAACAGGCCAGAGCACGCGCCGAAGCGGCCCGCGAAGCCGCCGAACGCGCCCGTCGGCTCGATGAACTCCTCGCACAATGCCGGGCCCAGGGCTACGTGGCGATCGCGGATGAGGCGGTCGAGTACGTGGCACCCGACGCCGCCGACGTGGCCGAACGGCTCGACGGGGTCCCCGCCTGGGCGCGCTACACCGTGCGCCTCGCATCCGGGGCGGTGTATCAGGAAGGCGGCACGCGGCGCGTATTGTACTGCTCGCCGGCCGAGGCCCGCGCGCGCGTCGCGGCCCGCGCCGATGCACTGCTCGGCGACGACGCCAACCTCTGGACCCGCCTCGAACGGCTCCACCGGGCCACGCCCGAGGCCTCCGAGTGGTCGCCGTACGGGGTCATCGCGCGCGACCCGCGCCGGCTCGAACGACTGCGGGCGGGCGTGCTTGCTCGGGCCCGCGACCCGCGCGAGACGGGTCCCATCTACCTCGAACGCCACCTGCTGGCGCTCGCCGAATTGGGGCTGCTGCCCGACGAGTTGCATCGCCTCGGTCGCAAGACCGCCCTGGCGCCGAGCGAAGTGGCGCGCGTGCGGGCCGAGACCGCGGCCGCCGCAAAAGGCGCGCGCGAAAGCCGCGTCGACCGCTTGGTTGCGGAGCGCATGCAGCAGGGCTCGGTCGTGCTCGACAATGCCGCGGTCACGCCCATCCGGCGCGGCGACGCGCGGGTGGTCGAAGTCGTCGAGGACGAACCGGGCCCGCTCGGCCTGACCCTGCTGCTCGACTCGGGATCGATCTACCAGGAAGCCGGGGCGCGCCGCCGGCTCATCGCACCCGCCGCCGAAGCGCGCCAGGCGCTCGCGGGCGCGGCCGATCGGCTCATCGAGGCGCACGACGACGTGCGGGTCCTGCTCGAAATGCTCACGCGCGCCTTGCGCAGCCAGGACGCCTGGTCCGTCGACCATGCCATCGGGCAAGACGCGACGCGGCTCGCCCGCTTGAAGGCGCGCATCCTCGAACGGTTCGCCGCCAGCGCCGAAACGGTGCGCATCCGCAACGGCGAGCACCTCGCCCGACTCGCCGAACTGGGGATCGGCGCGGACGCCCTGCGGCGCACCGCCGGGGCACCCCCACTCGGCGACGGCGACTTGCAGGCCATGGCCGCCGCGGCCTACCGAAGCGAAACCGAACGGCGCGGCCGGCTCGACCGGCTCATCGAGGAACGGCTGCGGCTCGGCAATGTCGTGCTCGAAGACGAAGCCGTCGACTACCTTCCGCCGGACCACCCGACGGTCCAGGAAGTCCTCGCCGACGCGCCGCCCTGGGCCAGCCGCACCCTCATCTTGCAGGGCGGCGGCATCTACCACGAAGGCGGCAAGCGCCGCATGCTCTACTGCTCGGTCGAGGAAGCGAGCCAGCGCATCGCCGTCGCCGCCGACCGCATCGTCGACGACCCCGCGCTCGACCTGCGCCACGCCCTGATGCTGCTCGTGCGCTGCCGCCAGGACCGCCGCGAGTGGTCGGTCTTCGGCTTCGTTGGGCGCGACGCGAGACGCCTTGGGCGGCTGACCGAGCGCGTGCTGGCCATGGCGCGCGACCCCGAGCGCCACGAGGCGGTCACGGCCCGCTCCTACCTCGAGCTGCTCGCCGACCTCGGACTCGAAGACGAGCACGTGCGGCGCCTCGCCGGCGAAAGACAGCGCCGCCCCAAGCCCACGCCTGCGGCGGCCAATGCGGCGGCCCTGGCGGCGGCGGCTGCGGCGGCCGTGTCGGCGGCGGCCCACGCCGCGCGCTTCGGGCGCCACGAAGCCCAGGCCCGGGCCAGCGGCTTCGTCGAACTCACGGCCGAGAGCGTCGCCTACGTGCCCGACGACGACCCGCGCATCGTCGAACGGCTCAATGGCACCCCCGACGAGCCGTTCCGCTTCACCGCCATCCTCGCCGACGGCAGTCTGTACCGCGAAGGCGGCGTCCAGCGCACCCTGCTGTTGCCGGCCGAGGCCGTCGAAGGCTACCTCGCCGCCCAGGCCGAGCGCCTCCTCGAGAGCGACAACCTGTTCGGGCTCATCGAGACCGCCCTCGCGGTGCGCGAGCCGGGCACCCGACCTTCCCTCTGGACCTGGCTCGCGGCCGCTCCCGAACGCATCGAGCGGCTGCACGCGCGCATCCGCGCCGCGGCGGCCGAGGCCCCCGTGCGGGTCACCCGAGAGCGGCAGCGCGAACTGCTCCGCAGCATCGGCGTGCCCGAAGACACGCTCGAACGCCTGCGCCGCGGTTGACCCGCGGCAGGCGGCCGCACCTCCCCTGCACCTCCCAGGCTCTTGCGCTGGCACGCCACTTGCTAACCGGCTCCACCGGGTTTGGCCGGGCGGGAGCCGAAGCGACACGCGCCATTCGGTGACGCAGGGCCGCTCGTCGCGCCGCAGCGCGGACGCCCTGAACGACCCGGCGTGCAACCCTTGCGCAGCGTGTGCTCGATGCGCACACTCCCGGGGAGGACGAGACCCATGACCAGGCAGGCAACGCGCATCCTCTGGCTCCCGCTCCTCGTGGCGTTCGCCGGTGGCTGTCCCGGACTGGGCGACCCGGGGCTCACGTTCGGCGACGGCGCGGCGCAAACCCCCGGCGATGCCGTGGTGGCGCCCGACGGCCCGGCGGCACCCGACGTCCCGCCAGTCGTAGGGCCGCAGTGCACCGACGACGACGCCTGCGCGGGTTGGGTGGCGCCGCTTGGCGCGTGCGTCGAGGCGCACTGCGACGCAACCCTCGGCCGCTGTGTGGCCGGCCCGGCGCCCGACTGTTGCCTCAGCGCGGCCGACTGCGACGACGGCGACCCCTGCACGCACGATGCCTGCCCCGCACCGGGCGAACGCTGCACGCACACCGGCAGCTGCGAGACGTGCACGCGCGACGCCGATTGCAGCGACGGCAACCTCTGCACCGACGACCGGTGCGCGAGCGGCCGCTGCCGCTTCACGCCGCGCTGGAACTGCTGCACGGACGACGGCGACTGCCGTGACAGCGACCCCTGTACCCGCGACCGCTGCGTCGACAACGTCTGTCGCAACGAAGCGGGCGCCGACTGCTGCACGGTCGACGACGATTGCCCGACGAGCCCGTGCAGCGAGGCGCACTGCGTCGCCGGCGCCTGTGTCACAACGCTGCTGACGAACTGCTGCACCGCCGCGAGCGACTGCCCGCCGGCCGAGGCCTGTGCCGACTATCGCTGCGAGGACGCGCAATGCGTCCGCGTACCGCGCCCCAATTGCTGCGTCGCCGATGCCGCGTGCAGCGACGGCGACCCCTGCACCCGCGACCGCTGCGTTGCGTCGCGGTGCGTCCAGGAGCCCGTAAGCGGTTGCTGCCGCAGCGCGATCGAGTGCCCGGCCGGCGACGCCTGCCACTGGGCCGCGTGCATCGACTACCGCTGCACGTTCGTGGCGACCGGCAGTTGCTGCGCCTCCGACGCCGAGTGCAGCGACGGCGACCCCTGCACCCGCGACGCGTGCGTGGCGGGCGGCTGCCAGAATGTCGTCAATACGGCCTGTTGCAACACGGACGACGACTGCGCCGACGGGGATCCCTGCACGACCGAGCGCTGCATCGATCGCGTGTGCACCTCGACGCCGGTCGCCGACTGCTGCGTCAGCGCGGCCGACTGCCCCGACGACGGCAACCCCTGCACGCAACCGCGCTGCGAGGCCGGTCGGTGTCGCCAGGCGGCCCTGGCTGGCTGTTGTCGCTCGGCGGCCGACTGCCCCGACGACGGCGACCCCTGCTCGTACGCCCGCTGTGTGCAGGCGACGTGCTTCCACGAGGCGCTCGCGGGCTGCTGCGTGGCCGACGCCGACTGCCCTGACGACGACGACCCCTGCACGACCGCCCGCTGCACCGACGGCCGCTGCACCGTCACGCCGATCGACTGCTGCCTCAACGGCTGCGACGACGGCGACCCGTGCACCCGCGACGTCTGCGTCGGCGGTCTGTGCCAACACGCGGCCGACCTCACCCGGCCCGGCTGCTGCAGCGAGAGCACGACGTATGCCGAGCACTTCTCCGCCGCGCTCGTGGGGTTCGAATTCACGAGCACCAACCCGCCGGTCGGCTGGACGCTCGCGGCGAACCGGGTGCGCTCCCAGCCGTACGCGCTGCGCTTCGGACATCCGACGCGCGCGGACTTCGCCGCTCCGAACGGCGGCCCCGTGGCGGGCGCGGCCACGACCCCGCCAATTGCGGTGCCGTTCGCGCAACGGGTCGTCGCGCGCCTGCACGTGTACCTCGACGTCGAGTCGGACGCGCTCTTCGATCGCTTCACGATCGAGGCGCAGAGCGACGACACGGCGGCCGGCCTGCTGTTCGACAAGGCCGACCTCGCCGAGGACGAGTTCCGCCGCTGGACGGCCCTCGAACTCGACCTTTCGACCTTCGTCGGACGCTCCGTGCGCCTGACGTTCCGCTTCGATTCGGTCGACGCCACGGCCAACGACGGCGAGGGCGTCTACGTCGACGACGTCGTGGTGCTCGTGCCGTGCGACGGCCCGGTCGCGTGCAGCACGCCGAGCGATTGCGCCGACGGCGACGCCTGCACCATCGACACGTGCGCGTCCGGAGACTGCCGCCACGAGCCCGACCCCGATTGCTGCAGCGGGGCGACGCTGTTCGCGAACGACTTCGACGCCGGCGATTCTGCGCCGCTGACGCTCGCCGGCGACGCTGGCGCGGCGCGGTTCCACGTGAGCGGGCGACGCTTCGCCTCTCCCCCGTTCGCGCTGCACTTCGGCGACCCGACGGGCGCGGATTTGCCGGCGGGGCCCACGTGGGGCATGGCCTGGCTGCCGCCGTTCACGCTGGCAGCCGCGGGGTACGCGACCCTCGCGTTCGACCACCTCGAGGTGCTCGGCGGCGACCCGTGGGCCCAGCGCTTCAAGCTCTATCTCGTCGACGGTCCGGCCTGGACGGAGCTCTGGAGCCGGCCCGAAAGCCCCGCCCCCGACGCGTTTCGCGCGGTGGCGGTCGATCTCAGCGGGTTTGCCGGACGAACCATTCAGCTGGTCTTCGTGTACGACAGTTTCGGCGGCGTCGAGCCCCCGGGCGAAGGCGTGTATCTCGACAATCTCGTTGTGGAATCAGAGTGCATGCCGTAGTTCGCCGGCCGCGTCCGGCGGGCGGCCGGCGGCGCCCTCCAACCCGGCTGCGCGGCCCGCCCGAGGCCCGTTGAGTCCATTTCCCCTCCCCTTCCGATGGGTTCTGCGTCGAATCCCACCCGTTTTCTCGGGTCCGCCGCCGGACGCTGCGGCCGGCTCCGGACGGCCCGGGCGAGCGCGAATTTCCCTGTACAAACGGCCAGTCCGGGAGGTTTCCGGGTGCGACCGGTCGGCCGGAACGAGCCACCAAATCTAGTGCCGCGCAAGTCATCGAACCACAACATGTTGTGCAATTTTCTTGACACCCCCCCGACCGGCCCTATCCTGGGGGCCGCTTCGAAGAACTCTCGCCGCCGCGCCGCGCGCGGCCTCTGCGGAGGACGCATCATGGCCACATTCGGGACCTCGCTGCCGGCCGGCAATCCCTTCACCACGGAGCTCCGGGGCCGCATGACCAATGAAGAATCCCGCCGTGAGCTCGGTCGCATCCGCGGCGGGCTACCCGTCGCACGCCTGCTGACGCGGCCGGGTCACGACGTCTACGCAACGCTCGAATGGGAACGACGCGACGCCATCATCCGCAACGAGAAAGGCGAAACCATCTTCGAACAGCGCGACGTCGAGGTGCCGCGGCCCTGGTCGCAGATGGCCACGAGCGTCGTGGTTTCCAAATACTTCCGGGGCATTCTCGGCACGCGCGAACGCGAGACCAGCGTGCGCCAGCTCGTCGGGCGGGTCGTCGGCACGCTCGTCGCCTGGGGGCTCGAAGACGGCTACTTCCGCAGCGAAGAAGACGCCGCGGCCTTCCACGACGAACTCGCCTTCCTGCTGCTGCACCAGTACGGAGCCTTCAACTCGCCGGTCTGGTTCAACCTCGGCGTCGAGGCGCACCCGCAGTGCTCGGCCTGCTTCATCAACGCCGTCGACGACACCATGGAAAGCATCCTCGACCTTGCCAAGGTCGAAGGCATGCTCTTCAAGTTCGGCAGCGGCACCGGCACCAACCTGTCGTCGCTGCGCTCGTCGCGCGAGCCGCTGCGCGGCGGCGGGCAGGCCTCCGGCCCCGTCAGTTTCATGCGTGGTTTCGACGCCTTCGCCGGTGTCATCAAGTCGGGTGGCAAGACGCGGCGCGCCGCCAAGATGGTCATCCTCGACATCGACCATCCCGACATCGCGCTGTTCATCGACGCCAAGGCCAACGAAGAGAAGAAGGCCTGGGCGCTCATCGACGCCGGCTACGACGGCACGTTCAACGGCGAAGCCTACTCGTCGGTCTTCTTCCAGAACGCCAACAACAGCGTGCGCGTCAGCGACGATTTCATGCGCGCCGTCGATGCCGACGCCGTGTGGGAAACCCACGAAGTCACCACCGGGCGGGTCGCCGATCGCTATCGCGCGACGGACCTGCTGCGGCGCATCGCCGAGGCCAGTCACGTCTGCGGCGACCCGGGCATGCAGTTCCACACGACCATCAACGCCTGGCACACGTGCCCCAACGCAGGGCCCATCCGCGCGTCCAACCCCTGCTCCGAATTCATGTTTCTCGACAACTCGGCGTGCAATCTGGCCAGCCTCAACCTCCTGCGCTTCCTGCAGGCCGACGGCTCGTTCGACACGCGCGGCTTCCGCCATGCCGTCGACCTGTTCGTGCTCGCCCAGGAAATCGTGGTCGACCGCGCGAGCTATCCGACCGAGGCCATCGGGCGCACGAGCCGCGACTTCCGGCCGCTCGGGCTCGGCTACGCCAACCTGGGGGCGCTGCTCATGGCGCTCGGCATGCCGTACGACAGCGACCGTGGGCGCAGCATGGCCGCCGCCGTGACGGCCCTCATGACGGGCGAGGGCTACCGCCAATCCGCGCGCATCGCCGAACAACGCGGCGCTTTTCGCGGCTACGCGCCGAACCATCGGCCCATGCTCGACGTCCTCGCCAAGCACCGCGCGGCGTTGCTGCACGTGCAGGGCGACGGCGTCCCCGCGGGCCTCATCCCCGAGGCGGCGCGGGCCTTCGACGAGGCCATCGAACTCGGCACGGCGTTCGGCTTCCGCAACGCGCAGGTGACGCTGCTCGCCCCGACCGGCACCATCGCGTTCATGATGGATTGCGACACCACCGGGGTCGAACCCGAGATGGCGCTCGTGCGCTACAAGCAACTCGTGGGCGGCGGGCGGCTCAAACTCGTGAACCAGACCGTGCCCGCGGCGCTCCGCCGGCTCGGCTACGACGACCCCACGGTCGACGGCATCGTGCAACACATCGACCGCGCCGACACGATCGAAGGCGCACCGGGGCTCCACCCCGAACACCTGCCCGTCTTCGACTGCGCGTTTCGCCCGCGCGGCGGCGAGCGCGTCATCCCCTACATGGGCCACCTCAAGATGATGGCAGCCGTGCAGCCGTTTCTGTCGGGCGCCATCTCCAAGACCGTCAACCTGCCCGAAAACACCACGGTCGACGACATCGTCGACACCTACCGGGCCGCGTGGCGCATGGGGCTCAAGGCGGTCGCCATCTATCGCGACAACTCCAAACGCACGCAGCCGCTGATGCTGAGCGAACAGAAGCCGGCCACACGCCCGCCGGCCGTCGAGGCGGCCCCGGCCGAGTCCCCGCGCGCGCTGCGCCCCTATCGCCGCCGTCTGCCCGACGAACGCCGCAGCATCACGCACAAATTCACGATTGGGGGGCACAAGGGCTACCTCACGGTGGGGGTGTTCGAAGACGGCACCCCGGGCGAGCTCTTCGTCGTCATGGCCAAGCAGGGCAGCGTGATTTCGGGCCTCATGGACTCGTTTTCGACGGCCGTCTCGCTGGCGTTGCAGTATGGCGTGCCGCTCGAAGTGCTCGTCAACAAGTTTGCGCATACCCGCTTCGAGCCGTCGGGGTTCACGAGCAACCCCGAAATCCCCATCGCCAAGTCGCTCGTCGACTACATCTTTCGGTGGCTGGCACTCAAGTTTCTCTCGCCCGAGGCCATGGCGCAGCTCGGTTTCGTCCCGAGCCTCGAAGGCGACGGCCAAAACGGCGGCGCGAGAGTACCCGACGACGGCACCCGCAACGGCGGGGCCGGGGCCGGGCCGACAAGCGACCGGCAGATGGAACTACGGCTCAGTCCGAACACGTTCCAGCCGCAGGCCGATGCCCCGCCTTGTCCCTCGTGCGGCTCGATGATGGTGCGCAACGGGGCCTGCTACAAATGCCTGAACTGCGGCGGCACCTCGGGCTGCTCGTAGGCGTTGCCCGCCAGCCCGCCGGGCCGGCCGCGCCGCTCTCGGCGCCCCGCCCCGGGGGGAGCCCCGCCGGACACGCCTTCCGCCGGTTCCGGCTCGACAACGCTGCCCCGACACCGTAGGCTCAACGCCCGGCGGACCGGACCGCCCCGGGGGTTTTGCCGTGCGCATCCGCTTCCTGCTGCTCATCGCCCTCGTTCTCGCGTTGTCGAGCTGCCTCAAGCGGGGCGAGATCGTGCCGGACCGCTTCCCGGAGGGGCGGGCCTGCGACGTGGCCCCCTGCTACATCCAGATCGCCATCGGCCAGGGCGACGCGGGGCTGCTGCTGCACCGGGGCAAGGCCGCGCTCATCGACATGGGGGCCTCGGCCGCCAAACTCCACCACTATCGCTACCACCACGCGGCCGACGTCATCGAGCGCCTGCACGGCCGCAACCTCGACTACGCGATGGTGACGCACTACCACCAGGACCACATCGGCCACCCCGACCGCCGCGGGTTGCGTCCGGCGGGCTTCTGGGGGCTGTTCGACATCCGCAACATCACGGCCACCCGGCTGGTCACGCGCGGCTACCATCTGTTCGCCAACGCGCATCCCACGCGCTCCATGCTGAAGTTCCAGCGGGCCACGCAGCATTGGCTCAAAAACGGTCGGGTCCGCGAGTTGTACGTGCCGCGGCTCGGCGAGACGCTCGACATGGGCACGGGGCTCGAACTGCGCGTCGTCGCCAAGGACGGCAACGGCCGCCTGCTGGAGTTGGCCAAGCGCGACGACGGCTTCCTGCAGAAGTATCCGGCCTCCGAGAACGACTACAGCCTGGCGTTCAAGGTCACCTACGGGCCGTTCGAGATGTTCATCGCGGGCGACCTCACGGGGGTCGATGTCGTGCGCCAGTTCGGCAACTCGGGGTCGTCGTACAACGACATCGAGAGCCGGCTCGCCGGCGTCGTCGGCGACGTCGAGGTCTACCACGTCAGCCACCACGGCTCGGGCAACTCGACGAACCCGTGCTTCGAGGCCGTGCTCGCACCCGAAGTGGCGATCTTCCCCACCGGCCAGAATGGCTACGGCCACCCCTCGAAGCGCGTCTACGACCTGCTCAAGCGGCGCGCCGACATCTTCATCACCGACGGCGTGGCACGACGCGCCGAGGCCTTCGTAGACCCCCGCGACATCGTCGGCGGCGACGTGGCCGTGGTCATCGAGCCCGGCGGAGCCCGCTACTGGGTCAACGGCCGGGAATACCGCTCGCGAGGCGAAGACGAAGAACGCGCCCGCCCCGACTTCAAAGCCGACTGCCTCGCCGAAGAGCCCTGCGTGGGCCCCCTCGACGAACCCGACGTCGACCCCGAAGATCCGGCCCTCAACGGCGAGGTGTGACCCCGGTCACGGGGTGACCAGCACCGCCCGGGCGGGGGCGCCGTCTCGCCCCACCAGGGCGAGCGGCAAGCACCAGAGCGTGTAGTCGCCCGCGGCGACGGCCTCGAGCCGCAGCCCCTCGACGATGAGAATCGGCGGCTCCGCACCGAGCAGCGCGCGGTGGACGGCCAGGGTCGGCGAGGTCGGCGCCTCGATGGTGAGGTCGTCGATGCCGACGAGCCGGACGGCCGTGTGCGTGCAAAGGTAGTGGGCCGCCTCGGCGCTGAGATAGGGCCCCCCGAGCGCCGCCGGCGGAACGCCCATGCCGCCCGCGCCCTTGGTCTTGAACAGCAGGCGCTCCACCCCCGCGAGCGCCAGGCCGGCGAGAAACGCCGCCGAGATGTCGTCGCTGCCGGCCGGAACGACCACGACGCGCGCCGGCCCACAGAGCAGGGCGAGGTCGGCCGGCTCGGCCCCGCGCCCGCCCGGCACGACGTGGGCCGGGAAGTCGACGTGCGTGCCCGTATGCGTCGTGAGGCCGAGCGCCGTGAGGGCATAGGAGCCGGGCCGAGCGGCATCGACGCGTTCGACGGCGGTCGCCGCGAAGGGCGGGTCGCCCGGAAAGGTCGGCGTCTCGGCAGAGAGGGGCCAAGTGACGTCGTGAAGCAGCATCGCAGGCACCTCGGCCGGCGCTCACCAGAGCGCGAGTTGGGTCGGCGCGGGGGCGGCCGGACGCGGACGCGGTTTCGCCGCCGGGGGCGCCCCGCACTCGGTGAAGGCGCTCGCGATGTCGGCCAGGTACGGCGACGGCGCCGGGCATCGCGACACGCCGAAGAGGCGCCGCCGCCTTGCGCGCGTAAGCACCAGCTGCTGGCGCGCCCGGGTCATGCCGACGTAGAAGAGACGGCGCTCCTCGGCACCACGGTCGACGGCTTCGCCGGGATGCGCGTACGGCAGCAGGCCGTCCTCGCAACCGGTCAGAAAAACCAGCGGAAATTCGAGGCCCTTGGCGGCGTGCAGCGTGAGCAGCGCCACGCGCTCCGCGCGCGGATCGTAGGCGTCGGCAGGCTCGGCCAAATCGACCCAGGCGAGAAACGCGGGCAGCGGGCCGCCGTGGAGAAGCGCCAGCGCGAGCAGTTCGGCGATGGGGTCGGGGGTGGCGGCGGGGGTGGCGGCAGACGCAAGCAACCCCGCGCGCACGGCGAGCGTGCGCAGCACTTCGGCGGCCGGGCGCTGGGCGGCCAGGGCGGCCTGGAGCTCGCGCTGCTCGGCGAGCAACGCGGCCGCCGCGTCGCGCGTGCGCCCGGACTTGCCGGCCGCAAGCCAGGTGGCGAGCGCCGCGA
>CAYRCM010000166.1:0-13456 GCA_964422715.1 uncultured Myxococcales bacterium | reverse complement strand
CACTCCATGATGTGGGAGAGCCCCTCCGGGTTCGCCGCGGCAGTGCGGGCCGCGGGGGCGGTGGTTTCGCCGGCGGGCCGCACGGCGCGGCGCCGGCCGGCGGGCGCATCGGTGCTGACCGCGCGGATGGCGCGCGTCGGCCGCCCCGGGCGCGGTGGCGGCCCGCCGGCCGTGGTCCTGCCCTCCGGCGCCGGCCCTGCGGACGCGGCCGGGTCGGCCTCCGCCGGCGGTACAGGCCGCGTTGCGCCGGCCGTGGGCGAGGGGGGCGCGGCTGCCTCCGGCTGCGATTTGGGCTTGCGCGTGCGCCCGCGCTTCGGGCTTGTACCCTGCGGCTCGTTGTCGTCGGGCTTGTCTGGCATGGGCACCCTCCTTCACCATCGGGTCGCCGCCGGTGAGCGTACCACCCCCCGCCGGCCTGGCGAAAGGGCCGCCCGCCTCGGGCCGCCCGCGGAGGTCGCATGCCCGAACTGCCCGAAGTCGAAACTCTCGTGCGGGCCCTGCGCCCGGGGCTCGTCGGGCGGCGCGTCGTGGCCGTCGATGTCCGCTGGCCGCGCCAGGCGGCCCCGAGTCGCGCCGCGCTCGAGGCCGGGCTCGCCGGCCGCACGGTGCAGGCGCTCGGCCGGCGCGGCAAGTGGCTCGTGGCCACGCTCGACGACGGAACGCAGCTGCTCGTGCACCTGCGCATGAGCGGGCGGCTGCAATGGGCCGAGCCCGGAGGCGGGGAGCCGCCGCACGTGCGGGCGCGCTTCACGTTCGATGGCGGGCCCGCGCTGCTGTTCGTCGACGCGCGCAAGTTCGGTCGGCTGTGGCACGCCGCCAGTCTTGCCGCGGCCACGGCCGACTTCGGCCCGGAGCCGCTCGACCCCGGCTTTTCCGCGGGCGACCTCGCCGCGCGGCTCGCGGGCCGGCGGCGCGCGCTGAAACCGCTGCTCCTCGACCAGACGGTCATCGCCGGCCTCGGCAACATCTACGCCGACGAGTCGCTGTTCCGGGCGGGGCTCCATCCGCTGCGGCTTGCCGGCGATCTGAGCGCGGGCGAGGTCGCCCGTCTGCACCGGGCCATCCGCGCGGTGCTGCGCGAGGCCATCGAACAGCAGGGCACGTCGCTCGACTGGGTGTGGCCGGGCGGGCACATGCAGGAACGCCTGCGGGTCTACGGCCAGAGAGGCCGCCCCTGCCCGCGTTGCGCCACACCCATCGCCTATGCGCGGGTGATGCAGCGCGGCACGCACTTCTGCCCGCGCTGTCAGCCTTTGCCGGCGGGCTCCCATGCCGCAGACCCACCCTCGAACCGTCGTCCGCGGCGCGCCGAACCGGCCCGCCCGGCTCAGCCGGCCGCGCCGGTCTCGAACGCGAAACCCCCGTCTTTGTAGTCGACCCGCACGGCGCCGCCGGGCTTGAGTTGCCCGGCGATGATGCGCTCCGAGAGCGGCTCCAGCAGTTGCGTCTGGATCGTGCGTTTCAGCGGCCGCGCCCCATAGGCCGGATCGTAGCCGAGTTCGGCCAGTTGCGCGCGCGCCGCCGGCAGCACGTCGAGTCGGATGTCGCGCTCGCCAAGCCAGCCCTGCACGCGCCGCACCTGGATGTCGACGATGCCTTCGAGGTCCTTGCGGTCGAGCCGGTTGAAGATGAGCACGGCGTCGACGCGGTTCAGGAACTCGGGGCGGAACTCGGTACGCAGCGCGCGCGTGACGAGTTGCTCGCGTTCGCGGGCGTCGTCGAGTTCGAGGATGTACTGGCTGCCGATGTTGGAGGTCATGATCAGGATCGTGTTGCGGAAGTCGACCGTGCGACCGTGCCCGTCGGTGAGCCGGCCGTCGTCGAGCACCTGCAACAGCACGTTGAACACGTCGGCGTGCGCCTTCTCGATTTCATCGAGCAGAATCACGGAGTAGGGCCGGCGTCGGACGGCCTCGGTGAGTTGCCCGCCCTCGTCGTAGCCCACGTAGCCGGGCGGGGCCCCGATCAGCCGGCTCACCGCGTGTTTCTCCATGTATTCGCTCATGTCGATGCGCACCATGGAGCGCTCGTCGTCGAACAGGAACTCGGCGAGGGAGCGCGCGAGTTCGGTCTTGCCGACGCCGGTCGGGCCGAGCAGCAGGAACGAGCCGATCGGGCGGTTCGGGTCGGCGAGCCCGGCCCGCGACATGCGGATGGCGCGCGCCACACGGCCGAGCGCCTCGCCCTGACCGACGAGGCGGCGTGCGATGTTCTCTTCCATGTGCAGCAGGCGGGCGCTCTCGGCTTCGAGCATGCGCGCCACGGGGATGCCGGTCCAGCGGGACACGACGAGCGCGATGTCTTCGTCGGTGACCTCTTCCCGGAGGAACGCGCCCTCGGCCTGGGACTGCCGCAGCTCGGCCTGCAACTGCTCGACCTCGCGGTCGAGAGCCGGCACCCGGCCGTACTGCAGCTCGGCGGCACGTTGCAGATCGCCCTGGCGCTGCGCTTGCTCGATTTCGGTGCGCAGCGTGCCGATTTCGGCCTTCTTGCCCTTGATGGCCAGCACGAGTTCGCGCTGCTGTTGCCAGCGCGCCTGCATGCCGCGCCGCGTTTCTTCGAGTTCGGCGATTTCGCGGTCGAGCGCTTCGCAGCGTTCCTGGTTTTCCTTGCCGCCTTCCATGCGCAGCGCCTGGCGTTCGATTTGCAGGCGCGTGCTCTTGCGCTGCAAGTCGTCGATGGGGGAGGGCAGGCTCTCGATCTCCATCTTCAGCCGGCTCGCGGCCTCGTCGACGAGGTCGATGGCCTTGTCGGGCAGGAAGCGGTCGGAGATGTAGCGCTGCGAGAGCCGCGCGGCCGCAACGAGCGCCGCGTCCTGGATGCGGATGCCGTGGTGGACTTCGTATTTCTCTTTGATCCCGCGCAGAATGGCCAGCGTGTCGGCCACGCTCGGCTCGCCGATGTACACCGGCTGGAACCGCCGTTCGAGTGCTTTGTCCTTCTCGACGTGTTTGCGGTATTCGTCGAGCGTTGTGGCCCCGATGCAGCGCAGTTGCCCCCGCGCGAGCGCCGGCTTCAGCATGTTGGCGGCGTCCTGCGCCCCTTCGGCGGCGCCGGCGCCGACGAGCGTGTGCAACTCGTCGATGAACAGCACGATCTGGCCGTCGGACTCGGTGATCTCCTTCAGCACAGCCTTGAGCCGGTCTTCGAATTCGCCGCGGTACTTGGCACCGGCGACGAGCCCGCCCAGATCGAGCGAGAGCACGCGCTTGTCGGCGAGGCTCTCGGGCACGTCGCCCGTGGCGATGCGTTGTGCGATGCCCTCGACGATGGCCGTCTTGCCCACCCCGGGGGCTCCGATGAGCACTGGGTTGTTCTTCGTGCGCCGCGAGAGCACCTGCATGGAGCGGCGGATCTCCTCGTCGCGGCCAATCACCGGGTCGAGTTTGCCGAGTTTGGCGAGCCCCGTCAGATCGGTCGTGTAGCGTTCGAGGGCCTGGAACTTGGCCTCGGGGTCGGGGTCGGACACGCGCTGGTGGCCGCGCACGTCGACGAGGGCCTGGCGCAGCCGGTCGGCGCTGAGACCGTGGCCCTTGAGGATGCGGCCGGCCTCGAGCTCGGGGTGCTCGGCGAGGGCCAGCAGGAAGTGCTCGGCGCTGACGTAGTCGTCCTTGAGGCGGTCGGCCTCGGCGAATGCGGCATCGGCGAGCGTCTTGAGGTCGCGCCCCATGAAACTCTCGCCGCCCGACACCTGGGGCCGTCCGTCGAGCGCGCGCTTGACGTCGCCGCGGAGCGTCTGGGCGGCCACCCCCGCCTTCTCGAGAATGGGCCGCGTCACGCCTTCGGACTGGTCGACGAGGGCCGCCAGCATGTGCAGGCTGGTGACTTCCTGGTGGCCGAGTTGCCGGGCGAGCGCATCGGCCGCCTGGAGCGCCTCGCGAGATTTCACGGTCCAACGATCGACGCGCATGAGGGCCTCCTCCGGCCCCGCCGGGCGCCCCAAAGGGCGCGGGACCTGCCGCGGACGACGCGGCGCGGTGCGTTGCGGGGCCAGGCGCAAAGGTAGGCACCCGCCCACGGGAATCAAGACCGGACGACGGCAAGGGGCGTGTGGGACGGCGGCAGCGGCCGAAGAATCAGCCGCGCGCGAGGGCGACGAGGCGCGGCAGCACGAGGCGGGCGAGCCAGTTCGCAAATTCTTTCTGGCGCACGGCGTCGACGAGGATGTCGGCGTCGATGCCGAGCTGCCAGGCGAGGTCTTTGCGGGTGGGCTCGGCGTGCAGCGCTTCGAGCCGATCGACGAGCCCGAGGCCCTCTTCGCGGGTGCGGAACCAGCCGAGTTTCACGAGCTTGTCGACGCGGCAGAACATGAGCCGCGCCATTTCGTGCAGGTCGTATTCGGTGTGGTACTGCGTGGCCCAAAACGTGCCGCGCCGATGCGTGACCGACACCGCGTGGATGGGGCTCCAGCGGTTGCTGGCAAGCAGCACGGCGCCGGGCGGCAGCCGCGTGACCTCGTCGTCGTGGCTCACGAAGCCGTCGAAAACCGACACCTTGCCCTCATACATGGGATGGCCGCGGCCTTCGGGGGTGAGCGCGATCTTGCGGCCGATGTTCATCTCGCGGCCGAGCGGGTTCACGCGCACCTCGCCGCCCGCGGCAAACGTCGCCATCTGGATGGCCCAGCAGCTGCCGAAGCAGGGGACGCCGACCTCGTAGAGCTGCTTCTGCAGTTCGATCTGGCGCACGACCCGCGGGTCGTGGTCGTGGTAGATGGTGAGGCTGCAACCCGTCCACAAAACCCCTGCGTAGTCGGACAGTTCGCGCCCGGGCGGCAGGAAATCGGGGCCGTCGGCCGGAAAGACATTGTCGAACGAGGCCGTAGGCAAATACTGGAGCAGCATGCGCGAGAAGCAGTCGCAGGCCCGCGACGCCCCGCCGGACGTCAGTTCGGCGCGGCCCTCGGGCGAGTACCCGTCGATGATGAGAAAGTGCGCTCCCTGTGCCATGGGTGCTGTACCTCCCGTGAGGGGTGCGAAAGGGGACTCAGCGCGCCGCCGCCAGGCGGTCGACGAGCCCCGGAAGTTCGGCGTGAGACGTACAGATGGCGTCGGCGGCCGTCTGCGCGCCGCCGCGGCGGTCTTTGATGGCCGTGATGAGAATGGCCCGGGCGCCCGCCCGCTGCGCCCCGGCGATGTCGTTGTGCTCGCGGTCGCCGACGTGCACGAGGTCGCCGACGGCAACGCCGAGGCCCTTTGCCGCGGCCACAAACGCCGCCGGGTCGGGCTTGGAGACGCCGATTTCGTCGGAGAACACGAAGGCCGAGAACGCGTCGAGAATGCCCGCGCCGGCGAGCAACTCGCGCAGCGCCCGGCCCGGCGAGAAGATGGCGTCGGAGATGACGGCCAGCTTGTACGAGCGGGCGAGCGTGCGCACGGCCTCGACGGCCCCGTCGGCAAAGCGCGGGCGCGGGTCGAGTTCCATGTCTTCGTGCTGCCGCACGAGGGTCGCGAGCGCCGGCTCGGGCAACGTGCGGCCGAGCCCGGCGAGCAGCACGCCCAGTCGTTCGCGCACGGTCCAGGTGACGAGCTGGTCGTGCCACACCTTGTTGAAGGCCGCGTCGGCGACATCGTAGGCAAGCGCCACCGTTTCGTACGCGATGGGCGTCTCGGCATGGAGCGCCGCGTGCAGCAGCCGGCGCCGCGTCTCGCGCTTGGTGGGCAGCGCGCGGGCCGCGCGCACGGGTTCGTCGGAGTCGTCGATGATGAGCGTGTCCCAGAGATCGAAGGTGACGGCCGTGGCCATGGGGTCCTCCCGCGCCGGGCTGCCCCGCCCGGCCGCGGCAGAAAAGCACGCTCAACAGGGGCCGTCAAGCCTGCGCGCGGCGGGCGTTCACGCGGGAAACGGGACGAACTCGCGCGTGCCGAACAGCGCCTGGTAGGCGTCCCAGGTTTTCGGACAGGCCGCGGCGCGGGCGCACTCGCCGCATTCGGGGGCGGCGGGGCGGGGGGCTTCTCGCGCCCGGTGGGCTCTGGTATGTAGAAGCCTCGCGGGCTACCGCAGGCTGGCGCGCGGGCGCCGAGGAGGCTTCAGTATGCGCAGGTGGTTGACAAGGTTTGGCCGAGTCATTGGCTGGTCGGCGGCGTTCGTCTGCGCCGTGACCGCGTTCGCGACCCACGCGGCCGCGGCGCCCGGCAAGGGCAATCCCAACGAACCCCCCGTTCCCGCCGACAATCCGTCGTCGGTCGCCAAGGTCGAACTCGGCAAGCAGCTCTTCTTCGACCCGCGCATCTCCAAGACGGGTACGGTGTCCTGCAACTCGTGCCACAACGTCATGGCCGATGGCGCCGACGGCCGGCCCACGTCGGTCGGCATCGACGGCAAGGTGGGCGACCGCAACGCCCCCACCGTGTGGAATGCCGCGTTTCTCTCGGTGCAGTTCTGGGACGGGCGCGCGGCCACGCTCGAAGAACAGGCGAAGGGGCCCATGACGAACCCCGTCGAAATGGGCATGGCGTCCCACGATCTGGTCATCGACCGCATCAAGCACGTGCCGGGCTACGTCGAGCAATTCCTGAAGGTGTTCGGCGGGTTGACCCCGCTCACGATCGACAACGTGGCCCGCGCCATCGCGGCCTACGAACGCACGCTCGTCACCACGAACAGCCCCCATGAGCGCTTCGAGCGCGGCCAGAAGAAGGCGCTCGACGCGGCTCAACTGCGCGGCGATGCGGCCTTCGATGCGCTCGGCTGCTGCGGCTGTCACAGCGGGGCGCAGTTCGCCGGCCCCACGTTGCCGCTTGGCGAAGGTTTCTATCAGGTGTTTCCCGGCTACCCCGACCCCGAAATCGAAGCCAAGTACACGTTCCTCAAGGACACCGGCCGGCACCGGGTCACGAACCAGGACGCCGACCGCAACATGTGGCGCGTCTCGGGACTGCGCAACGTTGCCCTCACGGCCCCGTACTTCCACAACGGGGCCGTGCCGACGCTGGCCGAGGCCGTGCGCGTCATGGCCAAGTTGCAGCTCAACCGCACGCTGAGCGACACTGAAACCGATGACCTCGTGGCGTTTCTCAATGCGCTGACCGGCGAATTCCCCAAACAGACGCTCCCGCGCCTGCCGCTTCTGCCCAACCGCTCCGTCATCGAACCCTGACCCGTCCCGGCTCGCCGTGCCCAGGGCCTTGCGGCCCGGTTGTCCGCCCGCCATACTGGGGGCTGGCCATTTTTCCCGGATCCCGGTCGTCGGGGCGGCGCCGCCGGTGCCGGCGCGCGACGTCCTGTCAAACCGTACGGAAGGCAGCCATGCGTAGCGGTTCTCGCGTGTCGCGGTCGGTCGCTCTGCGTTTCGGCATCGTGCTCCTCTGCGGCCTGTGCGCCGGTGCGTGCACGGAGGGTTCCGTCCAGGTCTCGCCCGGCGACTCCGGCACCGACGGAGCCGACGTCGCGGGGCCCGAGCTCTCCGGCGCCGATGCCGCGAACGACGTCGCGGCCCCCGACCTCACCTGGCCCGACTTGCCCGCCCCCGACCTGGACCTCCTGGCTCCCGACGGCGACGCGGGGCCGCAGCCCGGCGGCTTCGGCTGGCCGTGCGAAGAGAACGCCGAATGCGTCTCGGGCTACTGCGTCGACGCGCCCGACGGCCGCGTGTGCACCGTCCCCTGCGTGGCCGAATGCCCCGACCCCTCGTGGCTGTGCCAGCAGATCTCGTTTGCCGGCACCGATCCGGTATTCCTGTGCCTGCCCACCCACCTGACGCTGTGCCGCCCCTGCCAGGGCGACGCCGACTGCCAGGCGAGCGGCGGCGGCACGCCCGGCTACTGCCGGCCGCACGGCGCTGCCGGATCGTTCTGCGCCACGCGTTGCACCGAACGGCTGCCCTGTCCGGCCGGCTACGAATGCGTCGACCGCGGGGTCGAACTCGGCGCCGACATCTCGCTGTGCGAACCCGTCGAGGACGCCTGCACGTGCTCGGCGTATGCCATTCGCGCCGGCGCCAGCACGGCCTGCACGGTGGCGAACGACTTCGGCCAGTGCACCGGGACGCGCAGCTGCGCCGCGGCGGGGCTCACCGCCTGCGACGCGTCGCTGCCCGCGGCCGAAGCCTGCGACGGGGTCGACAACGACTGCGACGGCAGCACCGATGAATCCGAAGCGGCCTTGCCGTGCTTCGTCGAGAACGAGTGGGGGCGTTGCCCGGGCACGCTCGCCTGCGTCGGGGCCGAGGAGGCGTGCGAGGCCCCAACCCCGGCCGCCGAAGTCTGCGACGGCGCCGACAACGATTGCGACGGGACGGCCGACGACGGCTTCCCGAATGCCGACGGCGACGCGCTTGCCGACTGCATCGATCCCGACGACGACGGCGACGAGGTGGTCGACGTGGTCGACAACTGCCCGCTCGTGAGCAACCCCGACCAGACCGACAGCAACGGCGACGGGGTCGGCGACGCGTGCGCGGGCGACGACGACGGCGACGGGGTGCCGAACGCCATCGACAACTGCCCGCAGGTGGCCAATCCGACGCAGCTCGACCTCGATGTCGACGGCGCGGGCGACGCCTGCGACCCCGACGATGACGGCGACGGGGTCGACGACGACGGCGACAACTGCCCGCGCGACGAGAACCCGACCCAACTCGACACCGACGGCGACGGCGCGGGCGATGCCTGCGACGGCGACGATGACGCCGACGGCATCCCCGACGACGAGGACCTCTGCCCGCGCGACGCCGATCCGCTCCAGACCGACACCGATTTCGACGGCCGCGGCGATGCCTGCGACGGCGACGACGACAACGACGTCGTGGGCGACGAGGTCGACAACTGTCCGCTCCTCTGGAACGTCGACCAGGCCGATGCCGACGGCGATGGGTTGGGCGACGTCTGCGACCCCGACGACGACGACGACGGGGTGGCCGACGGCACCGACAACTGCCCGCGGGTCGCAAACCCCGGCCAGGAAGACGGCGACGGCGACGGCATCGGCGATGCGTGCGCGAACGACGACGACGGTGACGGCATCCCCGACGGCGAAGACAACTGTCCGACCATCAGCAACCCCGACCAGGCCGATGCCGAGGGTGACGGGCAGGGCGACGTCTGCGACCCCGACGACGACGACGACGGGGTGCTCGACCCGGCCGACAACTGTCGGTTCGTCTACAACCCCGACCAACTCGACGGGGTCGACGGCGACGGGTTGGGCGACGCGTGCGACCCCGACGACGACGGCGACGGTGTGCCCGACGGCGTCGACAACTGCCCGCAGGCCGTCAACCCCGCCCAGGAAGACCTCGACGGCGATGGGTTGGGCGACGCGTGCGACCTCGACGACGACGACGACGGGGTGGCCGACGGCGACGACAACTGCCCGCGCTTCATGAACCCCCGCCAGAGCGACAACGACGGCGACGGCGAGGGCGATGCGTGCGACCTCGACGACGACAACGACACGGTGCTCGACCCGTACGACAACTGCCTGCTCGTGGCGAATCCCGACCAGGTCGACCGCGATTTCGACGGGCTCGGCGACGCCTGCGACGGCGACGACGACGACGACGGCCTGCCCGACGAGGCCGACAACTGTCCGCTCGTCGCGAATCCCGCTCAGGCCGACGCCGACCAGGACCGCAGCGGCGACGCCTGCGACGACGACGACGACGACGACGGCCTCGCCGACGGCGCCGACAACTGCCGGCTCGTGGCGAATCCCGACCAGGCCGACCTCGATGGCGACGGGCAGGGCGACGCCTGCGACGGCGACGACGACGGCGACACCGTGGCCGATCTCGCCGACAACTGCCCGCGTCTGCCGAACGCCGGCCAGGCCGACGGCGACGGCGACGGGTTGGGCGACGTTTGCGACGCCGATGACGACAACGACGGCGTTGCCGACGGCGGCGACAACTGTCCCTTCGTCGCGAACGCCGACCAGGCCGACCGCGACGGCGACGGGCAGGGCGACGCCTGCGACGGCGACGGCGACGGCGACGGGGTGCCCGACCTCGCCGACAACTGCCCCGCGGCCTTCAACCCCGACCAGGCCGACAGCGACGGCGACGGGGCCGGCAACGCCTGTGACGACGACGACGACGACGACGGGGTGCTCGACGCGACCGACAACTGTCCGGTCGTCGTCAACCCCGACCAGACCGACAGCGACGGCGACGGCGTGGGCGACGTCTGCGCCGACGATGACGACGGCGACGGGGTGCCCGACGACGCCGACAACTGCCCGACGGTCATGAACCCGGCCCAGACCGACACCGACGGCAACGGCCGCGGCGATGCCTGCGACGCCGACGACGACGGCGACGGGGTGGCCGACGGCGGCGACAATTGCCCCCTCATCGCGAACCCCGACCAGGCCGACGCCGACGGCGACAACGTGGGCGACCTCTGCGACCCGGACCGCGACGGCGACGGGGTGGCCAACGGCAGCGACAACTGCCCCACCGTCGCGAACCCCGATCAGGCCGACCTCGACGGCGACGGGCGGGGTGACGGGTGCGACGGCGACGGCGACGGCGACGGCGTGGCCGACCCCGCCGACAACTGCGCGCGGACGCCGAACGCCGACCAGCGCGACACCGACGGCGACGGCCAAGGCGACGCGTGCGACGGCGACGACGATGGCGACGGGGTCCTCGACCCCGCCGACAATTGCAGCCTGACGCCCAATGCCGACCAGCGGGACACCGACGGCGACGAGCGCGGCGACGTGTGCGACCCGGACGACGACGGCGATGGCGTGGCCGATGCGGTCGACAACTGTCCGCTCACCGTCAACGCCGGCCAGAGCGACACCGACGACGACGGTGCGGGCGACGCGTGCGACGGCGATGACGACGGCGACGGGGTGGCCGATGGCGGCGACAACTGCCCGCTCACGGCCAATCCGACGCAGACCGACACCGACGGCGACGGGGTGGGCGACGCCTGCACGAATGACGACGATGGCGACGGCATCCCCGATGGCAGCGACAACTGCCCCGTCGTCTTCAACCCCAGTCAGGCCGATGCCGACGACGACGGCGCGGGCGATGCGTGCGACGGCGACGACGACGGCGATGGGGTGGCCGATGGCGGCGACAACTGCCCGCTCACGGCCAATCCGACGCAGACCGACACCGACGGCGACGGGGTGGGCGACGCCTGCACGAATGACGACGATGGCGACGGCATCCCCGATGGCAGCGACAACTGCCCCGTCGTCTTCAACCCCAGTCAGGCCGATGCCGACGACGACGGCGCGGGCGATGCGTGCGACGGCGACGACGACGGCGATGGGGTGGCCGATGGCGGCGACAACTGCCCGCTCACGGCCAATCCGACGCAGACCGACACCGACGGCGACGACCTCGGCGATGCCTGCGACAGCGACGACGACGGCGATGGGCTCGTCGACGGGGCCGACAACTGCCCCCTCACCCCGAACCCGAACCAGCGCGACACCGACGGCGACGGCCAGGGTGACGTGTGCGACGGTGACGACGACGGCGACGGGGTGGCCGACGGGGCCGACAACTGTCCGCTCGCGGCCAACCCGAGCCAACTCGACACCGACAGCGACGGGCAGGGCGACGCCTGCGACAGCGACGACGATGGCGACGGGGTGGCCGACGGGGCCGACAACTGCCCGCTCGTCGTGAACCCGGCCCAGACCGACACGGACAGCGACGGGCTCGGCAACGCGTGCGACGGCGACGACGACGGCGACGGGGTGGCCGACGGCAGCGACAACTGCCCGGTCAACGCGAACCCGAGCCAACTCGACACCGACGATGACGGGCTCGGCGACGCGTGCGATGGCGACGACGACGGCGATGGCGTGGCCGACGGGGCCGACAACTGTCCGCTCAACCCGAACCCCGACCAGCGCGACACCGACCTCGATCTCCGCGGCGACGCGTGCGACGGCGACGACGACGGCGACACCGTGGCCGACGGGGTCGACAACTGCCCGCTCGTGCCCAACCTCGACCAGACCGACACCGACGGCGACGATCTCGGCGACGCGTGCGACAGCGACGACGACGGCGACGGGGTGCTCGACGGGGCCGACAACTGCCCGCGCGCGGCCAATCCGACGCAGGCCGACCTCGACGGCGACGGGCAGGGCGATGCCTGCGATAGCGACGACGACGGCGACGGGGTGGCCGACAGCGTCGACAACTGCCCGCGCACGGTCAACGCCGACCAGGCCGACAGCGACGGCGACGGCCAGGGCAACGCCTGTGACGGCGACGACGACAACGACGGGGTGGCCGACGGGGTCGACAACTGCCCGCTCGTCGCCAACCCCACGCAGCGCGACACCGACGGCGATGGGGTCGGCGACGCGTGCAGCAACGACGACGACGGCGACGGCGTCCCCGACACCACCGACAACTGCCCGCAGACCTTCAACCCGGGCCAGACCGACACCGACGGCGACGATCTCGGTGACGCCTGCGACGGCGACGACGACGGCGACGGGGTGCTCGACGGGGCCGACAACTGCCCGCTCCACGCGAACGGCGACCAGGCCGACCTCGACGGCGACGGGCAGGGCGACGTGTGCGACGGCGACGACGACGGCGATGGGGTGGCCGACGGCGTCGACAACTGCCCGCGCACGCCGAACGCGAACCAGCGCGACACCGACGGCGACCGGCAGGGCGATGCCTGCGACGACGACGACGACGATGACGCCGACCCCGACCTGAGCGACTGCGCACCGCTCGACCCGCTCGTGCACCATGCCGCCGACGAGCGCTGCGACGGCATCGACAACGACTGCGACGCGGCCACCGACGAGCCGGATGCGGTCGATGCCACGACCTATTACCGCGACCTCGACGGCGACGGCCGGGGCGATCCCACGGCCACGGCCCCGGGCTGCACGCCGCCCACGGGCTACGTCGCTGCCGCCGGCGACTGCGACGACGGCGACCCCACGGTCTACACGGGCGCGCCCGAACTGTGCGACGGCCTCGACAACGATTGCGACGAGCTCGTCGACGACACGGCCTGCATCGACCTCTCGAACGTGCCGCCCGAGACGCTCTGGCTCGGCGAGGCGCGGCTCACGATTGCGAGCAACACCACCATCCACACCGACACCGGGGCCATCGACGGCTACCGCGCGGCGGGCACGGGGCTCATCTCGGGCATCCACTTCCAGACGCTGCCCCAGTCGGGTGGGCCCACCCTCGGCGTCTTCGCGGTCGCCGGCTTCGACGTCGCGACGGGGGTCACGGTGAGCGTCGAGGGCGGCAACGCGCTCGTCATTGTCGCCTCGGCCGATTCGCTCGTGAACGGCGTCGTGCAGGCGCGGGGCAGCGACGGCGGCGACGCCACGGCCTCGGGCAGCCCGGTGGCCGGCGGCACGGGCCGCGCGGGTGGGGCCGGCGGCGGCTTCGGGTCGAACAGCTCCGCGAGCGGGGCCACGGCGGGCAGCGGCAGCGGGGCCGGCGGCATCGGCATTGCCGGCGTGCACTACGGCAACGGCGGCGGCGGGGCCGGCGCGTGCT
>CAYRCM010000165.1:0-13456 GCA_964422715.1 uncultured Myxococcales bacterium | reverse complement strand
GCAGGAGGCCATGAGGCCGCAGCCAAAGGGGATCGCGCGGCTTTGGGCGGCCGCGAGCAGGGCGGGCCGGAACGATGTCAGGACGCGGGGCGGCCATTCGTCCAGAGTTCGTACTCGCTGAGGTCGACCTCGTGGTTCCAGGAGACGCCGTATCCGCCGGGATCGACCCGCACCTGGCGGAAGAACGCCGGGTCCTGCAACGGGGCGAAGTGCGGCCGGCTGAGCAGCGGACGACAGTGGTAGCGCCGCACGACGCCGCTCAGGAAGTCCTTTCGAGCCTGCGACGCAAGGAAGGGACCCTGGCCCGGACCTGCCAGCATCGGCGCTCGGACGTTGCCCAGAACAATGTTGTTGCACGGCTTGGGCAACAGCACCAAGATAGACAACATGCGTGCCGATCGTTGCACCGATCGGCTGCGTTGCACAAGGCGGGCAACATGACGTCCTCGGACAACATCTTCATCACCAAAGCCACCCGCACGGTGCAGGACCGTCTCCCGCCCGGGTGGGGCGCCAAGATCGTCGGCGTGTCATCGCGGACCCGGCGGCTGCGCATCACCTCGAAGGAGGGGCGTTCCGGCGAGCTCCTGCTGTCGCCCATCAAACGGCCCGATCCCCGTGCGGCGAGGCAGCTCCCAAAGGAACGCCCACTGCTCGCGACGGCGCCCTACCTCTCGCGAAGCGTGCGCCAGGTCCTCGAAGACGAGGGGTTGAACTACGTCGACCAGACCGGAAACGTACGCATCGTGCTCGACGAGCCGGGGCTCTACATCGTGACGAGCGGCGCCGACTCCAACCCCTGGCCCGAGGAGCGCCGCCTCACGCTGCGGGGGGGCAAGGCCGGGCGCGTGGTGTGCGCTCTTGCCGGTTCGACGCCACCCATCGGTGTTCGGGATCTCGCGGCCGCCGCCGGCACCGATCCCGGCTACGTGTCCCGCCTGCTCGGCATGCTCGACCGCGAGGCCGTGGTGGACAGAACCCGACGCGGCCGCGTCGAGCGCGTCGACTGGCGGAAACTGCTGCTCCGTTGGTCCGATGAAGCGCCGATCGAGAGCCGAACCACGGCGAGCACGTGGCTCGCGCCGCGCGGGTTGAAGAGCCTCCTGGATAGACTCCGGGGCGCTGATTTTCCCTACCTCGTCACCGGGAGTGCGGTCGCGGCGAGCGTCGCCCCCGTGTCGCCCACCCGCCTCGTCTCGGTCTACGTCGAGGATGCGGAGGTCGCTGCCCAGGCGCTGGGGCTCCGAGACGCCGAGGCCGGCGCCAACGTCGTTCTTCTGCAGCCCGACGATAGCTCGCTGTTCGAGCGGGCTAACGATCGCGACGGCCTGCGCAACGCGCGGCTGCCCTTGGTCGTGGCCGATCTGCTCTCCGGCCCGGGCCGCTCGCCCGCGGAGGCCGAGGCGCTGATGGACTGGATGGCCGCGCACGAGGCGCTGTGGCGTGGATGAGCTCTACGCGATCGCGCGCCGAGTCCTCCTCGACGCGCTCGAGGCGCTTGGTGAGCACCGGGACGCCACGATCCTGGTCGGCGCGCAGGCGATCTACCTCCACACCGGTGACGCCGACCTCGGCGTGGCCGAGTACACGACCGACGCCGACCTGGCTTTCGACCCGAGTTTGCTCGCGAGAAACCCGCCGATCGAACAGGCCCTCGAACGCGCCGGTTTCTACGGCTCGACCAGCTGAGGGTTCCGTCCAGTCTGTCGTCGAAGTTCCGGAAATTCTGTCCACGTTCGGCGAAGCGTCGAGACCGGGCCCTGCATTGGGACTTCGAATGGACGGTCCGTCGTGGGCGGTGAGCCGTACGTGGTGAAGCACGCGGTCGAGGATGGCGACCGCGAGGTCGGGGTCGTGCAGGACGCTGCCCCATTCGGTCGCCTGCTTGTTGGTCGTGAGGATGATGGGCCGGCGCTCGATATGGCGCCGGTTGACGACAGGGTAGAGAACGTTGGCCGCGGCGTAGGCCAACAGGCGGGCCGCCGTCCCGGCCTCGCGCGCGCAGCGCGAGGCCGGGCGGCGGGGGCGGCGGGTATTCAGGCAGGATCGTTCGAACGGGCGCAGGCATCGCCGTGGGGCAAAACGGCGGGTGCGGGAGCCGCGGCCGGGACAACCGGGGCGGCCAGGGCGGCGAGGGCGGGTTCTGAAACCATCTGCGAGGCCACGTTGGGTTCCTCTGGCGCGCCACGGAACGCCCCGCTGACTTCGGCGGGGCTCTTGTTTTCAGGCACGCGCTGGCGGAGCCCAAATCAAGATGCGTGCCAGCGCCCCGAAATCGCGTAACTCATTGAAAATGCACAATGCGACTCTTTCGCAAAACCGCCAACCGGGGTGGCCGCACCCCGGATCTGGGGTGTGCGGCCGCCGCGGCCGAGAACCGATTGGAATGAAACGCTTTTGGAGAGGCGCTGGGGGCGCTTTCGGGGGCTCAGGCGGGGACTGTCGTGTCCGTCAACCCGACTTGCGGGCCCGCGGTTGGCAGGCTGCGTTCGGGCTCACGGCCGCAGGGGCGGCGACCGGCCGCGCACCCGCGACCCGCGGCCCGAGCACGCCGGCGGCCCCGGGAGCAGCCGGCCGGGCTGATTGAAAATCGGATTGACAATTGGCCCCTGGCCGGGCGGCGTGCGGCCATGAACGTCACCCGCACTCTCCAGGCAACGCTTACGAACCTGGCCCAGAAGTTCCCCGTCGCGACCCTCACCGGACCCCGGCAGGCAGGCAAGACGACACTCTGCAGGATGGCGTTTCCGGACCAGCCCTACGTCTCGCTCGAAGCCCCCGACGTCCGCGAGTACGCGCGCTCCGACCCGCGCGCATTCCTGGCCGAATACCCCGACGGCGCCGTGATCGATGAGGTGCAACGGGTTCCGGAACTCCCCAATTGCCCACCTGCGACTTGGTCCGAGCGAGTGGAGGCGGGTCCAAGTGCAAGGAGGCAAGCCGATTTGGGCGGAGGCGTGGCAGCGCCACGTCGAGCACCAAATTGGTGCAGCCGACACCGCAATTGGGCCCGGATCCGCTCGCGAAACGGGAGATAGGTGGGGAATTGGGGGGACTCCTCTCGTACGTGCAGGTGGCCGTCGACGAGCGACCGACGCGCGGGCGCTACGTGCTCTCCGGGTCGAGCAACTTCACGCAGCTCGGCGCCGCATCGCAGTCGCTCGCGGGCCGGGCCGCAGTCCTGCAACTCCTGCCGCTTTCGTTCGACGAACTCAGGCGCTTCCCCGGCGCGCCGAGCGACGTCTGGAGCGTGGTGCTGAGCGGCGGCTACCCGGCCGTCTTCGACCGCGGATTGCAGCCGCACGAGTGGTACAGTTCCTACGTGGCCACGTACGTCGAACGCGACGTGCGCCAGCTCCTCAAGGTCGCCGACCTCACGAAGTTCCAGACCTTCGTGCAACTGGCCGCCGGTCGCACCGCCCAGCTGCTCAACCTTTCGGCGTTTGGAGCCGACGCCGGTGTCACCCACGTGACGGCTCAGGCCTGGGTGTCGGTGCTGGAAACGAGCCACCTCGTCCACCGCCTGCCGGCCTGGCACGCCAACGTCACGAAACGCCTCGTCAAAACCCCGAAGCTGCACGTCCTCGACTCCGGGCTCACCTGCTACCTGCTCGGCATCCGCACGCCCGAGCAACTGCGAATGCACCCGCTGCGCGGCGCCATCTTCGAGTCGTGGGTCATCGCCGAGATCTTGAAGGCGCGATGGCACCGCGGGCAGCCCGCGGCGCTTGCCTACTACCGCGATCGCCGGGGCGGCGAAGTCGATGCGCTCCTGCCGCTCGGCGAGCGCCTGCTGGCCGTGGAGGTGAAGTCGGCGGCCACGGTTGCGCCGGACTTCTTCGCGGCACTCGAGGTTTTCGCGGCCACGGCGCGCGCCGATCCGCTGTTGCCCGACGTCGAGCGCATCGTCGTCTATGCCGGCGGCGAGCGCCAGCGACGCGCCACGGCCACCGTGCTGCCCTGGGCCGACGTCGCCGGCCACGACTGGACCGGGCCCTGACAGGGTGTTCATAGAGTGGGTCGCGTCGCCCGCACAGCCGGCGGCGCCCGAACGGGCCGCCGCGCGCCGTCGGGGCCCGCTGGGGGCCGCCCGCCAGGCTACTCGTCCGCCCGCTTTTCCGTTCGTCCGGCGGGTGCCGAGGCGGGCCGGCGCCCGCGCCCGCGCGGCGGCAGCGGCGTGTGGCGGAGGAACGTGACCTCCAAGTTCTCGCGCGGGCGCGGCTTCGGGCTCGCGCCGCGGGTTGCAAGGTAGAGCGCCTCGGACTCGCTGAGCGCCCGGGCGGCCTCGGGGGCGGCGACGCGCAGGCGGTAGATGCCGGGTTCGGGGGCCTCGAAGGGGAAGACCGGCGAGGTCCAGACCACCGTGTCGCGCCCGGCCCAGGGGCCGAGCGGGCAGCCCGGCAGCGAGGCCGCAGCCACCCGCGCACGCAGCCGGTAGTGCCCCGGCCGCAGCCATACGCGCTGCGGCGCGCGCTCGCGGGCATAGGCGTAGTAGAAGGGCTCCCGCTGTCCCACGCCGTAGAGGTCGATGCGCCCGCCCGGGAAAAAGTCGGCCTCGACTTCGAGCCCCACCGTGCACTCGCTGAGCCGGCGCAACTCCCGGCGCGCGTCGTCGCCGCACACGGTGCGGCCCGGGCCTTCTTCGAACGGCGTGTCGGTCCAGCGTTCGTTGTGCAACGCCGCCACGAGCTGGGCGAGCGGCCCGGCGAAGACCGCGACGATGGCGTCCTGCTGGCCGTGGTCGTCGCACGGACCCCGGCGCACCGTGCCGCCGACGAGCAGGGTGAGACTGCCTTTCGCGATGCGGATGGTGCGGCTGCCCGCCCCGGCCACGTAGGTGCGCGGGGCCGTCGCCGGGCGCGCCCGACTTGCGCCCGCCGGGGCCGGCTCGGCGTCGAGCCGGTAGGGCCGGCGGAGCAGCGGCCCGACCACGTCGCGCAGGTCGATCGGGCCCGCCTGGCGGCCGAGCGTGATGGTCAGCCATTCGTTGAGCCGCGCGCCGCCCCAGTATACGGGCAGCACGTCGTCGAAGCGGGCGAGGCTCTCGGGCCGGCTCAGCGCCGCGCGGAAGGCGCGGGCGAACACGTCCGCGACCGGTTCGTCTGCAAGCATGCGTTCCCTTCCTTCGGGCGGGGGCTGGGGGTAGGGCCCAGCCCGGTTCATGCCAAGTTGCCTCTCAAAGGATGCCGAGGCGCCGAGGAGCGATGCCCCGAGGCGTCCTGAGGGTACGCCGCAGCGGGGAGCGACGCCGGCAACAAGGGTATCCGAAGGAAGGCGAATGGGTATCCGGGGTCGCGCGGGTACTCCGTCGGCGTCCGTGCGGCCGGCGCCGTCGCTCCTGCGCACTCGGACCCGCTGGACGGCGGGCGGGAGGTCGTCGAGCACGACCGGGCTCGAGCGGAAGTCGTCCGTCTGCACACGCGACGGAAGCCGGCCGGCCGGCCGGCCCCGTCGTCGCAATCCCCGTCTGCCGGCCACCTCAGGGCCCGATCCGGCCGTGGCCGGCGACGTCGGCCCCCCGTTTGCGCCGAGGCGCAAGCGATCTCGGCGCGGATTCGCTGTCTGACCGGCGGTTGCGCGCCGCCCCTACGGGGCACACGTCCCGCGAGGGCCGGGGAGGACAGGGGTTGCGGTGGCCCGGGGGCCCTTCGGCCGCCCGCGCAGCGCGCCTCGTCCCCGACCAGCACGTCGGCCGAAATGCCGAGGCTGCGCCGCAGGCGGCGAGTCATCGGCAGGGGCAGCGGACGTTTGCCGGACAGGACCTCGGAAACGCGCGCCCGGCTGCCAATCAGCGGCTCCAGGTTCTTGCGGGTCAGTCCTGGCTGCTCCATGCGAAAGCGGATGGCCGCCAGGGGGTCGGGCGGGTCGAGTGGGACACACACCGAAAACCGCTCGTCCCCCGGGCAGGGCGCCCTTGACGCCGCCGCGGCGCCCTGGCAGAAGCCACTGTCGGCGGGGGGCGCGCCCGGATCCGCGGACGCGAACACCGGGTACGCCCGCGGCCGGAGCAAACGGAGCGGTGGATGAGACCATTCTTGCTTGTGGCCCTCGCGCTCGGGGCGTGCCCGTTGGCGGGCTGCACCGACTTGAAGTTTGGGGGCAAGGCCGAGATCCGGGGCGACTCGGTGGTGGTCGAAGTGTGGTCCGAACTCAAGCCCGGCACGAAGACAACCTACACCGTCAACGGCGCCACCCAGACGGTAGAGGGCAACCGGACGTGTTTCGCCTTCCCCCTGGCGGGGCTCGCGGCCGGGTCGACAACCTGGCCGGCCACCGTCGAACGGGGCGGCGATTCGGCTTCGACTGACCTGACCTTCGCGGTTCCCGCCAAGCCGGACCCCGCGCCCGCCTTCTTCGCGATCGATTGCAAGAGCGATTCGTACTACGACGCTCACAAGTTCAAAGGCGAATGGTTCCGCGATGCCTTGGGCTGCGATCTCGACGAGCAGGGACGCATCGCTCTGTCCTACGTGGCGACGCGCGGTGCCACGGTCACGCTCGGGGGCGCCGAACTGCCCCCCGTCGACGCGCCCGACAAGGGCCTGCCCCTGGTCGCCCGAATCGGCCTCGCCGAGTTGCTGGCCGCTCTGCCCGTGGACCGCCGGGATGGCTCACTCCTCGGGCTGGCGCCCGTCGAACTCGCGGTCAGCGTTCGGGCCGGCGGGGCCGCCAAAGAGAGCCGCGTCACCGTCGACCTGCACGCCGGCGGCGGCGCGCAGGTCGGGGCGCAGATTGCGCGGGACCTGGAGCAGGGCAAACCGCTCTCCTGGGCCAAGCGCCCCGCGAACCCCGACAGGGCTGTCGCGCTCGTGATCGCGGACAAGGGCGGAACGGGCAACGAAATCGTGCGCGCGCTCGGCACGGGCACGCTGGCGGACACCGCCATGGTCGCCGTCGTACGAAGCCAGGAGCGCCGGAAGATCGGGGAGTGCGGCCCGTACAGGGAAGCGGGCGGCGACAAGGAAATCATGGCGCCGCACTACGTCAGCGACCAGGAAGTCGTCCTGTACGCGGCCCAGGACGGCCGGCAACTCGCCCGCAAGGGCTTCGCGGTCGGCGACCCGCCCTGCCCCGAAAACGTCGTGTCCTTCTCGAAAGACGGGGCCATCGTCGAGCAGAGCGTTCCGCCGGAGGAGACCGACGCCTTCATCAAGACCCACTTCGATGCGCTCATCGGCCGCAGCGCCGAGTGAGCCCGGCGACAGTTTCTGCGCCGTCGGCACGCGCCCGAGCGGCGACACGACGTTCGTGCTGCACGCGGAGGGGCCCACCCCGGCCGACCCCGCCTGGCCCGCCACCTGGCCGCTCGTGCCGTACGTGCCCCAGGCCGAACTGCGCCGCGAGATCCTGGCCGCGGCCGGCACGGCCGTCTATCTGCCGGGCCGCCCGCTGCCCTTTGGCGCCGAGGCGCTGGCCGCGGCCTGGGCCGGAAAGTCGCTCGTGACGAACGAGCGAGTCGGATTCCGCAGCCTCGGCAGCGCGGTCGGCACTCCTGACGCGTACGCGCAGCACGTCGCGGGCGCCTGGGCGGTGGTCCTGGAACGTACGCGGGCCCTGGCCGGGCGCCCGCCCCGGCCCGGCCGGCCGCGCCTCGCGGCCGAACGCCCGCTGCTCCGGAGCCATCGGCTTGGGCTCGGCGACTCGATCGACCTGCTGCCGCTCGCGCGGGCCTTGGGTCCTATGGCTCATAGTGCCGGTAGGCCTCGGCGCCCCGGTCCTCGCAGACGAAGGACAGGGCGACGCCATACGCCTGCCGGTAGGCGGCGTAGACGTCGTCGCAGTTCGGTTCGTCGTAGTGGACGACGATGCCCAGTTTGCCCGCATCGAGGAAGTCTTGCAGTTCCTCGTGCGGCCACCAGTCGCGGCCCGGATCGGTGCCGGCGACGTAGGATTCGAAGGTCACGCCATCGAACCCCGTGGCGCCCTCGGTCGTATTCTTGGCCATGCAGCCCATACCCTGGCCGCGGGCGTAGTCGCACAGCGTCCGGTTGTAGTCGATGGCCTCGGCGGGCGTGACCGTGAAGCCGTATTGCTGGCGGTTCTCGTCGTCGAACGCCCAGTCCATGTTGTCGAACTCGACGAGATCGCAGCCCCAGCCGGCCATGGCGTCGATGCGGCGCTGCATGAGGGCGACGAGCCCTGCCGCGGTCTCGTCGACGAAGTACTCGCCGGCCCACTCGCCCCAGGCGGTGCCCACACAGTACGCCTGCATCTCGCCGAAGTCGGCGCGCCAGTCCTCGCAAGTCCCCGAACTGATGTAGCAGCCCACGGTGTTGCCGGCCGCGGCGAGCTGCGGGATGGCGGCGCGGGCCTCGGCCGACCCGAACGGATCGATGAGGACGTAGCCGTCATGGGCGCCCGCCAGGATGGCGCTCACGTCGTCGGCGGCGTAGTTCTCCTGGTAGGCCTGGTTCCAGACCGCGACGGCGTGGGGTGGCGGCTCGTAGCCGTCTGCCGGATCGGCGCCGGCGTCGGACGCCCCGGCGGCGTCGGCGGACACCCCGCCGTCCCCCTCACAGCCGCAAAACGCGAGCGCGAGGCTCACGGCCGCCAGGCCGCGAGCCGTCTGCCGGAGACCGGTGTTCATCCTCTGTCCTCCCCCCGAGCCTGTCGTACGCCGCCGGACGGCGACCCGTTGCTGGGTGCGAATCCAGGACCCCGATTCTCGGGCAGCGGCAGGCGCTGGTCAACCGCGGGCAGCGCCCGCCAGGGGCGCCGGCAGCGCCGGGCCGGCCGCCCCGGGTGGCTGCGCCGGGCCGGCTGCCCGGTCCCGGCGCGGCCGCCTCCCGCGTTCCGAGAGCTTCCTTTCGTGCGGCAACGAGACCCCGGCGGATCGATTGGTGGTGAGGCAACTCGGCGGCTTGACCGGCGATCGCGCGCCCCCGATACTGGGTCTGCGTCCCGCGAGGGTCGAGACGGACGGGGGTCGCGGTGGCCCGCGGGCCCGCGACATGCTTCGGAGGAAGACCATGGCCAGGGTGCGCGCGCGTGCGGTGGCGGTGCTGCTCGGTTGTGGGCTCGCCGCCCTCGGCGGCTGCGGTGGCGACGGCGCGGGCGGGGGGGCCGGCGACCCCCAGGATGTGGCGGTGGGACGCGATGCAGGCCGCGATGCCGCGCGCGACGCGGGCCGTGACGCCAGACCCGACGCGGCCGCCGAGGTCGCCGGCGACGTCGGTCCGGGCGAGCCCCCGCTCGGCGTACTGACGGGCCTCATCCGCGTGGACCACGCCGGCTGGCGACCCGCCGACCGCAAGGTGGCGGTCATCCTCGGCCACGCCAACACCGACGTCGAGTTGCGCCGCGAGGGCACGAACGCGGTCGTCGCCGTGCTGACCGCCGGCGACCTGATGAGCGACGAGGACAGCGGCGACGAGGTGGCGCTCATCGCGTTCAGCGAGTTCGAAGAGACCGGCCGCTTCTACCTCTATCACCCCTTCGAGGATGAGCGCTCGTACACGTTCAGCATCGCCGCCGACGTGTTCGACGTGGTGGGCGAGGCCGCGATGAAGTCGTTCTACTACCAGCGCTGCAACCACACGAAGGAACTGCCGTTCGCCGGCGACGCGCTCCATGGCTTCGCGGGGCTCGGCGGCGCCTGGGTCGACGCCGACTGCCACGGGGGCGACTACGCCGCCGGCGCCGGCCCGGGCTCGGCCGACGGCGGCGAACTCGACGTGCACGGCGGCTGGCACGACGCGGGCGACTACCAGAAAACCCTCTGGGGCCGCGGCGTGCCCGAGATGCTGTTCGCGTACGAGCTGAACCCCGCCGTCTGGCGCGACGACCAGTTGAACCTGCCGGAGAGCGGCAACGGCGTGCCCGACATTCTCGACGAACTGCGCTGGGAGCTCGACTTCTACCTGCGTATGCAGCGGCCCGACGGCCACTTCATGAGCTCGGTCAAGGGCCGCAACGACACCTCGGTCTCGCCGCCCTCGACGTCCGACCAGCAGCGCGTCTACTTCGACGGCACCTCGCCCGACGGCGACGGCTGGTCCGGGGGCGGCGTGACCATCGGCGACGCGACCGGCAACGCCGTGCTCAACCTGGCCCACGCGGCCGTGGTCTTCGGCGCCGGCGGGGCCGCCGACCCGGCCGACGCGTATCTCGCGGCCGCCCGCGCGGGCTGGGACTGGCTTGCGGCCTACACCCCGCAGAGCGCGGGCGAGCGCCGGCTGCGGGCCGCCGCCGCCGCGGCCATGCTGCGCGCCGACAGCAGCGTGACCTCCGCCCAGGAGGTCGCCGCGGGCTTCGCCTGGGAAACCTGGGACGGCGACCTGCCCTGGAGCGCCAGCCCGGGCGAACGGGTCATCGCCGCCGGGGCCTGGCACATCCTGCTCGCTCCCGCGGCCGACCCCGACCTCGTCGCCCGGGCCACCCAGGGTGTGGCCGCGCTCGTCGACCGCGCCTTTGAACAGGAAGGCGCCTACGGCGGCATGTTCGGCGAGCCCGGCAACCCCTGGGAGTGGGTGTGGGGCAGCAACGGCACGCAGAGCCTGTACGGCGCCAACCTGTTCATGGCCGCCCGCCTGGGGGTCACCGGCAGCCACAGCCGGGCCGAGGTCGAGGCCCGCGCCGGCAAGCACCTGCACTTCATGCTCGGCTTGAACCCGCTCAACATGGTGTACCTGACCAACCTGGCGGCCTACGGCATCGGACACTCGTCGTTCCACATGTACCACGGCTGGTTTTCGGTCACGGGCAACGACGGCGACGTCAGCAACCCCCAGTACAACGGCAAGCCCGAGGCCGTCGACGAGCCGCTCTATCCGTACTACCCGGCCGACGACCACACGTCGCAGTACGGGCCGGCGCCCGGGCTCGTGCCCGGCGGCCCCAACGCCGCCTACAGCGGCTCGTACGACATCCCGCGCCGCGAGTTTCCCGCCTACGCCTACCGCGACTTCTCCATGACGTGCGACTGGGACGGGGCCCGCTGCCAGGCGTGCGCCTGGGAGATCACCGAGCCCATGAACGCCTACCAGGGGCCCTTCGTGCTGCTCGTGTCCTTCGCGATGAGCCCGCACTGAGCGGCCCCGCCGCGCGGCGGCCCTGTCTGCGACGTGGGCATCCGGCAATGCCGGACGACCGCGCCACGCCGCGCAAACGCCACGCCCGGCTGCCGTTCTCTTCTTCTGAACGACGCAGAAGCCACGCCCGGCTGCCGTTCTCTTCTTCTGTACGACGCAGAAGCCGCGGACGGCTGCCGTTCTCTTCTTCTGGCCGACGCAGAAGCCGCGGACGGCTGCCGTTCTCTTCTTCTGGCCAACGCAGAAGCCGCGGACGGCTGCCGTTCTCTTCTTCTGTACGACGCAGAAGCAGGAAACGGCCGCCGTTCTCTTCTTCTGAACGCCGCAGAAGCAGGAAACGGCCGCTAGGGCTCGGCAAAGACGCCGTCGAGCGGCAGGGCGAAGTCGGGGAACGTGGCGGAGCGGAGCGTGGTCCCCATGCGGAACAGCCCGTGGCGGGCGTAGCGCCCGGCGGAGAGGGCGAGCACCTCGACGGAGCGCGATTCGGGGTCGACGATCCAGTATTCGGGCACCCCGTGGGCCTCGTAGAGCACGCGCTTGCGGCCGAGGTCGCGGCTGGCCGTTCCCGGCGAGAGGATTTCCACGACGAGGTCGGGCGGGCCCTCGATGGCGTGCTCGGCAATGCGCGGGGCGTTCTCGGGGCGCACCACGATCAGGTCGGGTTCGAGGACCGTGTCGTCGGCCAGCCGCACCCCGACGGGGGCGTGGAGCATTTCGCCGAGATCCCGTTCTTGGAGGTACGTGAACAGGAGGAATCCGATACGGCGCGAAACGCGCTGGTGACGAATGGCGGGCGGTGGCGACACGACCAGCTCGCCCTCGACGATCTCGTAGAGCCAGCCGTGGTCGGGGGTTTGCAGCCAGTCCTGGTAGGTCAGCCGGTAGGCTCCCGGCAGTTCGGCGAGGGCTCTCATGCGACCTCCTCGGCGCGACCCGCGGCCGGGCCGCTCACGGCAGAAGGATAGCACCGTCCGGAGGCAGTGCCGCGGCGGGGCCGCGTACGCCGCCGCGTGCTTCGGGTATGCTGTGCGGCGGCGTTCGTGCGGCGCGCAGCCCGACCTGCGCGCCGGCATGGAGGAGAATGACCATGATCGCCCGTTCGCCCCGACCCGCGTTCGCGCTCGTGACCCTCGCGGCCCTGCTGTTGCTGGCTGGGCTCGCGGGCTGCAACCCCGACCCCGGCGCGGCCGACGCCGCCGACGCACCGGCCGCCCCCGACGACGGCGCCGCCGCGGCCCACGCCGACGCCACGGACGGCAACCAGACGGCCGAATTCGACCCCGCTGCCGGCGACACCGCGGCCCCACCCGACGCGCCGGGTGACGCGCACCGCGGCGACGGCGACGGCCCGGCCGACTCGGCGCCGGCCGACTCGGGCGGCGCGGCCGACTCGGGCGGCGCGGCCGCCGACCAGCGCGCTGCCGACGGCCCACCCGACCCGCCGCCCCTCGCCTGCCTCGTGCCGAGCGAACCCGATTGGCCTGTGTCCGCAACGCCGGCGCAGCCGTTCGCGGGCGGCTACGGTGCCGACGCCTGGGTCGTGGCCTGGCTCGCCGACGGGGGGCTGCACGCGCGCCGCGCGCCAGAGCCCGGTGCGGCTCCGGGGCCCGAAGAGGTGGCGCCGCTGCCCGCGGTGGAAAGCAGTTGCCCCGAAGCGCTCGAACTGCGCACCGACCCGCGCGGCGGGCTGGCCGTCGGCGACTCCGGCGCGCTGGCCGTCGGCGTGCAGTACCGCGCGTGCTGTTCGTCGGGCTGCTACGACGCGACCGATGCCGCGGCGTTCCTGTTCGCGCCGGGCGCCGCCGCGGCGACGGGCGGCGGCGTGCTGACCGACGCGCGGCAACTCGAACAACGCCTGCCGTTTCTCGCCGGCCTCGCCGACGGCGACTTCGTGGCCGTGTGGGCCGGGGCCGGCCGCAGTCTCGCAAGCGGCGTGTGGGGTGGCCGCTTCGGCTTCGAGACGCCCCTGCCGCTCGGCCCGGGCGCCGATTTCGGCCTGCCGGGGGCCTGTTCGTGCGCGCCCGCCGCGCTCACGCGCACGCCGGACGGCTTCGCCGCGGCGCGGCGCGTCGGGTATCCGGCGACGGCGCTCGCCGTGCAACGCCACGACCTGGCCGGGGGGGCCGTCGGCGGCGAAACGACGCAGCCCCGGGTGCAACCCGATGCCACCCTGCAACTCGCCGATCTGGCGGCCGGACCCGACGGCTCCCTGCTGCTCGTCTGGGAGGAATGCAAGCCGGGCGGTGACGCCGGTACCCTCACGGCCTGCACCGTCTACGCGGCGCCGCTCGCGCCTGCCGGGACGGACCCGCCGCAGCCGACCGTCGTCGCCGCGGCGGACGTCCCGCCGGCCGCGGGCACGGCCTATCCGCGGGTGGCGGCGCTGCCCGGCGGCCGGTTCGTCTTCGCGTGGCAGGCGCTCGGAG
>CAYRCM010000164.1:0-13657 GCA_964422715.1 uncultured Myxococcales bacterium | reverse complement strand
TGCGCCAGGTATACGAATCCAGGCATCCGCGCGCCCACCGGCGCCGGGCCGCGGCGCGGGCCAGGCGGGCTTTCAACGCGGTCACCGCGGCGCGGTTGACGAGCGCCGCGACGCCCCGCCGCGGCGACCACACGAGGGCCGCGTCGGGCACGGCGGCGACGAACACGTCGGCGAGCATGGGCTCTGCGAGGGCCGGGGGCGTCATGGTCTCAGTTCGGGTGCCAGTAGTGGCCACCTGAGTAGTGGGTGCCACCGCTGCCGCGCGCTGCGGGCGGTTCGCGTGTGCCCACGGAGACGGTGTCGCACACGCACACCGTGCCGGCCGGGAGCCGTTTGCCCGCCGAAACGATGACGGTGTCGCACACGCACACCGTCTCCGAGACGGTGCGTTCCGCGCCCGCCTTGACGCAATCGCAGGTGCACACCGCCCCGGCGGGCAGCGGTGCGTCGCAGGGGACGCCGGTTCGTCGCTCGCCCATGCGGCGCACGCGGCGCGCACGGGTGTGTTTCGCCCCCGTCTCATCGAAAAGGCAGCCGAGCGGCTCGCCGCTCGGCAAGCGCCAGAGCCGGATGGTCTTGTCGAAGCCGGTGGAAGCCAGGAATTGTCCGTCGGGGCTGACGGCGACTTCGTGCACGGCCCGCAGATGCCCCCGCAGCGCCTCGATCGGGCGCCCATCCGGCAGCCCCCACAACCCGATGGTACCGTCGTCACCTCCAGCAACGAGCAGCCGGCTGTCCGGCCCGACGGCGAGGGCGCTCACGCCCTTCTTGGCGCCTTCGATGGTCTTCGTCGGCTCCGCCGCGGGAAGATCCCAGATCCGGATATCCGGGCCCGAACCGGCGGAGACAAGCAGACGTCCGTCGGGGCTGAAGACCACGGCGTGGACCGCGCGGGCATGTGCGTCGAGAGCGACCTTGGGCTCGCCGCCCGGCAAGGTCCACAGTCGCAGCACCCCGTCCTCGCTGCCGGACGCTATCCACCGGCCATCGGGGCTCATGGCCAGGCACGTGACGGGATTGAGGTGGCCTGGCAGGGTGCCGGCGAGCGCGCCCCCGGGCATGGCCCAGAGACGGAGCATGCGGTCGCGGTGAGCCGAGACCAGCACCTTGCCATCGGGGCTGAAGGCGATCGCGATGGCGCTCGGTTGGTCCGTGGCCACGGGCCCTGCCGGCGCCCCGCCCGGCAGTTCCCAGAAGCGGATGATGCCGCGGTGGTCGCAGCCGGCGATCGCCTTGCCGTCGGGGCTGAACGCCAGGGCGTTGAGGAAGCCCGTATCGTCTCGCGATTGGCCCCGCAATGTCTGGACGAGTCGGCCGCTCGGTACGGCCCACAGGTTGACCCCGGCGTTGGCGCCACCGGTGGCAAGCAGGTTGTCCGGGCCGCGGAATGCGAGGGGGTTGATGATCTCCTGCGCCGGAAAATCCTCGCACACCTCCGGCCCTACGAGCCCAGCCCGCCGTTCGTCGTCGCGGCCTGCCCCGCCGAGCGGTCCGCAAGCCGCGCTGGCGGCGGCGGTTCCGAGAAAGGCGCGGCGCGAAAGCCCGAAGCCGGCGCCGGCGCGCACAACGGCGAATACCTGGGGCGCCTCGTCCGCGGGTGCCGGGAGGGAACGCGGCCGGTCGTCGGTGGGGTTTCGTTTCAAGGCGTACCTCCCGGGGTCTTGCGGATCGCGTTTTCGTCGAGCGGGTCGCGCGGGTGGCACACGCCGCGGAGGGCGAGCCCCAGAAACACGGCCCGGACCTCGGCGAAGGCGGCCGCCTCGGCCGTGGCGGCGTCGTTTTGCGCGCGCTCCCGCGCGATGTCGCCGAGCGTCGCGCGGCCGTCGAAGCGCGCCGCGATGGCCGCCGCCCGCGCATCGCCCGTGATGACCGCGACGGCGCCGCCGCGCTCGGGATCGCGGAGCCACGCATCGCCGCCGTGCACCGCGATGACGAAGGGCGCGCGCACGACCGGCACCATCGCGCGCAGCACCGTTTCGGGCAGGTCGGGGAGGCCGTCGAGGCGGCACTGCACCCGTCCCCGACTCTCCTCGTAGAGCCCGACGCTTTCGGAGACCAGCGCGCGGAAGAAAGCGCGCCGCGAGCGTTCCATGTCGGCCCTCGCCCCCTGCACCGCCTGCCGCCCAGCTCGCGGTCCCGCCGGACCGGCGGCCTGCGGCCTCAGTTCGGCCGCCAGTAGTGGCCGCCCGACGAATGCGAGCCCCCGCCGCTGCTGCCGCTGCTGCCGCCGCCCCCGCCGCCGCTCCGTCTCGTGCCGATCGAAACGGTGTCGCAGACACACGCGGCGCCGTCGGGGAGGCCGAGCCGCGGGTGCGTGATGACCGTATCGCATGCGCACACGGAGCCGCCGAGCACGCGCGAGCGGCACAGGTCTTCGGGCTCCGCCTGCGCCTCGTCGAACAAGCAGCCGAGCGGTTCTCCCAGGGGCATGCGCCAGAGCCGGACGCTGCCCGCGTTGTCGCCCGTCGCGAGCAGCCGTCCGTCCGGGCTCACCGCCAGGGCCTCGACCCGGCCCTCCGCGAGCCCCTTGAACAGCGCCCCGGAGGGCAAGACCCACAGTCGCGCGGCCCCTTCCTGGCTCGCCGACACCAGCCAGCGGCCCGCGGGATCGAGGGCGAGCGCCGTCACCCCCTGCGCGTGGCCGGTCAAAACGGGGCCCGGCGTGCCGTCGGGCATGGCGAAGAGCCGCACCCGGTGGTCGTCCCCGCCCGCCGCGAGCCAGCGCCCGTCGGCGCTGAACGCCAGCGCCCGCACGAAGCCGGGCTCGCCCTCGAAGGTCTTGGCGAGCGTGGCCTCGGGCAGCGCCCAGAGCCGTACGCGGCAGAAGGAACTGCTGCTCGCGAGCCACCGGCCGTCGGCGCTGAACGCCAGGGCGTGCACCGCGTGGCGCTGCGCCTCCAGCGTTTTCAGGAGCCGTCCGCTCGGCAGTTCGACGAGCCGCACGGTGCCGTCCTCGCTCGCCGAGGCCAGCTGCCGGCCATCGCGACTCACGGCGAGCGCACTGACGGCCGCCGGGTGGTCGGGCAGCCCGACACCCGAGGCCCCGTCGGTCAGGGCCAGCCACTGGACGGTGCCGTCGGCGAAGCCCGCGGCCACGTGCGTGCCGTCCGGTCCGCCCGCCAGGGCGGTCACGCCTTCATGGCGCGGGCTGATGGTCGTCTTGTGGATACCCTGGGGCACGGTCCAGACGAAGACCTCGTCTCCGGCGCTGACCAGGGTCTGCCCCTGGCCCACGAATGCGAGCGCCCGGAGCTGCGGATGCGCGCGCCAACCTTCGCAGAAGTCGGGGGCCACGAGGCCGCCCCGGAAGTCGTCCGTCGGGGCCGACTGGCCCTTGCAGGCGCCGCCGAGCGCTGCCCCGACGGCCGCCGTGCCGAGCAGCGCGCGTCGCGACAGGCCGAAGCCCGCGCCGCTGCGCACGACCGCGAACACCTGGGGGGCCTCGTCATCCGGGGCGGGCACCGGCCGCGGCCGCTCGTCCTTGGGCTTGCCGCTCATGCAGGGCCTCCTTGCGAAGGTGCGCTCGGCGCCGCGCCGTCGCCCGCGCCGGCTGCGGGCAGTCCGCCCATCGCCTCGCCGCGCCAGACGCCGCCGCCGGCCGCGCTGAGGCGCAGCAGCAACGCGCGCAGGATCGCGCGGTTCCACGCGCAGCGTGGGCCGGGGGCCGGGGCCTCAGCGGGGCGGGCCGATTGGACCACGAACGCCTTGGCCGGGCAATCCCCGGCGCAGTGCCAGTAGGCGAAGCACCCTGCGCAGGCCCGTCGCCGCGCCGCGAGCCGCTCGCGCAGGCGCGTACGCAGGTCGTGCCGGACGTCGAGCCGGCCGTCCGGGTGGAGCCGGCCGAACAGGAAGGCGCCCGCGAGCGGGTGCGTGGGCGCCGCGACCTCGTAGCAGGCCGACAGTTCGCCGCCGGGGGTGACGACGAGCGCGCGCTCGGCGGCCTCGCAGAAAGCCGCCGTGAGCACCGCGGGGCGCGCCCCCGAGTAGTAGGCCTGCCGGCCCAGGCGGGCCGCGCGGTCGTGGGCGGCCACGAACGCCCGGGCAAAGGCCCGTTCGGCCGCCGCCGGCCAGAGGTCCGTGCCCGCCCGGCCCCCGGCGAAGACCGGTTCCACCTGGAAGGTGGGACAGGCGCTCTCCCCGCACAGCCATTCGATGCTCGCAGGCAGCGCGGCGACGCTGTCCGGGGTGACCGTCAGCCGCACGCCGTAGGGCACACCGCGCCGATCGAGCGCCCGCAGCGTTTCGCGCACCGCCGCCGAGCTGCCCGCCCCGGTCGTCGTGGGCCGCTGCCGGTCCTGCACCCCGGGCAGCCCGTCGCACGACAGGCTCACGGCATCGACGAGGCCCAGCAGTTCCTCACGCTCGGCCGGCCCAAGCACCCCGTTCGTCGCCACCGTGACGTGGGCCGGCAGCGGACAGCGCCGCGCGTGCTCGGCGAGCGCCCGCAGCCGCGAAAAGGCCACGGTGGGCTCGCCGCCGCCGTGGAACACCACCGAGAAACGGTCGGCTCCCGCGGCGGCGGCGTTTGTGGCAGCGCGTTCGATGGCGCGCTCGCCAAGTGCCTGCGGCAAGGTGGCCACCGGGCCCGCGCCAGCCGCGGCATAGCAGTAGCCGCAGCGCAGGTTGCAGGCCGTGGTCAGGCACAGCACGGCCACCGTCGGCCGGTAGGGCGCGTCGGCGGCCGGCTCGGTGGGGCCGCGCGGGTGCGGCGCGAAGAAGCCGAGCCGGTCCAGGGTGTCGCGGGCCGTCGGGCCGGCAGTGGCGTCGGCTGCGTCGCCCTCGGCGGCCACGAGGGCGTTGACCAGGGCCGCGTTGCCGACGAACGCCAGCCGGGACAGCGGCCGATAGACGAGGTAGCGCCTCCCGAGAGGGATGACGTAGAGGTTCGTGGAGCCGGCTCTGGCCTCGGGCATGCTGGCCTGGCGCCCGTTTCCCGCCGCGTGCGGCGTTTTTCCGGCCCCACGGCGCGCGGCCGCGGGGGTTGGCGCTCCGTTCCCCCGAGCGCCCCCACTTTGGCCCTGCGGCCTGCCGAACACAAGCCCCCAAGGCCCCCCACGGACCCGTCGCGCAGAAATCCGATCCCTTTCCGGGCCCTCGCGGGTGAAGGGTCATGACGGCGCCGCGGGCGCGATTGCTTTGCGCTCCGGGCGCGCCTAGACTGCCTGCCTGCCGAAGCGAAAGGAGACCTCCTGTGTCCACACGCAAACCTTCTGGAATGGTGCTGGTGGCGCTTCTCGCGCTCGGGCTGTGCGGGGGACTCGCGGCCTGTGACGGGGCCGGCGGCCTCGACGCCACGGGCGGCGACGCGAGCGGCCCGGGCGACGTTGCCGGCGGCGACACGAGCGGCCCGGGCGACGTTGCCGGCGGCGACCTGAGCGGTCCGGGCGACCTCCCGGGGCGCGGCGACGCCGCGTGGCCCGACCAGGGCCCGGGCCCCGACGCGGCCCCGCCGGTCGACGGGACCCTGTTCGATTGGGGCGGCCCCGACTTCGCCGTGCATCCCGATGCCCCGAGCGGGCCCGACGGCCACGTCGGTCCCGACGGCGGGCTTCTCGAAGACGGCCTCACGGTGCCCGACGAACACACGCCGCCCGACCTCGGCCCCGGCCCCGACGCCGCGGGGCCCGACGCGACCCGGCCCGACGCCACGGGCGACGTGCCCGTGGCCGTCATCGCCTGTTCCGAGGGCCAGGAGGTCACGCCGCAAACCGTGCTGCACCTCGACGGCGGCGGCTCGTTCGGCCTGTCCGACATCGCCCGCTGGCAGTGGCGCGTCGAGCAGCCCGAAGGATCGGTCAGCGTTTTCGTTCCCTCCGACAATTTCCCGAGCCCTACGTTCGAAGCCAATGTGGCGGGCACCTACACGTTCTACCTGCGGGTCTGGGATGAACGCGATGACGCTTCGGCCGAGGCGAGCTACACGGTCCTCGTCATTCCCGAGGCCGCCGGGCTGCACATCGAACTGCTCTGGCACACGCCGGGCGACTCCGACGAGACGGACGAGGGCCCCTACGCGGGCAGCGACCTCGACCTGCACTTCATGCACCCCGACGCGCCGCTCGACACCGAGGCCCCCGACCTCGATGGGGACGGCGCCCCGGACCCCTACTTCGACACCCCGCTCGATGCCTTCTGGTTCAATCCCGAACCCGATTGGGGCGTTTCGAGCGACCCGAGCGACAACCCGAGCCTCGACCGCGACGACACCGATGGCGGCGGCCCCGAAAACCTGAACCTCGCCTACCCCGAAAGCGGGGCCCGCTACCGCGTCGGCGTGCACTACTGGGACGACCACGGCTTCGGTCCGGCCTATGCCACGGTGCGCGTCTACGTCGGTCCCGACCTCATGTTCGAAAACCCCGAGGTGCGCCTCGAAAACCACGACCTCTGGTGCGTCGCCTTCATCGACTGGCCCTCCGGCCAGGTGCTGCCCTGCGAGCCGCCCGAGGGGCCTGCCGGCGAGCCGTGGATCGTGCCCGACTACCAGAACCCCAATTTCCGCCAGTGGTAGCCCGCAGGTCTTGAATCCGCGCCGGGGCGGCGGGTCCGCCGCGGCGGTACCTGCCAGCCCGGCCCGCCAGCGCCACCCCCCTCTCGTCCGAAGCGCGCCCCCCTCCTCCGGGGTTTGCCCAATCCTGTTGACAGCCCCGGGCCGAGCCGGCCTAATCCGGCCGTTGCGGTGTCGGGCCGACACCGGCGCTGGAAGGGACCCCCCATGACGTGCAGGCCTTCTCGCGGCGACCTTCGGGTCGCCTCCTTGTCCGCTCCTGCAATCGCACTCGCCCTGCTGCTCGGCCTCGCGGGCTGCGGCGGCACCGATTCGGCGGCCGACGCGCTCGCCCCCGACGCGGCCGGGGACGCCGCCGCGCCCGACGGTCTCGCCCCCGACACGGCCCCCGACGCAGCCGGGGACACCGCCGTTCCCGACGGGCTCGCCCCCGAGACGGCTCCCGACGCAGCCGGGGACGCCGCCGTTCCCGACGCCGACCCCGACGCCGGCGGCCTCCCGCCGCGCAGCTCCGACACCTACCGCGTGCGCCCGAGCGTCGAGCAGGTGCACATCTGGCGCGCGCCGCCCGCCACGGCCATGGAAGTCGTGGACGCGGCCGGCGCGGTGCTCGCCACGGCCCCCACCGACGAACTCGGCAGCCTGGTCTTTCGCCTCTTGCCGCCGGGCACCGGCTACGCCGTGCGGCCCGTCGCCGACCCCGCCGACTACACAGGCCCGTTCGATGTCGTCTCGGTCGCCGCCAGCCTGCCGCCCGAGTCGTTCTACGCCGCCCAGACGCTGAGCCCGGGCTTCGGCTACCTCACGATGCGCGACGGCACGACGCTCTCGGTCTTCACCACGCTGCCCGGCCCCCCCGAAAACGGCCCCTATCCGACGGTCGTCAACTACTCCGGCTACAGCCCCTCGCAGCCCGGCACGTCGGTCGGCCCGCCCATCGACGGCTTCTGCGGCGACTACCCCATCTTGTGCAACGCGCCGCACGACCCGTCCATCCTCATCGCGGGCCTCATGGGGTATGCCACCGTGGGCGTCAACATCCGCGGCACGGGCTGCTCGGGCGGGGCCTACGACTACTTCGAGCCGCTCCAGGCGCTCGACGGCTACGACGTCATCGAAATCGTCGCCCGCCAGCCATGGGTCCTGCACCACAAGGTGGCCATGGTCGGGCTCTCGTTTCCCGGCATCTCGCAACTGTTCGTTGCGGCCGCGCGGCCGCCGAGCCTCGCCGCCATCCTGCCGCAGTCGGTCATCGCGGACACGGGTTCGTCGACGCTGTTGCCGGGCGGCATCTACAACAATGGCTTCGCGCTCGAATGGATCCGCATGGTGCTCGACCGCGCCGTGCCCTACGGCGACGGCTGGGTGCGCGACCAGGTCGACGCCGGCGACACGCAGTGCGAAGACAACCAGTGGCTCCACAACCAAAGGCTCGACGCCGTTTCGAAGGCGCTCGACAACCCCTTCTACACGGATGAGATCGCCCAACCCCTCGACCCGACGAGCTTCGTCGACCGCGTCAACGTCCCCGTGTTCCTCACCGGCCACTGGCAGGACGAGCAGACCGGGCCGCACTTCCCGGTCCTGTTCCCGCACTTCACGGGTGCGCCCATCGTGCGGCTCACGGCCACGAACGGCATCCACATGGATGGTTTCGTGCCGCAGATCCTCATGGAATGGAAGACGTTCCTCGACCTCTACGTCGCGCGCCGGCTGCCCACGCTCGACCCCCGGGTGGCGAGCCTCGGCACGCTCTTCATGACGCAGATCTACGGTGCGGCCATCAACTTCCCGGCCAACCGGTTTGCCGGCTACACCGACTACGCCACGGCGCTTGCCGACTACGAGGCCGAGCCCCCGGTGCGCCTCATCTTCGAGACCGGCGCCGACCCCCACGTCGCGGCCGGGGCGCCCGACGGCACGTTCGAGGCGCAGTTCACGGACTGGCCCATTCCCGAAACGGTGGCGACGCGCTTCTACCTGCAGCCCGACGGCGGCCTCAGCCGTGACCTGCCCCCGGCCGCGGGCGGCTCGTCGGCCTTCGAGCACGACCCCGAAGCCGGCCAGCGCATCACGCTGGCGAGCGGGTCCGTCGAGGGCCTGCACCCCGACTGGGACTACCGCCAGCCCATCGCCGGCAAGGCCGCCAGTTTCGTCACGGAGCCCTTTGCGGCCGACCTCGTGCTCGCCGGTCATTCGAGCGTCGACCTCTACGTGCAGGCCACGGCCGACGACGCCGATGTCGAGGTGCAGGTGACCGAAGTGCGCCCCGACGGCCAGGAATCGTTCGTGCAAAACGGCTGGCTGCGCTTGAGTCAGCGCGCGCTGCGCGCCGACGCCACCGAACTGCGCCCCGTCAAAACGCATCGCGAGGCCGACGCCGCCCCGCTGCCCCCCGGCGAATGGACGCTCGCGCGGGTCGAGGTCATGCCGTTCGCGCATCTCTTCCGCGCCGGCTCGCGGCTGCGCCTCGTCATCGACACGCCCGGCGACAGCTGCGCGCGCTGGCGCTTTCTCACCCTCGAACAAGACCCGCCGCCCGTCGTCAGCATCGCCCACCAGGCGGCCTACCCGTCGAGTCTGGTGCTCTCGGCCATTCCGGGCGTGGCCATCCCGACGGCGATGCCGGCGTGCCCGGCGCTGCGTGGCCAGCCCTGCCGCGCGTACGTGCCGTTCGCGAACACCCCCGGGCTGTAGCCGTGGTCCGCCCGCCTGCCGCCCGGCAACCGCGCCCGCAAGAGGCCGCGCCCGCCACTTCCGCCGCCCCCGCCGCATCGGCCGCCGAGCGACTCGTGGCGCTCGACGTCGCGCGCGGGCTCGCCGTGCTGCTCATGGTCGAGCAGCACCTCGGCTACTGGCTCTGGCACATGGACGGCCGCGACGCGGCGCTCTTCGCCATGGCGCCGAGCCACCCCATCTTCGTGGGCCTCAATGCGCTCGGCGGTCTCGCGGCGCCGCTCTTCTTCGTGCTCGCGGGGGCGGGGGCGGCGCTCCTCGCCGCGCGTTCGCCGCGGCCCGGCGCCGTCCTGGCGTTGCGCGGGCTCGGGCTCGTCGGCCTCGGCTTCGCGCTCAACCTTGCGGCACCGAGCTGGTTCCGGTGGGGCTCGTTCTACGTGCTGCACGGCATCGGCTGCGGCCTGGCTCTCGCGGCGCTCGTCCGGCGCCTGCCGTCCGTGGCGCTGCTCGGCCTCGCCTTCGTCGTGCTCGCCGGCACCGTGCTGCTGCAAAACGCCTTCGCCACGCCGAGCCCGCTCGGCAACACGCGCATGTCCGACATCACGCTGCCGGGCGGGCCGCTGCGCCTGGCCCTCGTCGAGGGCCACTTCCCGCTCTTCCCGTGGTTCGCGTTCCTCCTCTCCGGCATCGTGGCGGGCCGCCTCGTCGCCGCGGGCCGCGCGGGCCGGCTTGCACTCGTCGGGCTCGGGTTTCTGACCCTCGCCGGGGGGCTCTACCTCGTGCGCGTGGCCGTGCCGGCCGTGACCGAGCTGCCGGGCCTCGAACGCCTCTTCCGGCTGCCGACCAAGCTCTACCCGGCGCTGCCCATCCTCGCCGCCGGCCTCATCGGGGCGGCGCTGCTCGTCACGGCCGGGCTCGCGGCCCTCGTCCCGCGCCTGCCGCGCCGGGCCCTCGCGCCGCTCGCGGCCCTCGGTCGCGCCTCGCTCAGCATCCTCTTCGTGCACATCGTGCTCTTTCGCGAGGTGACCCGTCCGCTCGGCCTCTTCAAGGCGCTCTCGGTCGACGCCACGGGCCTCACCATCGTGGCCACGCTCGCCGTGTTCATCGTCGCGGCGCTCGCCTGGCAGCGCGTCGGCTTCCGCTACGGCGCCGAATGGCTGCTCCGCGTCCTGACCCGCAGCCTCGCCCGGCGCGCCGAGCCGGCCGCCTCCGCCCGGCCCTGACGCGCCCGCGGCCTGCCGCGCCGATTTCGAGCCTGAAAACCTGATGTTTCGCACGGCCTCGTGACGCAGTCCGACGCGCCCGGCGGCCCCCGGCGGACCCCCCGCTGGCGCTGGGACAGGCCGGGACCGATCCGGGACACCCTGAGACCGCGCCCGTCCCGCCGGCGCCCGGGGCGCGGCCTGGCCAGAGCCCGACCTTTCCGTGCAAGTCCCCGAAAATGCTTGACCCTTCCGCGCGGCCCGGCGCTGGAACGGATCTTGCCTTACCGACGGCGGCACGTTTCTTTGCGGCCCCCACCTGCCGGGGCCGCGACGCCGCCACGGTGCGGCGGGAGGAGACCCCATGAACGGCGCGAACCGACGCGGCTTGGCCCTCGGAGCCTTTCTGCTGCTGCTGCCCGCTCCCGCGCTCGCCGCCACGGCGGCACAACTCGCCACGGCGCTGCTCGAAGGCTCGGGCGTCACCCCGCTCAACGCGACGCTCGCCGCCGCCAACGCCCAACAGCAGGCCATCGTCGCGACGAGTCGCGGCCTGCTGCAGCCCGTGTTCGGCGATTCGTTCATCCTGCTGTCCACGGGCGATGCGAGTGCCGTTCCCGCCACCCAGAATCACCTCGACCCCGGCAACGAACGCGGCACCGACGTTTCCGGCGGCAGCGACCGCGCCACCCTCACGCTGCGGCTGCGGGTGCCGGACGACCGCCAATCGATCCAACTCTACTTCCAGTTCCTCACGACCGAGGCTCCCGAATTCATTGGTGAAGGCTACAACGATTCGTTCACCGCCATGGTCGAGAGCCCGGCGTTCGGCACCTATCAGCTCGCCGTCGACCAGAACAGCCAGCCCATCTCGGTCGACGCGGCCAACTACACGCTGGCCGGCCGGCCGCTGCGGGGCACGGGCTTCGAACTCTACGCGGTCGACCCCGACGACCCGACGGTCGGCGTCTCGCCCTATCCCACGCCAACCGAGTACTTCAACATCGTCACCCAGACGGCGCCGACCTCCGGGGTCGCCGATGCGACCGACGCCGGCGCCACCGACCTCTACCGCGCCGTCGGCCCGGTGGCCCCGGGCGAGACCATCACGCTCACGCTGCACATCTTCGACAACGGCGACCAGTGGGCCGACTCGATGGCGTTCGTCGACGGCCTCGCGTTTCTGAGCGAGAGCACCGAGCCGCCGGCCGTGGGCGAGGTCGTTCTGTCGTTGCGCGGCTCGACGTTCGTCTGCGTGGACGTCGACGGCGGCAACTTCGAGCCCGGCGACACCTTGCAGTGCACGGTCACGGTGACGAATTCGTCGACGGCCGAGGCCGGTGACATCAGCGTCACCGTGCCGATCGCCGCGGGCGTCTCGAACCTCACGGTCGGATCCGTGCCCGCCGGTGCCACCGACACGTCGACGGCCGATACCGTGACGGTGTCCGGCTTCGATGTCGCGGCGCAGGATTCCGTCGAGATCGTCTTCACCGTGACGCTCGACGGGCCCGTCGGACCCGGTACCGTCATCAGCCACACGGCGACGGTCACGAGCAGCGACCCGAACGTGCTCGGCACCGTCATCACCACGAGCAACACCGCCGACTGCACCGACTGCGACGGCGACGGCGATCCCGACACGACCGACTGCGCCCCGCTCGACCCGTCCGTGTTCACGGGCGCCCCGGAACTGTGCGACGGCATCGACAACAACTGCGATACCGGCGTCGACGAAGGCTTCGACGTCGGGCTGCCCTGCGACGGCCCCGACAGCGACTTCTGCGAAAACGGCCTCTGGCGCTGCTCGCGCGACGGGCTCGCCGCCGAATGCGCCGACGAAACGGTCACCGACCTGACGGAGGTCTGCAACGCCCTCGACGACGACTGCGACGGGGCCACCGACGAAGACTTCGAGGGCCTCGCCACGGCCTGCGACGGCCCCGACGGCGACCTCTGCACGAACGGCACCATCGTCTGCACGGCCGACGGCAGCGGCGTCGAGTGCGGCCCCGAAGAGTTGGAGAACCTCCTCGATGTCTGCAACGGGCTCGACGACGACTGCGACGGGGCGACCGACGAGGACTTCCCCGATCTCGGCGCGGCCTGCGACGGTGCCGATGACGACCTCTGCTCGAACGGTACCTGGACCTGCGCGGCCGACGGCAGCGCGGTCGAGTGCACGAACGAAGACCCCGCGGGCCTCATCGAACTGTGCAACGCCGTCGACGACGACTGCGACGGGCTCACCGACGAGGACTTCCCCGGCCGCGGCGCGCCCTGCGACGGCGCCGACGGCGACTGGTGCGCGAACGGCACCGCGACCTGCACGGCCGACGGCACCGACCTCGAGTGCGTCAACGAAGACCCGGCCGAGATCGCCGAGGAGTGCAACGGCGCCGACGACAACTGCGACATGCACATCGACGAGGGTTTCGCCGACACCGACGGCGACCGCACGGCCGACTGCATCGACGACGACGACGACGACGACGGCCTGTCCGACGCGGCCGAGACCGAGTGGGAAACCGACCCGACCGACCCTGACAGCGACGACGACGGCATCTTGGACGGGCTCGAAGTCGATACGTCGAACGGCGACGGCATCCCGCAGACGGCCGACGACTTCGCGACCGACCCGACAAACCCGGACACCGACGGCGACGGCATCCCCGACGGGCTCGAACTCGACACGGCGAACGGCGACGGTGTCCCGCAGACGGCCGACGACTTCTGGACCGACCCGACGAACCCCGACACCGACGGCGACGATGTGGTCGATGGCCTCGAACTCGACACGTCGAACGGCGACGGTGTCCCGCAGACGGCCGACGACTTCTGGACCGACCCGACGAACCCGGACACCGACGGCGACCTCTGGGACGACGGGGTCGAACTCGGCTGCGGCAGCGATCCGACCGACCCGGAGAGCCGGCCGGCCGATCTCGACGGCGACGGCGCGGCCGACTGTGTCGACGACTGCGTCGACCAGGACGGCGACGGCTACGGGCACGAGCGCGGCTGCCTCGGCTCCGATTGCGACGACACCGTGGCGAGTTGCACGGCCGACTGCAGCGACGCCGACACCGACGGCACGGCCGACTGTGCCGAGACCTGCACCGACGGCGACGGCGACGGCTACGGCAGCGGCGCCTGCCTCGGGCCCGACTGCGACGACACGAGTGCGGAGTGCAACGTCGACTGCGGCGACACCGACAACGACGGCACGGCCGACTGCGCCGACGACTGCGTCGACCGGGACGGCGACGGC
>CAYRCM010000163.1:8624-13792 GCA_964422715.1 uncultured Myxococcales bacterium | reverse complement strand
GCCTGGCGCCGCGCCGCGCTGCCGGCGGGCCTGGCCGTGGCGCTCACCGCGGCCGCGTTCGGCTACGGCGTCTGGCGCCTCGCCGCCGTCGCCGCCACCCCACCCACGCGCATGCTCGACGTGCTGCTCGTGCAGCACAATGCCCACCCGGCCCAGAAGCTGTCGCGCGACCCGGCCGTGCGCCTCGGCATCCTCGACCGCGCCGTCCGGCTCACGGCGCCGGTTGCGGGGCAGGGCGTCGACCTCGTCGTCTGGCCCGAGGGCGCCTATCCGTTCTATTTCCCGGCGCTCGACCGGCCGGTCCCGCCGGTGCGGGGCCGCGCCGAGGAGGCCGCGCGCCGCCGCCTGCTGGCGCTCCTCGAACGCCTCGACGCGCCGCTCGTCGTGGGCAGCCTGCGTCAGGACGACGCGGGCCGCTCGCGCAACGCCGCGCTGCTGCTGCCCGCCGGAGGGGCCGCCGCGCCGGAGATCTACGACAAGCACGTGCTCGTGGCGTTCGGCGAGTACCTGCCGCTGCGCGACTGGTTTCCGGCGCTGCGCCGGGCCATCCGCGGGGTGTCCGATCTGGCGCCGGGCACCCGCCCGGGCCGGTTTGCCGTGTCCGGCGTGCAGGCCGTCGTGACCATCTGCTACGAGGCCATGCTCGAAGACTTCACCTGGCAGGCCATGCGGGAGGGCGGCGACGTGCTCGTCAACCTCACGAACGACGGCTGGTTCGGCCCCACGCGCGCCTCCGCCATGCACTTCATGGCCCAGCACCCGCGCGCGGTCGAACACCGCGTGCCGCTGCTGCGCGCCACCGACACCGGGGTCAGCGCCATCGTCGCCGAGACGGGCGAAGTGCTCGCCGAGACCGGGCTCTACACCGAGGCCACGCTGCGCCGGCAACTCCCGCTGCGCCCGGTCTTCTCGTTCTTCCGCGCCTATGGCAACGTGTTCCTGTGGGGCGCGGTCGGCGCAAGCGTCTTGTTGGTCGGCATCGCGCTCTGGCGGGCCCGCCGGCGCTCCCGCGCGGCACCGCCGCCGGGAACCGACGCGGCCGATCCGGTGTCGTAGGTCGCAGGCGGGCCGCCCGAGGCGCAACGCATGGACTGGAGCGAAACCGAAGAACGCCAACTCGTCGCGCGGCTGCGTCGGCGCGAGCCGCAGGCGTTTGCGACACTCGTCCGCGCGTTCGAGGGGCGCATCTTCAACCTCATCTACCGCATGCTCGGCGACGCCGAGGAAGCCCGCGACGTCGGCCAGGACGTCTTCGTCACCGTCTTTCGCAGCATCGGCCAGTTTCGCGGCGAGGCGCGGCTCTCGACCTGGGTCTACCGCATCGCCACGAACCACTGCCGCAACCGCCTCAAGTACCTCTCGCGGCGCGGCGGCGGGCGCAGCGAATCGCTCGACGGGTTCATCGAGAAGCCCGACCAGGCCGTGCTCGGCGAACGGTTGCCGCGGCCCGACCAGGAAGCCGCCGGCTATCGGCTCGAAGCGGCGCTCCAGCAGGCCATCCAGGCGCTCGATCCCGAGCATCGCGAGATTCTGGTCCTGCGCGACATCCAGGGCGTCAGCTACCAGGAGATCGAAGACATCACGGGGCTGCCGGCCGGCACGGTCAAGTCGCGGCTGCACCGCGCGCGGCTGGCGCTCCGCGAACGGGTGGCCCCGCACCTCGCGGGGTGACGCCGGGCGGCCCGTGTGCCGACCCGGGAAGGGAAGCCGCCATGAACGAAGCGGCCAACGCCGAACAGGAAGAGCGCTTCCGCGCCTACCTCGACGGCGAGCTCGACGACGGTGCGCGCCAGGCGCTCGAAGCCGAGCTCGCGGCCGACGCCGCGCTCGCCGCCGCGTTCGCGCGCTACCGCGAGACGGTAGCGGCCCTGCAGCAACTGGCCCCGGTCGAGGTGCCGGCGCGCTTCGGCAAGCAGGTCGAGCGGCGCATTCGCCGTCGCTCGCGCGGGCGCTACTTCGCGTCGCGGGTCGGCGGCGGGTTCCCGTTCGAGGCCGTCATGAGCGTGCTCGCCATGGCCGGCGTGCTCGCGTACGCATTTTCGTTTCCGCGCGGCGGCGCCGGCGAGACGGTCACGTTCCGTCCGCGCGGGCTGCCGACGTCCCGCGTGCTGGCCGACCCCGGGCACGTGCGCGCGGCCCTCGCCGCATTCGGGCCCGTCGTCGAGCCGGCGCCCGCGGTCTATCGCCTCACGCTGCCTGCCGCGGCGTTGCCGGCCCTCGAACGCGTGGTGCGCAGCCTGCCGGGCTTGCACGTCGTGGGCCGCTCGCCGGGCATCGAGCCCGACCAATTCGTCGTCGACCTGCACCTCGGCGCCGACCCGGCCCCGTGAACCCGCGAATCTCGCCCGCCGCCGCCGGCCGCCTTCAGCCCACGAACCAGGCGTCGTGCCCCTCGACGCGGCCGAGCCGCCCAAGTTCGGGCCGGATGAGCGCCCGCGCGCCGCGCGCGCCGACCCCAATGAGCAGCGGCAACTCGCGGTGGCGCGCCACTTCCGCATAGGGCAGCACGGGGATTCGGCCGCCCACGCGGCCGCCGATCTTGGCCGGGTCGACATCGAAGAAGCGGGCCGTCGGAACCCCCTCGCCGCCGAGCGCCCGCGCGAGCCGCTTGCCGTCGCGCCCGGCGCCCCAGATCTGCACGGCCGGCGCGTCGCGGAGCACCGTGCGCCGCAGGTAGTGGGCCTTCAGCGCCAGGATGGCCGCCGGGCTGTAGCGCGGGTCGGTGCGCGTGAGCCGCCCGCCGCTCTCGCGCCATGCGAAGAGCGGGGCCGCCACCTTGGCGAAGCCGGCCCCGGCCTCGAAGAGCCGCAGCCAGAGGTCGTAGTCTTCGGGAAACGGTCCGGCGCGGTAGCCCCCGACGGCCCGCAGCGCCGCCGTGCGCAACACCACCGACGGGTGGACGAGCGGGGCCTCGATGAAGATTTCGCGCACGATGTCGGCGTGGCTCGTCAGGCTGTTCTGCCAGGCCTCGTAGGCGCGCATGCCGGCCTGCACGAGCGCGCGGGGGAAGCAGCGCACGCGGCAGCCGACGACCGTCGTTTCGGGGTGCGCGGCGAGGCATGCGAGCTGCCGTTCGAGGCGCTTCGGGTGGCAGCGGTCGTCGGCGTCCATGCGCGCGACGAATGGGGTATCGACGTGGCTGAGGCCGAGGTTGAGCGCTGCCACGAGCCCGACCGGCGGGCTCGACACGAGGCACACGCGTGGATCGCCGCGCCCGCCGCGCGCGACGAGCGCCGCCGACTCGTCCTGCGAGCCGTCGTCGACGGCCACGAGGCGCCACGCGGTTTCGGTCTGGCAGAGCACGCTCGCGAGCGCCGGGCCCAGCGTGGCCGCGGCGTTGCGAAAGGGCAGGAGTACCGTGACACGAGCCGGCAATGACACGAAAACTGGCCCAATTCCGGTTGTTCGGCCGGTTGACAGGGTCGGCGGCCAGCCCCTACGATAGGCGAATCGGCTTTGAGGGGCCAGGGCCGCGCCCGGCGCGGCCGATAGCGAGGCAAGCGATCATGGTGGCGACAAGAGCGAGTTTTGTGGCGCTCCTGGTTCTCTTCGGCGTCGTTTTGCCCGGGCGTGTCGACGCGCAGTGCACGAGCGAGTCGTACCGCGAGTTCCCGCGCCGCGGCGACTTCGACGTGCAGCGCTTCTGGCCGTCGCCGCACCCGGGCGACATCCTGGGGGTGGCCACCTCCCGGCTCGCGGGCCAGTACGAGTGGTCGACGGCGCTCTGGTTCAACTACGGCTCCAAACTGCTGCAGCTCGTCGACGATCGGCGCAGTCCCACCGTGTCGCAGGGCGTCGTGGCGCACCGCGCCACGATGGACATTACGGGCTCCATCGCCTTTCCGCGCTTCTGGTTCGACCTCGCCATCGCCATCCCCGTGCACGTGTTCAACGGCGTCGACACGATTTCGGGGATCGACGACAAGGGCCAGCCGCTGCGCTGTTTCCCCACGAAGGGCATTGCGAAGGCGGGCTTTGGCGACATCCGTTTCCAGCCGCGCGTGCGCTTCCTCGACACCGAGCGCTACCCGGTCGGCCTGGCGCTCGACCTGAACCTCGCCTTCCCCACGGGCAGCGACTCGTCGTTCATGGGCGAAGCCTACCCCTCGTTCGTGCCCACGATCGTCCTCGACGGCCAGATCGGCCCCGTGCGTGCCGCGGGCAACATCGGCTACCGCATCCGCCAACGCCAGGAATACATGTGGGTCGTCGCCGACGACGAGCTGCTCGCCGGACTCGGCGCTGACGCCCGCTTCCCGGTCAAGGGCCACGCGCTGCACGCCATGGGCACCATCAACCTGTCGGTGCCCACCGACTCGTTCGACGGCAAGCGCATCGTGCTCGAAGGCGCCCTCGCCGGGCGCTTCGACGCCTCGTTCGGGCTCTTCACCACCGTGGGCGTCGGCGGCGGCTTCCTGCAAGGGTTTGGCAGCCCGCAGGTCCGCGCCATCGTGGCCGTCGGCTACGAACCCAAGTTCGCCGGCCGGGCCGACGACCAGGACGGCGACGGGGTCCCCGACGACGACGACGTCTGCCCCGGGCAACACGAAGACCGCGACGGCTTCCGCGACGGCGACGGCTGTCCCGACGACGACAACGACAGCGACGGGCTCCCCGACGGCCGCGACCGCTGCCCCGACGATCCCGAAGACATGGACGGCTTCGAAGACGGCGACGGCTGTCCCGACCCCGACAACGACCGCGACCGCGTCCCCGACGCCTACGACCAGTGCCCCGCGGCTCCCGAAGACGCCGACGGCTTCCAGGACGACGACGGCTGCCCCGACCCCGACAACGACGGCGACGGGGTTGCCGATGCGAGCGACCGCTGCCCACTCGAGCCTGAGACCGTCAACGCCTGCAAAGACGAAGACGGCTGCGCCGACACGCCCGCCGACTGCCGTCCCGCCCGCACCCGCGAACGGGTGAAGCCGCCCGTCGAGCCCCCGGTCCAGCCGGTGCAGCCGGTCCAACCCGTGCAGCCGCCGGTGCAGCCCGTGCAGCCGGTTCAGCCGGTGCAACCGTACCAACCGCCGGTTCAGCCGGTCCAACCGTACCAGCCGCCGGTCCAACCGTACCAACCGCCGGTTCAGCCCGTGCAACCCTACCAGCCGCCCGTGCAGCCGTACCAACCGCCGGTTCAGCCCGTGCAGCCGTACCAACCGCCG
>CAYRCM010000163.1:0-8524 GCA_964422715.1 uncultured Myxococcales bacterium | reverse complement strand
GCCCGTGCAGCCGTACCAACCGCCGGTTCAGCCCGTGCAGCCGTACCAACCGCCGTTGCAGCCCTACCAACCGCCGGTGCAACCGGTCGTGCCGGTGCAGCCGCCCGTGCCGCCGCCGGCCGCCCCGCCCGACATGCTCACGCTGCCCGGCCCCGTGGTCTTCCAGGCGGGCCGCCCGGCCATCGATGCCAGTTGCTTCCCGGTGCTCGATGCGGTGGCGCTCTTCCTGCGCCAGCACCCGGAGCTCGTCCAGGTGGGCGTCTACGTGCACACGTACGAGAAGAAGAATGCGCGTCAGAACCTCGAGTTGTCGCTCGAACGGGCGCGCGAAGTGGCGGCCTTCATCACGGCCCAGGGGGTTGCCAAGGCTCGCATCCTGCCGAAGGGGTTCGGCGACACGCAGCCGCAGGCCGACCCCCAGAACCCCGGTGCCGGCGCCAAGGTCGACCGCGTCGAGTTCCCCATCCTGCAGAAGAACTGACCGGCGTTCGTCCGGCCGCTCTCGCCCCTCGCTCCGCCCTCGTCCGGGGCGCAACCGGCCGCGCGGGCCGCGAATTGGGCGCGCGCCCTTGCATCGACTACACTGACCGCGCGCGCTCGGCGCGCCTTTCGCCGCGGCCCCTCTGCCCGTCGGCGCCGAGGTCGGGATGGACGCTCCAGACGCCCCACGTTTCTGCACCCTCTCGCTGCCCGGCGGCGCGCAGCACACGCTCCCCCACGGCCACCCGCTCGCCGAACTGTTCCCGGACGGCGTCGATGCCGCCGGCGACCCCGTGCTGGTCGCGCGGTTCGACAATCGCGTCGTCCCCCTGTCGCTGCCCGTCACCGAGGATGCGGCGGTGGTGCCGCTCGACATCCGCACGCCCGAGGGCTGGCGCGCCTACCGCCGGACGCTGGCCTTCGTGCTCGTCGCGGCCGCCGCGCGCTGGAACCCGAAGCAGCGCGTCAGCATCGAACACTCGCTCGGCACCTGCGTGTACTGCCGCATGCCGGGGCGGCGGACGGTGACGACCGACGTCGTGCGCGAGATCGAGCACCACATGGGCGACCTCGTGCTCGCGAACCTGCCCATCGAATGCGTCACGCTCACGCCGTCGCAGGCCCTGGCCATCTTCGACCGCGAGGGTTCGGTCTCGAAGCGCCAACTCGTGCAGCGCTACCCGGGCGAACGCCTGCGCGTCTACCGGCTCGATGGGCGCTACGACCTGTTTCCCGGCGCCATGCTGCCGTCGACCGGCTACCTCATCAACTACGCGCTCGAACCGTACGCGCCGGGCATGATCCTGCGGCTGCCCGAACCCGAGAACCCGGCGGCCCTCGGCGTGCCCGGCAACCGGCGGAAACTCTTCCGCATCTTCTACGAGTACGAACACTGGGGCGAGATTCTGCGCATGGAGCACGTCGCCGACCTCAATCGGCGACTCGACAAGGGAAACGGCATCGACGTCGTGCGCGTGGCCGAAGCGCTGCACGAAAAGAAGATCGCGGCCATCGCCGACCAGATCGCCAACACGTCGCCGCTGCCGCGGGTCATCCTCATCGCCGGCCCGTCGGCGTCCGGCAAGACCACCTTTTCGCGCCGCCTCGCCGTGCAACTGCGGGTCCTCGGGCTCACGCCGTACACGCTCAGCATCGACGACTACTTCCGCAACCGCACCGAGACGCCGCGCACCGAGGATGGCGACTACGACTTCGAATCGCTCGGTGCCATCGACGTGCACCTCTTCAACAAGCAGCTCAACGATTTGGCCGAAGGGCGCGAGGTCGACGTGCCGCGCTTCGACTTCATCCGTGGTGAGCGCAGGCGCGGCAACCCGCTGCAACTCACGGGGCAGAATCCGCTGCTGCTCGTCGAGGGCATCCACGGCCTGAACGACGGGCTCACGCCGGAAGTGTGCCCGCACATGAAATGGAAGATCTACGTCAGCGCGCTGACCCAGCTGAACGTCGACGAGCACAACTCCATCTCGACGTCCGACACCCGGCTCATCCGGCGGCTCGTGCGCGACCACCGCACGCGCGGCTACCAGGCCGAAGACACCATTTTGCGCTGGCCCGCCGTGCGCCGCGGCGAGGAGGTGCACATCTTCCCGTTCCAGGAAGAGGCCGACGTCATGTTCAACTCGGCGCTCGTGTACGAGGGCAACGTGCTCAAAACCCTCGGCGAGCCGCTGCTGAAACAGGTGCCGCGCACGTCCGCCGCCTATGCCGAGGCCTCACGACTGCTCGATTTGTTGGCCTTTTTCGCGCCGATGGCCACCGACCACGTGCCGCGCGACTCGATTCTGCAGGAGTTCGTGGGCACCCCGCTCGTGTAGCCGGCGCGGCCGCCGCGCGGTGGGGCTTTGGTGAACGGGGGCGGTTCAGCAGGCGTAGCGGGTGATGAGGAGTACCAGGGCCCCGGCGAGCGCGACGTAGGTCAGCACGTTCCAGAACGTGCTGCTCGAACCCGACGAGCGGCCCCGCCCGCCGCCCGTGAGGCCCTTGATGCCGCCCCGGAGCCCCGAGAGCGCCCCGCGTTTGCGGGCGCCCGCGCGACCCGTCGAGGATGACTTGCCTTTGGGTGACATGCTGCAACCCTCCCCCCCGACGACATGTAGCAGCCTGGGGGCTGCCGCGCAAGCGCCGCGTGGCCGGGCCGCCAGCGTGCGCCTGGCCGGGGTCGCGGCCTGCGCCGACGCACTGACCCGGCAACTCGCCGCCCAGCACACCGTGCTCGCCGGCGACCCGCGGGCGTGCGCGGCCCTTGCCGAGTCGGCCGCCCGCGCCGCGCGCCGCGTCGAGCGGCTCTGCCGCGACCTCGGGGCCGACGTGCCGACACTCGGCGAGCGCACGGGCCGCGCCTACGGCACGCTGCGGTATCTGGAGGATCCGGCGCGTCTCACGGCCGTCGTGTACGCCACGGCCGAGTTCGCCGTTGCGGCGCGCGCGGCCGATGCCGCGGGCCGTTCGGAGCCGGGCTTTGAGCCGTTCGTCGAGTGGCGGTTCCAGCGCTACCTCTTCCGCGCTCGGCGTGCCGTCCGCTCCGCGCAGCCCGGGGCGCCGAAGCGCTGTACGCTGGCGTTGTCGCTCGGCTTCGTCGCCGCCCCGGCCGCGGTGCTCGGCGCCATCTGGCAGAACGCGCTCGGCGGCCGCTCACCGCGCGCGCGTCGCGCCTACGAGGACTATGCGCGTTCGCCGGCCTACCGCGGCGTCTTCGAACGGCTCGAATCGTTCGTGGGGCCGCCGGCCGCCCCCACGCGGGGCCGAGCCCACGATCTCGACGCGCTCTACGCCGACGTGCGTGCCCGTTTCCTGCCCGACGCCACCCTCGCCCCGCCGGTCGGCTGGAGTGCCACGCTGCCGACGCGGCTCCTCGGGCGCTACGACCCGGTGGCGCGGCGCATCACCATCGCCGCGACCCTCGACGACGAGCGCGTGCCGCGCGAGGCGGTAGCCTACGTGCTCTACCACGAGCTGTTGCACGCGAATCGGCCCGAGCGCTGGTGCGGTGGGCGGCGCGTCGTGCACGACGCCGCATTCCGCGCGGCCGAGCACCGCTACCCCGACGCGGCGACCTGGGACGCTTTCCTGAGCCGCTGGGCCAGCCGTCAGCGCGCGCGCCGCCGACGCACCCAGGCGAAGCCGTAGCCCACGGCGACGAGCGCCACCGCGACCCAGGCCAACCAGTCGCCGAGCACGCTGTAGAGCGTGCGCGATTCGAGCATGGGCACGTCCTTGAGGCGCAGCTCAGCCGTGTCGAGGTCGGTGGGTTCGAGGATGCGCCCGACGGCGTCGACGTAGGCGCTGATGCCCGTGTTCGTGGAGCGTACGAGCCAGAGGCGGTGCTCGATGGCCCGGAACGAGGCGAGCGCCAGGTGCTGGTAGGGTTCGGCGGTCTTGCCAAACCAGGCGTCGTTCGTGACGTTGATGAACACGTGCGGTTCGAGGTCGGCGACCCGCGCCGTGAAGCGCGGCAGGATGTCTTCGTAGCAGATGAGCACCCCGAGGCGGTAGGGCCCAAACGGGAAGGTGCGCACCTCGGTGCCGGGCGTGAAGTGGCCGGCTTCGGGAATCCACTCGTAGAGTTCGGGGAACGTCTCGCCGAACGGGATGTATTCGCCGAACACCAGCAGATACACCTTGTCGTAGCGGCCCGCCACGCGCCCATCGCGGTCGATGAGCATGGCCGTGTTGTAGTCGCGCGGGGTACTGCCGCCCGCGGGCGGCTCGCCCTCGGTGACGAGGCCCATGAGCACGGGGGTCGTGAAGCCGCGCTGCACGGCGTTGCGGTCGGCAATGGGGGTCGGGTCGTCGGCCTGCACCTCGGCCGGGTAGCCCTGCACGGCGGGCAGCGGGTGCGGCGACACGTAGAGGTACTGGGCGTCGTGCGGCAGCGGGTAGTAGCGCCGGAAGCCGAGCTCGGCGAGGGCCCGCACGGGCGCCGTGCCGCGGGTGGGCTTCATGGGGCTCGGTTTGCTCGCCCCCCGCGCGAGCCTCAGACAGGCCCCGCCGGCGCCGCAGGCAAGGGCTCCGCCGCGGCCGTCGCCGGCCACGGCCAGGAGCGCGGTACCTCCGGTGCCGGGCACCGTGACGAGCCCGGCCGTACCCGAGCGCACCCAAAGCCCGTTCGCGCCAACCGCGTGCACGTCGCCCTGTGGCGTGCACGCGACGGCCGCGAAATCGGCCTGCGTGTGGGCGTCGAGCGCTCGCCAGTTTTCGCCGGACCACTGCGCAAGGCGTCCGCCGGCCCCGGCGATGACGACGCGCCCGTCGGGCGGCGAGCAGGCCGCGCGCGGCGTGAACGGCGGCCGGGCCGTGGCTGCCTTCCAGACCTTGCCGTCGTGCACGAAGCGCGTGCCGTCGGCCATGAAGGCGTGCAGATGGGCCGCATCGGGGCCCGCGAGCGCCACAACCGCGGCATCGCTCGGCAGCCGCACGGGCCGCCAGCCGTCGTCGCGCCGTTCGACGAGCAGCCCGCCCGCGCCGCCGGCCACGGCCCGCAGCCGTTCGCCGCGCCACGCTTCGGCGGCGACCGGGTTGGCCCAGAGGCAGGTGAGCGCGCGATCGGTGCCGCTCGTCTCGGGCTGCCAGGTCTCACCGTCGAAGCGCAGCACGCGCCCGCCCGTACCGACGACGTAGGCCTCGCGTTCCCATGCGGCCGCCGCGGCGAGCCAGTTGCCGGCGTTGGCCTCGCGCGGCCACCGGATGCGGGCCTGGCCCGGCCGTTCGGGGGCGACCCAGTGGTCGGCGTGCAGGACCGCCAGGGCGCCTGCCTCGCCGGCGGCCACGGCGAAGTGCGGCGTGACCTTGGCATACGAGGCGAACACCGGGATGTACGACGATTCGGGCCACACGATGAGGTCGGCGCCGCGCCGCTCGAGTTCGGCCGCGCCGCGCTGGTGCTTGAGGATGTTGTGGAACAGCACCGGGAGCTGCTCGTCGGGCGGCAGCGTCTGGGCCTCTTTTTCCCAGATACCGACGTTGGCCTCGACCATGCCGATGCGCAGCCGGGGGGCCGCGGCCGCGGCCGCGTCGGTCTGCACGATGCGCAGCGCCCCGTAGCCGAGCGTTGCTGCGACGAGCCCCGCCGCGACGAGCACGCTGCGCCAGGGGAGCGGGGCCCGCCTGAGCAGCGCCGCGCCGAACGCGTAGAGCGCCGCCTGCGTGGCGACGAGCAGCCCGCTCACGCCCAAAACCCCCGTCAGGTCGGCGATCTGGGTCACGAGCGGCACCGCGTATTGACCATTGCCGTAGTACCACGGGAAGAGCAGCGGGAACGCAAACTCGACCGCAACGAACACGACGGGGGCCACGAGCGCCACCGAGAAGCCCGTGCGGCGGCGCAGCGACGTCGTGAGCGCAGCGAAGAGGCCGTACTGGCTGCCGAGCACGAAGGCGCCGACGACGAACAACGGAATGGACACCGCGTTCGAGAGGTGGCCGAACTCGCGGAGCAGGTAGACGATCCAGGTGAAGCCGCCGAGCGTCGCGACGAAGCCGACCACCGTGCCGAGCAGCAGCGCGCGGCGGGTGCGCACGCCTTCGATGGCCACGAACAGGGGCAGCAGCGCCACCCACCCGAGCGGCCAGAGGTCGTAGTCGGGAAACGAGAGGAAGATGAGGCAACCGGACGCGACGGCGAGGGCGAGCCGCCACCACAACCCGCCGGGCCGGCGCGGCTCGCGGGGGCGCGCCGACGCCTCGGATTTCGACTTCGCACGACGCGCGGGACGGGCCGGGGCCTCGCCCGCGGGGGCGGGCCCCCGGGAACGGCTGGGACGCATGGGTCAGACCTTCAGGCGGAGGGCGCCCGGCAAGACCCGGGCCGTCGCCGGCAGACGGCCGGGCTGTTCGCCGTCCATGTCGATGAGGACGGTCTCGCGGCTCGTGAGAGACACCGTTTGCGCGTGCAGCAGCCGGACGTTCGGCAGGCTGAGGTGCGCGCCGCGGTAGATGGTGCGGGAGAGCGCCACGACGCGTGCCCGGCTGATGTCGCCGAAGACCACGACGTCGAAGCGCCCGTCGTCGAGTTTGGCGAGCGGGGCCACGTGCATGCCGCCACCGAAGTACTCGCCATTCGCCACGGCCACGTTGTTGATGCGCAGCGTCTCGTCGAAGTGGTCGTCGAGGCGCAGGCGCACCGTGGGGTTGCGGTACGAGAGGAGCGCCCGCACGGTGCCGACCATGAACGACAGCCGCCCGCCGAACGCCTTCGTCGTGCGGTTGACGTAGTCGTCGACCACCCCGCCGAGCCCGAAACTCGTGATGTTGAGGAACAGGCGCTCGGCCGGCTCGCCCGCGGCCGTCGTGTATTGCAGGTGGCCGAGGTCGATGGTGCGCCAGCCCGGTCCGGCGAGGCGCGCGGCAGCCGCCTCGGCGCCCTTCGGCAGGCCGATCGACTTGCGGAAGTCGCCGCCCGTGCCGGACGGCACGAGGCTGAAGATGGCCTGCGGGTTGATGGGCACGGCGCCCGGGTCGAAGAAGCCGTTGACCACCTCGTTGTGCGTGCCGTCGCCGCCGACCGAGATGACGAGCTCGGCCCCTTCGCGCAGAGCGGCGCGCGTGACTTCGGTCGCCTCGCCCGGACGGGTCGTGAAACGGGCGTTGAAGGGGTGGCCGAGGCCGGCTTCGATGACGCGCGCCGTCTGCGGCCAGCGGCGTCCGGTGCGCCCACCCGCCGAATGCGGGTTGATGACGACGACGGTGCGATAGGAACGGCTCACGGCGCCTCCTTGGTCAGGCCGAGGGCCCGATGCAGCAGGGTGACGATGTGCGCCACCGGGATCTCGCCGGCCACGGCCCGGAACTGCTGGAGGCAGCGGCTACACGCCGTGACGAGTTGGCTCGCCCCGGCGGCCCGGGCGTCGGCGACGAGGGCGCCGGCCACCCGCGTGGCCACGGCGGGGTTCGTGCGGTCGAAGACGGCGCCGCCGCCACAGCAGGGGGCCTCGACGCCGGAGCGCGGCAGTTCGACGAGCGGCGCGCTCAGCACGCGGGCGAGGATCTGGCGCGGGGCGGCGTAGACGCTGAGGTAGCGGCCGAGATAGCAGGGGTCGTGGTAGCTCGCCGCGCCCGGCAGGGCCTTGAGGGGTGCACCGGCCACACGCGGCGCCAGGAACTCGGTGACGTGCTCGACGGGCGTGCCGAGCGGAACGCCCACCTCGGCGTAGAGCGCGCGCAGGGTGTAGGCGCAGCAGGGGTCGAGCGCGACGACGCGGCGGTAGGGCTGCAAGGCCCTGCGCACGTCGTCGGCCACGCGCCGGAAATCGTCGAGGTAGCCGGCCGCGTAGAGCGGGTAGCCGCAGCAGAGGGCGGAAGCCGGCCCCACCCCGAGGAAGTCGACGCCGAGCGCGGAGGCGACCTCGAGCGTTTCGGCCGCGAGTTGCGGCGCGCTCCGCAGGACGTCGCAGCCCGCGAACAACAGCACCTGGGCCTCGGGGACGAAGTAGCGCGCGGGCACGGCGGCCCGCAGCCGCGTTTCGGCGTCGTCGTCGGCGGGGGCGGCGAACCGATCGCGCGGGAACGGGTTGACCCCGGCGGCCGTGGCCGCCGCGCGGGCCGCGAGCAGCACGCGCCCCACCTCGACCTCGTGGCGGCAGGGCACGCGGCAGGCCAGGCAGCCGAGGCATTCGAAGAACACCCGGGCGGCATCGGCGTCGAGGGGCACGTGGCCTTCGAGCACCCAGCGCGCGAGCGTCATCTTGCTGCACGGGCTGACCGTGGTGCGGCCTTCGGCGTTGGACACCGGGCAGGCATACAGGCACAGCGTGGGGCAGTACGAACACAGCGCGAGCCAGCGGCGATAGGCGTCAAGCATGGGCGCGCTCCGGGACGGGCCGGCGACGGCCCAAGACACCGGTGGGGTCGGCCGCCGCCGCGACGGCGAGAAGCGTGACGCGGTCGGCCGCGCCGGCCCGCGGTTCGGGCTCGGCCGCAAGCGGGGCCACGGTGGCGAGGTGGCTGTCGAAGCGCCCGAGCACCGCGGCGTGGCCCGCGGCGGCCCGTTGCAGGCCCGCCTCGAAGGCCGCGGGCCAGAGCGCGG
>CAYRCM010000162.1:0-13943 GCA_964422715.1 uncultured Myxococcales bacterium | reverse complement strand
GCCGGGGAGCGGTGGGGAGGGCGGCGTACGCCGGGACGGCCGGGGCAATGCCGGGGGCGGTCGTGGGGACGTTCGGCGCCGCGTAGGCCGGAGCCGCGGCGGCGGGCGCCGGAGGCGCGGGCGCGGCGGCGACCGGCACGAGGCGTCCACTCGCGTCGACGCCGTACTGCGGCTGGACGATCCACACCGTGCCCCCGCTGTCGACCGTGACCGTGGCGCCGAGAATCTGGATGTTTGCGAGCCCCGTGATCTCCTTTTCGTTGAGGTACACCCGGGCGCCGGCGGCGGGGGCGGCCGCGGCTCGGGGAGACAAGATCCCGGGTCCGGCGGGGGCGACGGGAGGGAGCGCGGGCACCGCCGGCTGAGGGGCCAGCACCGGAGCGGGCCCGCTTGCTGGCTGAGGCCGCACGCTCGGAATGGGGGACGTCGGCGCAACCGGCGTCACGCTCGGCGCCGCCGGCACGACGTACGGGGAGGCGGGCGGGACGGAAGCGGGGTTGAGCCCGATGACGCCCGGCGCCACTGGCCCCGGCGGGGTCGGCTGCGCGAGCGCAGGGGTCCAGACGAGGCTGGCCAGCACGAGGCAGAGGCGCCGGCCGGCCGGTGCCAACTGCCGGGAGAGAAGCGAGAAATCGACGAAAAATCGCATGGTGCGCGTCCTCCTTCAACCGGGCGCCATGATAGCAGGCCGACGCGCCGGCTACCAAGTCGCCGCCCCTGCCGGGCGCCGTGGGCGGCTTGCCAACGCGTGCTCGGGCGTGGGAGACTTTGGCGCGATTCGCGCGGCGAGCCATCGGGCGCCACACCGGCCGGCGCTGGCAGGGAGAAGCGGCATGCGATCCAGGGCGCAGCACCAAGGCGACACGTTCGTACCGGTCTACTGCCCGCACTGTGGTCGCAGTCTCAACGTCAGCGACGACCGGCTGCGGCTCGTGTTGCGCCATCCCGAACAGGGCCCGTGCACGGTGTATCTGAGCGCCATTCTCGACGACTTCTGGTGCGAATCCGAGGGCCCCGAAATCGCCGAAGGCACCCTCACCGAGCTCTGCTGCTCGCACCCGGCCTGCGGGGCGGCGCTCTCGGGCGGGGCGCCCTGCCCGGCCTGCGGCGCCCCACGGGTCGAGTTGCTGGCCCGATATCGCAGGCGCGACGGCCTCATTGCCATCTGTTCGCGGGCCGGCTGCCACTGGCACAGCATCGATCGGGCCGAACTGCTCTACGTCCTGGGCCACCCACCGGCCGGGGAGGATGACCATGGCTGCCGTTGACGCCCGGGGACGCGGTGGCGGAGAGCGCGCCACGCTCCCAACCGCGTTCCTCATCCTGGAAGACGGCGTGCGCGTCTACCGCTTGCTCCTGAATCGGGCCAAGATGCGCATCGGGGGCGATGAAGAATGCCACATTCAAGTACGCGACCCGCACCTGCTGCCCATCCACGCCGAGATTCGCTCTGAAGGGGCCGAGTTCCGACTGCGCACGTACTGCCTCGACAAGACGTGGATCAACGGCGAGGTCCCCGAAGATCGCCGGGTGCTGCGCAACGGCGACCTCATCACGCTCGGCGCGACGCAGATGCGCTTTGTGCAGCCCAATCCCGACGGCACGTCCGACCACACGCTGCACCTCATGATCGTGCCTCCCGGCGGCATTCCCTTCCTCTATCTCACCCGGAAGACCGACGTGCACGTCGGCCGGCTGCACGGCGACCTGCTCGTGCCCGACGACCTCATCGACGAACGGCACTTCATCATCGAGAACTACTGTCCGAAAGGCGTGTTCGTGCGGCCCATCGACGCCCAACGCGAGATCTGGATGGCCGGCGAACTCTTCGACGGGCGCCGCCGGCTCGACCCCACGCTCGACCTTACCGCGGGGCGCACCACGTTCCGGCTGCGCCTCGACGCCGGGCCGGGCGCCGCCCTCGGCGCACCCTTCGTGCGTCAGGCGGCCGCGATGCCCCCCGACCTCGCCGCTGGCGCCGCGCGCCCGCCGCTTGTCGCCGCGCCGGGCGCCGGCGCGCCATCGCCGGGCGCCTACAACGCTGTGGTCGACAGCCTGCTGCGAGCCGGCGTACAGCAGGCGCCGCCGCCTCGGCGCTTCGCCGAAAATCCCATCCTGGAGACGCTGCGCGGCCCGGAGCCCGGCGAATTCGGACGCGCGACGCCGCCGCCGGTCGAAGCCGTGCCGCGCCCGCTCATCGATCCGCACGGACCGGGCGACGTCGGACTGCGGCCGCCCGTCCCGGCGGTCGTGCCGGTCAGGGCCGCGGCGGCGCCCGGGCTGCCGGGCATCACCCTCGACGGGTCGCACACCCGACCCCAAGCGTTGCCGGCGGCCGGCGGCTTCGAGGCGGCGCCGGCCCCGCTCACGGGTGCGCTCGGACCGGGCGACGCGGCGGCCCCCGGCTACAATCCGCGCTACGAGCCCCCGCCCGCGACCTACGACCGAGACGCCCAGGGACAGGGCAAGAAGAAAAGCAATACCGCCGTGATCGAGCCGCTGTCACGCCGCCGGCCCTGACGCCCGGGGCGGGCCGCGGCACGCCCGGGCTGTGCCTTCGGGCGACGGGCTGGCCGCCGGGCGGCGCGGTAGGTGACATCCGGACGAACCCTCTCTAGAATCGCGCGCGAGGAGGTTCTGCACATGCCACATCTTGCGAAGTGGGCGCTGGTCGCAATCGTGGGCAGCGCGGCGTGGCTTTCGGGCCCGGGATGCAAAAAGTACGACGGCCCGCCGGCGGCCGAGGTGGCGGCCGCATCGAGCCCCGACGCCGGCGCGGCGAGCGATGCCGCGGCCGACGGCGAAGTGGCCCCCGCCGAGGTCGAACTCAAGGGCGCCTTTGGCGAGCAGGTCGCGGCGTTCGCCAAAGACTTCAACATGAAGCTGCTCGCCTGCGCCGAAGACTACCTGACGAAGATGGACATGGCGCAGATGGAAAACGGCTATCTGCCGGTCAACGCGAATCAGATGGACAAGGTCTGCCGCGAGGGCATCGAAAGCTACAAGCGCCTCACCGACCTCGGTTTCATCGGCCGGCATGCCCAACTCGACGCGCTCTTCGAACACGCGGCGCTCTTCTCCGACCACTACTACCGCCTGAGCTTCAAGTTGCGGCAGCTCGGCAGTCGCGACCGCTGGAAGATCGCGAAGGCCATCAAGGAACACCGCGAGACCGCGCTGCAGCACATCAACGAGGCGCGGCAACTGGCCGCCACGCTGGCAAAATGGGGGCCAAACGAGTTGCCCGAAGACGAGACGCCCACCGAAACGCGCGTCGACGCCGCGACCTACCGGGCACGGCTCGGCGAGGTGCGCGACCGGCTCGTCGACGAATGGAAGCGCGCCGTCGAGCGCTACGACCAGTACGCCTTCCGGCCGGGCGACCTTCAGGAATCGATCTATCGGTTCTCCTTCACCTTCTACACCCGCTGGGCGCGCAAGTGGTTCGAGCTCACCGAGAAGCGACTGCTGGCCCTGACGACGGGCGACGCGGCGGCCGACGACGCCGGGCGCAAGAAAGCCAACGAGCTGCTCGCCGCCGCTCGGCCGGTGCTGGCGGCCATCGACGCCGGGGCCAAACACTACGTGGGCGACTACTTCACATCGGCCAAACTCGAGCAGGCCGTCGAAATCGAGAAGAAACTTCAAGAAGCACTCAAGAAGTTTTTGAAGTCAGCCAAGAATTTTAACCCTTGAGAGGTTACGATGACTGAGGTTCGCTACGCGTTTTTGGGCGGCGGCGGGCGCATCGGCACGGCCATCATCCAGGGGCTGCTGCGCGCGCACGCCGTCCGGCCCGACGAGATCGTCGTCACCGAGCGCAACGCCGAAACGGCCTCACGCGCAGCCGAGATGGGCGTCGAGACCACCCTCGACAACCGGGCGGCCGTGCGGGCGACGAAGACGTTGGTCATCTGCGTTCACCCGGGCGAAGTCGACGAACTGCTCAACGAGATTCGCGACGACGTCACGACCGACCACCTCGTGCTGTCGGTGGCGACCGGGGTCCAGACGGCGCACATCGCCCACATGTTGGGCAAGCCCGTGGCCGTCGTGCGTGCCATGCCCAACATCGCGGTTTTCGTCGGCAGCTCCATGACGTCGGTGGCCGGCGGGCGCTGGGCCAGCCGCGAACAGGTCGCAACGGCCGTCTCCATGATGCGGCACGTCGGCGAAGTCGAGGTGCTCGACGAACGCCACATGAATGCGTGCACGGCACTCGGCTCCTGCGCCCCGGCCTTCGTGTTCAAGATCATCGAAGCGCTCGCCGAGGGCGGGGTCAAGGTCGGCTTGCCACGCGAGGCCGCGCGGAAGATGGCCGCTCAAGCGCTCAAGGGCGCCGCCGAACTCGTCTTGCAGACCGGGCGGCATCCGGCGGCGCTCAAAGACGACGTTACCACCCCCGGGGGCTGCACCATCGACGGCATCACCAAACTCGAGGAACGCGGCCTCGCCATCGCCCTCATCGACGCGGTCGAAGCCTCCGCGCGCAAGGCCGGCCTGCTCTTCGACAGTCCCGCGCGCTGAAAGACCGCACGTCGTGTTCCCGCCGGCGTCCCCGCCTGGCCCGGTCCGTCGTGGTGGCCGCTTCGGTCTCGCCGCCGCCATCCTGCTTGCGGCACTCGGCGCGGCCGCGGCGCTCGCAGCCTGGGCGGCCGAAGCGGTCCTCTACCCGCGCCTCGAAGCGCGCTTCCGGCACGCGCAGGTAAGCCTCGGGCTGCGGCTCGGCTGTCCGCTGCACGTCCGGAACCTGACGGTGGCCGGGTCTATGCTCGGTCTCGAAGGGGTGGCGCTGAGCTGTCCCGGGCTCGGCCAACTCAGCGCGCGGCGCGTAGAATTCCGCCTGGATTTCAGAGCGTTGTTTGCCGGACGGTTGGCCGTTCGACAGGTCGACCTGTGGGGGTTCCGCGCGGACCTGGCGGTCGCTCGCGACCCCGAAGCGACGGCCCGCGCGTGGCTCGCCGTCGCGCAGCGGGCGCGGCCCACCCGCTCGACCGGAGGCGCCGATTCGCGGGCCACGCGGGCCGCGGGCGACCCGTGGCTGCCGCCGCTCGCGGTGCACGGCGCGACGCTGTGCGTGGACGCGGCAGGGGGAGGGCGGCTCGCGACGCTCGGCGCTCTCGATGCACGCGTTCGGCTGAGCGCGGGCGGAGCACTCGTCGCGGACGCGGGCGCGGTCGTCGAACTCGGCCGCGAGCGCGTGCAGCTCGCCGCGACGCTGCGCCGCGGGCTTTCGGAGCAATCGGAGGCGGTTGCGGACGGCGCGAGGGCAGCCGCCGACGGCGCGCTGGCGTGGCTCGGCAGCATCAGCGGCCGGCTCGAGGTCAACCCGCCGCTCGCGCTGCCCTCGGCCGCACTCCGCCGGCTGGGCGTCGCGTCACTGCGCCTCACGGCCCTGGCGCTGCGAGAGGACGGCCGCCTGAGCGTCGAGGGCCTGCACGCGACCTTGTCCGCCGGAAGCCGCGGCGCGGCGCTCCTCGACCGCGCGCGCCCGCTGCTCGGGCCGCGCGAGGCGAACGCGGCCGGCGCGGCCTGGTGGCTCAGCAGCGAACGGCTCAGCCTGCCGCTTGCCACGCTGCTGCGCAATTCAGCTGCCCGGCTCGGAACGGTGCGGCTTTGGGCCACGCGCATCGGCCCAGCGAGAGAACCCGCCCTCGTGTCGCTCGGGCGTGTCGACGTGGCGGTGCGCCCGGGCGCTCTGCGCCGCCCCGTCGTCGAGGACGTGACGATCGTGGCGCCTCGGCTACTCGCTCCGGTAGCGTGGCCCGCCGCGCCGCCGGCGGGCGACCCGGCGCCTGCGGCCGGCGCACGCTCGGTGGGCCCGGCGCCCGCCTTGGCCGCGGTCGTCCGCCGGTTCGTCGGAGGGCTCGCGCGGCTGCACGGTGCGCTGCCGGCCGCGCTGCCGACGGTACGCGTCGTCGACGGATCCTGCGAGGTCGTGAGACCCGATGGCGAACGGCTGCCCCTCGATGGCCTGCGGTTCGACTGGCCGCGGGCCGACTCCGCCGGCAGGCGTCGGGTGTTCGGTGCCCTGCGCCACCGTACCCCGGACGGCAGGCGTGTGGGGCTGGCCTTCACCGTGGGCGTGCCCGCGGTCGGAGAGCCCAGCGGACCCGCTCCCAACGCCCCGTTGCCCACCGTGAGCCTGGCCCTGTCGGGGCCGGCGGTGAGCGCACTCGTGGCCCGCGTGTTGCCCTTCGTCTTGGACCGGCCGGCCGCGAGTTTCGATGCCGAACTCGCCGTGCGCTTCGACCCCGACGCCGGGCCGCGCGTCGAGGCCACGGGCCGACTCGCGCTCGCCAACTGGACGCTGCAACATCCGGCGCTCGCGAGCGAACCGGTGGGCGGCATCACGCTGCGGGCCGAGGGCGGGTTGCGCTTCGATTTCGCCCGCGCGGAGTTCGAAGTCGATGCGGACACGCTTGGCGGGCGCCGCGGCGTGGCCTCGCTCTGGGGGCGCGTGCGGCGTGACCGGCAGCGCGGGTCGTTCGACGTCGCCGCTCGGCTACGGGTGCCCCGCCAGCCCTGCCAGGACATCGTCGACGCCCTGCCGAGCGGGCTCCTGCCCCATCTTCAGGGGCTGCGACTGAGCGGCAGCGGCGGGCTCGCCCTCGAACTGCAAGTCGACACGGCCCGGCCGCGCGCCACGTACCGATTGGTCGACGCGCTCGACCTCGACGGCTGTCGCTTCGAGAGCCTCGGCAGCCCAATCGACCTCGACCGGCTCAACACGCCATTCGTGCAACAGGTCGTGGAACCCGACGGGCCGACCGCCATCATCGTCGGACCGGGGACCTCCGACTACGTGCCCTACGAGCGGTTGCCGCGGCATCTCGTGGCCGGCGCCATCGTTACCGAAGACCGCCTGTTTCGGCGTCACCGGGGCGTGCGACTGGCGCTCGTGCGGCGCGCGATCGTGCTCGGACTCGAACGGGGCCGCATCGTCTACGGTGGTTCGACCATCACCCAGCAACTCGTGAAAAACCTTTTCCTGTCGAGGGACAAGCGGCTCGGCCGCAAGGTCGAGGAGGCCCTCATCGCGCTCGCGATCGAGCAGCGGCTCACGAAGGAGCGCATCCTCGAACTCTACCTGAACTGCATCGAATACGGACCGGGCATCTACGGCATCCGCCGGGCTGCGTACGAGTATTTCCGCAAAGAACCCGAAGCCTTGGACCCGGTCGAAGGCGCCTTTCTGATGGGCCTCAAGCCGGCCCCCAAAGCCGCCCATGCCATGGTACGCGCGGGGGTGTTTCGGCCGTACTGGGCCGCGAAGATCCGCAAGATCCTGCGGCTCGAGCAGGAACGTGAAGACGCGCTCCCCCCCGGCGGGATCGACGCCCTGGGGGCGCTCGTGCCGCGGTTCTACGACCCGAAACGCGACGCCCTCGTGCGTCCGCCGGTGGTCGGGCACGCGGGTTCGGAGGCCGACGCCCCGTAGGCCGCGTCGCCGTAGCCGGTCACAGCCACTCGCGCGTCAGGTTGCCGGGCAACGCGCCCTGCGGGCAGTGCCCTGCCCGCAGCGTCTGGATCAACTCGCGGCCCTCGGTGGCCGGGGCCGGGCCGGTGAGGTCGATGCGCCACAGCCGCCCTCCCGCGCGGCGAAGGCCCGGCAACGCACCGGCGAGGCAGAGAGGGCGGCCGTCGTAGACGAGCGTGAGCGGGCCCAGCGGACGGACTTCGTACGGGTGATCGAGCGCATCCAGCACAGCCCCGCTCACCGGGGTGAGCCGGCCCGCCGGGTCGAGCGCGTGAGGCGCCACCGCGCCGTGGAAGACCGGCACGTGCGCGTACAACGTCACGACCGACGACGCGCCGTGGCTCGCGAGGAGATCGTGCAGCGCCGGGGCGTCGAGTTCGAGCGGGGCCGTAAGCCGGGTGAGGCCGTAGCCGCGAAGCAGGGTCTCGGCGGCGTCGGGGTTGGCGGCGTAGAGCCAGCTGTCGCCCCCAACCTCGGCGTTCGGCACGGCGGGAAGCAGCGTCCGTTGGCCGAGGTGCGCCACGACGAATCGCCGCGTCCCCAACGCGGCGGCCGCGGCGAGCGCCGCCTGCACGCCCGCGACGGTGGGGCCGCGCAGCAGCGGCGGCAATACGAGCCACAGCCGGTCGGGCGGCACGGCGCGGCAGACGTCCGCCAGCCGGTCGGGCTGCTGCGGGTCGAGGAGGAATTCGACCTCGTCGACGGCGGCGAGCCAGTCGGCGCTGACGAGTGCCGGGTCGGCGATTCGCACGATCCACCGTTCGGTCGCCAGGGCAGCGGCTGGCTCCGACGCGGCCGGGGGCGGGTGCGGCGCACCGGGCGAGGTCGCCGCCGCCTCACCGAATTCGAGCACGAGCCCAAGGCGGCGCAGGATGTCGCGCCGCATGCGTGGCAGCGCCTTCTGTGGCAAGCGGAGCGGCGCCGCCGCCCGTACGACCACTTCCTCGATGCAAAAGGCGGCCTCGTCGTTTTCGGCCAGGATCCGCGCCAGCGTGGCGGTGGCGAGGGGTGGGGCTGGGTCGTCGCCGAGGTCGATGTCGCGCGCCACGCTCGTGTCGCCGGCGGTCGCGGTGAGCGTGACGCGCCGGGCGTCGCTGTACCAGACGAGACGCACGCCCAGCGGACGCGCCGGTGCCGGGGGCCCCGGCGCTGCGGCTGAGGGCGTGAAGCGGCGCACGGCCTCCGCGCTGAAAACGAGGCGGGCCTGCGCCCCCGGCGGCACGGGCCGCGCCGGGGGGTTGACGATGGCCTCGCGGCCCGGCAGCGCCTCGCCGAGCGGTCGGCCGCTCGGGTCGGCGATGTGCGTCACGGCCAGGTTGTAGGGGGCAAGCCGCGGGGCTTCGAGCAACAGGCGGTCGCCCACCGCAAAAGGACGGGTGACGGCCAGGCGCAGCCCGTCGGCGGCGCACGCGAGCACGCGCCCGGCCGAGATGCCGCGGTGACCCTGGAGGTGCGGGTCGACGAGCGGCTGGCCGTGCGCGGGCCGGGCCGGCGCTTGGACTGGACACAGGTAGCCCGTGGAGATCGTGCGGGAAAACTGGGCCCTGAGCGCGCGTTCGGCCGTCTCGCGCGTCCAGTCGCTGGGCGGCGGCTGGCCGAGTGCCTGGTCGACCGCCCCGCGATAGGCGTGCACGGCCGCGCCGACAAAGGCCGGCCCGTGCAGCCGGCCCTCAATCTTGAGGGCGTCGACGCCGGCACCGACGAGCTCGGGCACGCAGTCGACTCCCAAGAGGTCGCGCAGGCTGAAGATGAGGCCGAGCGCCGTGCCGTCGGGCCGAAAGAAGGGCCGGCGACAGGGCTGCGTGCAGCGGCCGCGGTTGCCGCTGAAGACCTCTTCGCTCGGGCGGCCGGCCAGCGGTTCGACCGGTAGGCCCGCCGCGGAGCGCCCACGGCCGCTCTTGCCGCGGCGCCTTGCAGGCGCGAGCGCGCTCATGAGGCAGAGCCCCGACGCGCAGTAGCAGAGCGCGCCGTGCACGAAGACTTCGAGCTCGACATCGGGCACCGCCTGCCGGATGCGGGCGATCTCGGCGATGGCGAGTTCCCGCGCGAGTACCACCCGGCGCACGCCGAGCCGCGCCAGGGCCGCGACACCGGCCGCGTCGTGCACGGCGAGCTGCGTGCTCGCGTGCAACCGGAGCCCTGGCGCCGCCTCGGCCGCCACGCGCGGCAGCCCGAGGTCCTGGAAGACCACGGCATCGACCTCGGCTGCGGCGCAGCCCGTCAGCATCCTCACGAGCAGCGCCCTTTCGTCGGCGCGCACGAGGGTATTCAGCGTCACGTAAACCCGCGCCCCGGCGGCGTGTGCCCGCGCCACGGCGGGCCCGAGGTCGGCCAGGGCGAAGTTGGGTGCGTTCGCGCGCGCCGAGAGGTGGCGCAGCCCAAGGTAGACGGCGTCGGCGCCGTGTTCCAACGCTGCCGCAAGCGCGGCGGGCGAGCCGGCGGGGGCGACGAGTTCGGGACGGCGGGACGGCGGCCGGGGCGTGTGGGGCGCGTCGGGCAAGCAGTCGGTTCTCCGTCGGGCGCTCCGGCGTCATGCCGGGGGCGGCCTGGGCGTCATCGGCCGGCGCGGCCGGGCAGCGCCGCGCCCTCGGGGGCGTCATAGCCGGCCGGCGGGCCACGGTCAACCGAGGGGTGCGCGGGCGGCGGCGCCACGCTCCGGTGCCGCCTGTCGGCCCCCCCAATTCCCCACCTGCGACCGGGTCCGCGCGAGTGGAGGCGGGCCCGCGTGCAAGGTGGCAAGCCGATTGGGGCGCAGGCGTGGCAGCGCCACGTCGAGCACCAAATCGGCGCAGTCGACATCGCAATGGGGCCCGGATCCGCTCGCGAAACGCGAGATGGGTGGGGAACTGGGGGCCCTGCTCGTCCTGGCGTTCGCGCGCGAGCTGGGGTATGGGAAGGGGATCCCCAGGTTCCGGCCGCAAGGGCGGCCGCTGCGCGAGGAGGCAGACCCATGGTTCGGCTCGACCGCATCACGACCAAGACCGGCGACCGGGGCACGACGCGGCTCGTCGGGGGCCGCGAAATCGCCAAGGATGACCTCCGGGTCGAGAGCTACGGCACGGTCGACGAACTCAACACCGTCCTTGGGCTTGCGCGGGCCCACGCGCGGGCCGTGCCGCTGGCCGCCGCCGTGCGCCACATCGACACGGCGCTCCTGCGCATCCAGCGAGAATTGTTCAATCTTGGGGCCGAACTGGCGACCCATCCCGACGAGCGCGGGCGGCCTGCCATGCCGCGGGTCACGGCCGCCGACGTCGCGGCGCTCGAAGAACTCGGCACGCTGCTCAACGAGGCGCTCGCGCCCCTCGGCTCCTTTCTGCTGCCCGGCGGCGGGCACCCGTTTCCGGCCGCGCTCCACCAGGCTCGCACCGTGTGCCGGCGCGCCGAACGGCTCGTCGTCGCGCTGCTGCGGCGTGAACCCGTCGAGAGCGAGGCTCTACGCTACCTCAATCGGCTGAGCGACGTGCTGTTCATCATGGCGCGTGCGGCGGCGCAGGCGTTGGGGGATGCCGAACAACTCTGGCAGTCGTAGCCCGGCCGCCGCAGGCCATGAGCGCGGCGATGTCGGGCGCCTCGCGTAGGCAAGCGATGAGCGTGCGGTCCGCCTCGCGCAGACAGGCGTGTACGCACTGCTCGTCGAGTTCGGTAAAGGGCGGAGCCAGGGCGGCGCGCACGCGGGCTGCCGCGGCCGGGTCGCGCACCTGGCGTTCCAACGCATCGGCCAGCAGCAGCCCGTGCATGCGTTCGCAGCCGGACCGGCATTCGGACGCGCTCGGCGGTGCCGCACAGCGCCAGGCTTGGCTGCACAGGATGATGGCGAACGACCAGCAGAAACGCGCACCGTGGGTCATGGCCGCGGCCCTCCGCCCAATGCCGCAAGCCATCCCTACGGGAGCGGCGCCGAAAAGTCACGTCTTCCGCCAGAATCTGTCACCCCCACCGGGAATCGCGCGCGGATCGGGGGCCAGAAGCGCGATGGCCGACTCCGGTCGCCGGCGGGTCGCCGGTCGGAGGCTCAAGCCCGGAGCAATACCGCTTCCGTGGGCGCAGGATGTCCCATGAGTGAACCGTTGGCGCTTCCCTATCGCACGCCGGACGTTCCGGGCATCGGCGGGCGCATTCGCGCCGAGCTCGACGACTTCCAGGTCACCGAACTGCCCGCCTATCTGCCGTGTGGGCACGGCGAACACGCGTTCCTGCAGGTCGAGAAGCGGGGCCGCACCACGGAGCAAGTGGCGAGTGAACTGGCGCGTACATGGCGCCTTGCGCCGACCGACGTGGCCTACGCCGGGCAGAAAGACAAGTACGCCGTGACCGTGCAGACGTTCTGCCTGCCGGCTGCGCGCATCGCCACCGACCCGACCGGGGCCGCAGGAAACGGTTGGCGCGTGCTTTCGGCTGCGCGGCACACGAACCGCCTGCGCATCGGTCACCTGCGCGGTAACCGCTTCGCCATCCTGGTGCGCGATCCGCTGCCGGCCGCCGCGGAGCGGGCCGCGGCTCTGCTCGCCATGCTCGGCACGCACGGTGTCCCCAACTACTTCGGGCCCCAGCGTTTTGGGGCGCCCGCCGCGGCCGAGCGCGGGCCCGCGGCCATCCTCGCCGAGGCGCGCGAGCTCGACGGCAGTGGCCGGACCGTGCGCTACCGGCGCCGCATGCTCGTGTCGCGCGCCCAGTCCGAACTCTTCAATGCCTACCTGGCCGAACGGCTCCGGGCCGGGCTCCTCGACACGGCGCTGCTCGGCGACGTGCTGAAGCGGCGTGCGACCGGTGGGCTCTTCGTGTGCACCGACCCGCTCGTCGACAGCGCGCGGCTGGCCGCGGGGGAACTCGTGACGACCGGGCCTCTCTTCGGGCCCAAGATGTTTGCCGCCGCCGCCGAGGCGGCCGTGTTCGAGGCCGCGGTGCTGACGCGCTTCGGTATCACGGACAGCGATTTTGCCGGGTTTGGCGCGCTCGGGCCCGGGACCCGGCGACCGAACCTGGTGTTTCCGGAGCTGGCGACGGTCGAGGCGGTGGACGCCGGCGTGGTGTTGCGTTTCGACCTGCCGGCCGGGGCCTACGCCACCGTGGTGCTGCGCGAAGTGCTGAAGTCGGAAGGCGCGGAGTGAGCAACGCCGCGGCGTGCGACTCGCGTGCGGCTACGCGTCGGCGTGGGCCAACCAGGCGCGCATGGCCTTGAGTTCCTTGGCCCATTCGTCGCCGCGCAGGCGCAGCTGCACGTATTCGCGGTAGAGACCCGAGAGAATGTTGTTGAGCTGCTCGACGTACTCGAGCCGCTCGAAGACCTGATCGTCGGCTTCGCGGGCCAGCACCGCGGGGATCTTGACCCCGGACAACGCCAGCGATTCGCCTTTGAGCACGAAGCCCCATTTCTGCTGCCCAAGGATGAGCCGGAGCTTGGTCTCGGCAACCTTCTTGCCCATCTTCAGGGCCGCGCGGGCCTCGGGCGACTCGGCCGGATTGTCGGCGCGTACGACGTTCTGTTCCTTGCTGCCGTCGGCGGCGTTGAGCGTGACCTTGTCCTCGAACCAGACCTCGACCGTGCCAAGATCGGGGATGGACACGAGCCCTTCCTTGGCCTCGGAGCGGTACATGAGCCAGGTCAGGAAGTCTTTGCCCAGGAATTTGGTGCTCTGAATGCGATCGACGAGATCCATGCGAATTCCCTCCGCCTTGCTCAGTCGTTGACGCCGAGGAGGTCGACCGGTTCAAGGGCCACGACGCGGTTGAGCGTCGCCTCGGTGACCCCGCCCATGGACAGCGCGCAGTACGTGTTGTGGGGCACGAGCCGGAGACTGAACGTGCGCTCGAACAACTCTTCGAAGAGTTCGCAGGTGCGCTTGTTGTGCGACCAGAACAGCAGCGTGCGGCTGTCGAGGTTCCAGACGAGGTCGAAGGCGCGAATGGTCGGCAGGGTCTTGCGGCGAAGCTGCTTCGTCAGACGGTCGCGGATCTCGTCGCGCTCGAACTTGGAGAGGCGTTCCTTGCGCGTCTTCGCCAGCACCTCGCGTTCTTCGCGCTGCAAGTAGATCTTGAGCGTGCTCGCGGGCACCTTGATGGCGTCGTGGCGCAGCGTGAGGATGAGGTACTGGTTGTAGAAGACCTTGTCGTCGCGGAACTCGGCGTCGAGCAGATCCTGCGCGAGCGCCCAGCCGTAGCGTTCGCTCTCGTCGTTGTCGATGTCGATCTCGCGGAACGCGTCGCGCCGAATGGCGTCGAGGTAGGCGTCCCGGAACCCATCCGGCACCTGCCCTTCCACGTAGTACTGTTTGTAGGTCAGTGTCCCGGTGAGTGCTCCCATGCGATGTCCTCCTGGTCTGTGATTCGCGCAACGCGCGATCGTAACTACAGGAAATCAAAAGAACGTACGGAGGGCCGAGCCGGCCTGAACGCTGCCGCCCGCGGGGCCCAACGGGGCGCCAACCTTATCAAGGTGTCTTAGCGAGTGTCAACGCCCAGA
>CAYRCM010000161.1:0-14117 GCA_964422715.1 uncultured Myxococcales bacterium | reverse complement strand
GGGGTCGAGCCACCAGGCGGCGTCGGGGGCGGAGAATGCCGGCCCGGCGGGCAGTCCGAGCGCGGCGCCGGCCGCGGCCGAGAGCGATTCGCGCCACAGCACGAAATCGGCCGCCCTGAGCCCGGCCCGCAAGGCGTCGCCTGCGACGCCGGGCCCGACCGGGCCGAGGCTCTGGGGGGCCAGCCCCACCCGCCGGCCGAGCGCCTTGCCGAGGGTCACGAGGAAGAGCAGCCGCGTCACGCGGGCGAGGCTCGCCTGCGTATGGCCCGGCTGCGCGTAGAACGCGGCCCCGCCGGTCAGCACCCAGGCCGGCGCGGCGAGTGCGGCCTCGAAGTCGTCGGGCGCAAGCCAGCGCCGCGCCACGCGCACGGGGTTCTCGCGAAAGAGGCTGGCCCGCAGCCACTGCTGCCAGGCCGACAGCCCGCTTGCGGCCATGAGCCGGTCGCAGTGGGTCGTCGCCACGGCCCCGCCCGGCGTGAGCGGGTTGCCGAAGACCCGCTCGAAACCGAGCGCTCGCCGCAGCGCGCGGTTGTCGGGATGCGCCGGCGGCAGCAGCGAGACGCCGACCATGCGCGCGGGCGGCGTGCCGAGCGCGCCGAGCGCGGCCGCGAGTCCTGCCGTGATGCCGAGATCGCCCTTGTTCTGCGGCGACCAGATGTTGCCGATGAGCACGGGGGGAGGCCTCCGCTACGAAGGGTCGCCGGCTGGCGGCGTACGGCGCCGCAGGGCCAGGATCCAGGCCACGGGCCCGCGCCGCGCGAAGCCGTGGCGTTCGAGGATGGCGCGTTCCTCGGGCGTTGCGAGCAGCGCCAGGTAGGCCGCCGCCGCAAACGCGCCCGTGACGGCGATTTGCGTGAAGAATACCGCCCAGTTGCCAGCCGGCCAGAGCGCCGTGACGCCGAGGCCGGCGCCCGTCGCGGCCGCGCCGACGAGCAGCGTCAGCAGCGAGTGGCGGAACAGCGCCCGGCGGGCGGCCGGCAGCGACGTCGCGCGCGGCAGGATGATGTGCGTCTTGACGAGCCGCCAGAGCCCACCCGACAGCACGAGCGGCCAGAGCCCGATGCCGGGGCCGATGAGCAGGAGCGCGAGCGCAAAGGCGAAATGCCCTGCCCCGGTCGTGACCGTCGTCGTGCCGAGCAGCCGGTGGCGTTTCTCGGCGACGAGCAGGGTGAGCAGCGGTTGGCTCACCTGCGAGAGCGCGATGAGCGCCACCCCGAGCCCCATCGGGCCGTAGAGATGGGCGTAGGTGGGGCCGATCCAGAGGTCGATGAAGCGCTCCCCAAAGCCGAAGAACAGGCCGACGACGAGGCCCATGGCCACGGCCAGCGGGCGCGAGCCGCGCACGACGGTTTTCGCGAGCCGGCGCGGGTCGCCTGCGCCGGCGGCCGCGAAGATGGGCGGCTGGAGCGGGCTTGCGAGCGTCGCCGCGATGACCGGCACGAGCCACACGATCTGCACGAGGATGCCGTATTCGCCGCCCCAGGCCTCGTTCCAGAGCGCGTTGATGAGCAGGATGTCGACGTGCCGGTACAGGATGACGCCGGCCTGGTCGACCGAGATCCAGGTGGTCATCCCGGCGAGCTCGCGCAGGTGCGGTAGCGCGAAGTCGGACTTGCGAATACCGATTTCGGGGGTCAGCGTGCGCCAGAGCACGACGTTGCCGGCGAGCAGGACGAGCGCACTGCCGAGGGTGCCGAGCCCGGCCCAGGCGACCGACGGCAGCAGCCCCTCGAAGAGCGCTACGACGAGGCCCACCCGCACCGCGAGGGACACGATTTGCACCGCGTTGCGCAGATCGAAGCGGTTGCGCGCAAACGCCGAAAGGCCAAACACCGTCGACACCGTGCCCGACAGGACCGCCAGCATGACGGTCAGGAACAGCCAGCGCGCCTCGTCTTCGGCACCCGGCGGCACGGAGAGCAGGAACGGCACCGCGACGCTTGCGATGGCGGCGAGCGGCAGCAGCGCCAGGGTGCCGTAGAGGGCGCCGAACAGCGCCGTGTTGAAGGTACGGCGCGCCTCGGGAACGTCGCCCTGCGCGAGCGCCATCGTCAGGTAGCGCCCGACGGTGGTCGTCAGCGCCGTCGTGAGCAGCGTCAGCACGGCCGAGGCCGATGTGGCCACGGGGATGAGCCCGTATTCGGCGATGCCGAGGTGATCGAGCAGGTAGGGCGTGAACCACATGGCCACGCCCATGCTCACGACGACGGTGACGAGGTTCGATAGGCTGTTCAGGCTGTAGCGGGCGGGCATGCAGGCAGCCTCGCGCGGGTCAGGGAGCGGGGTGGTCGGGCCGTGGGGCGGCGCCGCGCGTCGCGTCGCTCACCAGTAGAGGCCCACGTAGCGGCCGGGTCCGCCGGGCGGCGCCGGAAACGCGCGCACGAAGTCGAAGACCGTGGCCGGGCTTTGCGCCACGACCGCGCGGTGTTCCGGGGTGAGCCGAGCCCCGAGCACGATGACGTCGGCGCCGGCCGCGGCCGCCGGGAAGTCGGCGACCAGCAGTTCCATGAGATGCGGGATGCTTTCGAGCGCGAAGCGACGATTCTGGCCAATCAGGCGCTCGGGCAGCAGGTTGGGCTCGTAGATGGCGAGCGTCTTGCCGCGTCCGAGCAGGCGTTCGGCGAGCAGCAGCATGGGGCTTTCGCGGACGTCGTCGGTGTCGCCCTTGAAGGCCAGCCCGACGAGCAGGAAGCGGCGGGCGTCGATGGCCAACAGTTCGTCGACGAGGCGGTCGAGTTGGCGCGCGTTGCTCTGGAGCACGGCCCCGAGCAGCGGTGTGTCGAGGCCGTGCCGCGTGCCGTGGCGCAGCAGCGCACGCACGTCCTTCGGCAGGCAGGAGCCGCCGAAAGGCAGGCCGGGCTTGAGGTAGTAGGGGCTCAGGTTGAGCACCGTGTCGGCGCTGAAGATGTCCATGACGGCGTGGCTATCGCCCCCCAGGCTCTTCGCGATCTGTCCGATTTCGTTGGCGAACGTGACCTTCAGGGCGTGAAACGCGTTGTCGGCGTACTTCACGATGGCCGCCACCTCGCGCGACGCGTAGAAGGTCGGCGCGGCGACGCCGGGGTAGAGCGAAGCGAGCCACTCGCGCGCCCGCGCGTCGGCGCCGCCGAAGACGATCTTGGGCGGCGCGAGGAAATCGGCCACGGCGCTGCCCTCGCGCAGAAACTCGGGGTGCACGACGTAGGCGAGGTCGCGGTCGAGGCTGAGGCCGTGGCGTTCGAGCCGTTCGCAGAGGGCCGCGTGCACCCCCGGCAGCGCGGTGCTGCGCACGAGCAGGCCGTGGTAGCGGCCCTTCCGCAGACAGGCGCGGGCGATGTCGTCGAGCACGCGTTCGAGAAACGTCGGCTCGACGCTGCCATCGCGCGCCGACGGCGTGCCGACGCAGACGAAGGAGGCGTCGCTGGCGGCGACCGCGGCTTGGGGGTCGCTCGTGGCGGCCAGGCGGCCGGCGGCCCGGGCGGCGGCGAGCAGTTCGCCGACCTCGGGCTCGACGACCGGCGAGCGGCCGGCCGCCACGGCCGCGACCTTGTCCGGGTTGACGTCGACGCCGATGACCTCGTGGCCGAGTTTGGCAAGGCAGGCCGTCGAGACGGCGCCGACGTAGCCCAGACCGAACACCGAGAGTTTCATGCACGGACCTCTGCGGCCGCGCGGCGCGGAGCGCCCGGCCGGGCGGCCAGTTCGTCGATGGCGCGTTCGAATGCGGCGGCCATGGCCGTGAGGGGCGCCGCCTCTGCGATGAGCGCCCGCGCCGCGCCGGCGAGCCGGGCGCCGAGGGCTGGGTCGTCGAGCAGCCGTTCGACCTGGCGGGCGAGCGCCGTGCTGTCGCCCGTGTCGAAGCGCAGGCACGTTTCGCCATCGCGGAGCCAGACCGCTTCGGCGCTTTCGACCCGGCTCGCTACGATGGGGCAGCCGGCCGCCATGGCCTGGTTCAGGGCGAGCCCGACGTGCCCCGGGAAAACGAGGCAGTCGGCCGCGGCGAGCCAGGTCCATTCGGCGCCGGGCGGCACCTTGCCGAGCACCTGCACGCGTTCGCCAAACGGTGCCGCTCGGGCGCGCAACTCGGCTTCGAGCGGGCCGCCGCCGACGAAGGCGAGCGTCCCCTCGGGGCGGCGCGCGGCGAGCCCGTCGAGGAGCGCCAACGCGTCGAACGGCCGTTTCTCGGGGCTCAACTTGCCGAGCACGAGCACGAGCGGGCCCGGGCCGCGGCCGAGCTCCCGGCGCGCGGCGGCGCGGCTCGGCGGGGTCTCGCCCCACGGCGCCTCGGTGGCCACGGCGTTTTGTACGACGCGGATGCGCTCGGGGCGCACGCCGAGGGCGCGGAGCCCCGTTTCGACGAACGCCGAGTAGGCGAGAAAACCATCGGGGAGGCGGAAAAATGGCCGCTCGATGGCCAGCAGCGGCCGAATCCAGCCGCGTGGCTCGCGGTGCCAGACGTTCGTCCAGAGCAGCGTTGGCCGGCCACGCAGCCGGTTGACCCCGAGTGCCAGGACGTTCACGGGCAGCGCGAAGAGGCCCGAGATCACCATCGCGTCGTGGTCGCCGAAGAGCGCCTGCCAGAGCACGCCCGGCTGCATGACGAGGGTGCGGCCCGCAAAGCGCAGGCACACGTTGCGCACCCGGCGGCTGATGGAAACCGCGTGGAGGCTCACGCCCGAGTGCTCATGGCCCGGCGGGTCGCCGTGCAGCACCGTGTAGGCGTGGCGTGCCGAGCGGCCGAGCGCCTCGAAGAACGCGCGCCGATAGTGCGGGACGTGGACCTGGACGATGGCGACGTGCATGGGCGCTTCCCCTGGCGCGGCTAGCCGCCGTGGCGCGGTGGGACGGCGGCCAGCACGGCCGCGTGCTGGCTGGCCGCGTCGCCCGAGCCGCGGGCGGCAAGATAGCGGGCAAGGCCGGCCTGCAGCCGGGCGCGCAGTGCGGGGTCGGCGACGATGCGCCGCAGCGCGGCGGCGAGCGCCGCGGGGGCACGCGGCGGCACGAGCAGCGCGACGTCGCCGTCGGGCATGCGCGGCGCGATGCCAGGAAGGGCCGTCGCGACGATGGGCAGGCCGAAGAGCGCCGCTTCGTCGAGCACCCGCGGAAAGCCCTCGGCGTGGCTCGGCAGCACGAACACGTCGGCCTGTTCGTAGAAGGCGGCCAGCGCGTCCATGTCGTCGACGTAGCCCGCGAACTCAAGCGCGTCGGCCGGCAGCCCGAGGCGCCGGGCCTCGTCCTGGAGCTCGGCGACGCTGAGCCCGTCGGCCGGGTCGGGGTCGGGCCCGCCGACGAAGGTGAGGCGCAACCGCTGCCCCGCGGGCAAGGCGGGCGCCCCGTGAAGTTCGGCGAGAGCCGCGAGCAGATCGAGCACGCCCTTGGCACGGGCGAGTTTGCCGACGCACAGCAGGCGCACCTCGGGCCCCGTGCAGCGCGGGCGCGGCGGGCCGTTCGGCTGCGGCAGGCCGGTCACGGGCACCGACAGCACCGCCGCGGCCCCGCGCCGCGCCCGCAGCCGCTCGAACTGCGCGCCGTCGCGTACGACGACGCGGGCGGCCACGCGTTCGACCAGAGCCCCCGACAGGCGGAAGTAGAGCCGTTTGACGGCGCTCGGGCCGCGCTCCCGCCCGGTGGGGGTGGTCCAGCGCCGTTCGGGGTCGGCGCCGAAATACGCCACGTAGCGGCGGGCCGTGAGCCCGAGCACGGCCGTCGCAAACAGCCCGCCGCCCGCCGGCTGGTACTCGATGACGCCGAAGGCCCCGCCGGCGGCCCGGCCGAGCGCCACGAGATCGGCCGCGTAGGCGAGCGCCTTGCGCCGCAGCCCCCGCACGGTCGTGTAGCCGAGCGGCCGGACGCGCACCCGGGCCGGGTCGAGCGGCGAGACGAAGCGGGTGCCGGACCAGGGCAAGACGCCGGCGAAGAACTCGACCCCGCCAAACCGCGCGGCGAGGCCGTGCAGGTAGTCGGCCACGGCCGCCTTCGCGCGGTAGCGGCCCTGCGGGTCGCGTTCGACGACCCCGCCGCCGACGACCACCACGGGCGCAGTGGCGGGCAGGCGGGTCGTGACCGGGTTGGCGTCAGGCGGCGGCATGGCTTGGTTGTTCCCGTTCCCACTGCAGCAGGCTCACCTGGCAGGCGGCGAGCATCCAGATGACCACGTGATGGTGCACCGAATGGAAGCCGGCGTGCACCCACAGCCCGAGAAACCCAGCCTGCAGCCCGACGAGCAGGGCGCGCAGTCGCACGAGCGGCAGCGGGGCGGCGGGAGCGGCCGGAGGCGCCCGGCCCGGCGCGGCGCGCGCACTGCGCCGGCCCACGCCGCCGCCGATGCGGCCCGTGGCCTGGAGCAGCATGAGCAGCGCGAAACAGAGGCCCGCCGCGAGGCCGCCCTCGACCGAGAGCCCGAGCACACTCGCATGCGGGCTGCGGCCGCGGGCCTCGGCGAATGGGGACACGAACGCCTCGGACACGGTGCGGTAGTTGCCCATGCCGACGCCCAGCGGGTGGCTCGCCAGCATGTCGAGCCCGTGGGCCCAGAAACTCGCGCGCGCGCCGAAGGCCTCCTCTTCGGCCACCGAGGAGAAACGCGCGCCGACGGCTTCTTCGGATACCTGCAAGGCGCTGATGAGTGCCAGCGCCGCGAGCGCGGTCACGGCCCCCGTCACGAGCCAGCCGGCGCGCCGTACGCGCCGTCGGCCGAGCCACAGCCCGTAGCCGAGCGCCACGAGCGACACCGCCCAGCCGGCCCAGGCACTGCGCGAAAACGCGACCAGGATGCCGGCGGTCGCGAGCGCCGCCATGCCGCCGAACGCGACCTGCTGCAGCCGGCGCCGTTCGACGGCCGCGAGCGCGACGGCCACCGGGAAGAGCAGCAAGGGCACCGAGGCGAACATGTTGGCATTGCCGAGCGGGCCGGCGAGTCGCAGCCCTTCGTCGAACGACGTTGCGTCAACGAAGGCGAACTCCTCATCGAGCAGGGGTGCGGCTCCGCTGCTGCCCTGCACGAAGTACTGCGTCAAGCTGAGCGTCAATTGCACGAACAGGCCGACGAGCAGGAACGTGACGAGCGCCTGGGCGTCGCGCGGCCGGCGCAACGACAGGCGGGTCACGAAGTAGAGCACCAGCATGCCGAGGAAGGTGGCGGCGCTGGCCTCGTTCAGGCGCAGCGGCCAGCCCGAAAAAAGGTACGCGGAGGCGCTGGCGCCGAGCAGGGAGACGAACAGCCCGAGCACGAGCAGGTCGCCCACGGCGAAGCGCGGCCGGGCGAGCTGCCCCCCGACGAGGCGCACGGCGAAGACCAGCGCCAGAAAGGCGTACGACAGATACGTGAGGTTGACCGGGAAGAGCGGCGGCCGCTGCAGCACGCCGAACAGCGAGACCACGCCGAGGCTGCCGATCCAGAAGGCGGGCCACGTGGGGCCCGGCTGGCCGCGGGTGCGGCCGGCGCGCTGCGGCCCCGGCCGGCCGGGCTGCGGCGCGGGCGCGCGGTCAGGCGGAGCGGGATGCGCGCGCATGGCGGGCCAGCAGTTCGTCGGTGTCGATGGGGGCGCCGCCGGCGAGCGCGGCGACGTGGTAGCCGTGGCGGGCGAGTTCGGCGACCGAGGCGGCGTGCGCTTCGGGGCCGTGCGTGGCGAGGAACACGACGGGCCGGTAGCGCTGCAGGGTGTCGGCCGCCCCGCGGAGCACGCGCGCCTCGGCGCCCTCGACGTCGATCTTGAGACAGCTCGGCGGCCGCACGGCCCCCGTCTGGACGAGCCGGTCGAGGGTCTCGACCGCGACCGCGAGCGGCCCCCCGGAACGGAGGCAGCCGCTGCTGTCGCCGCGCCGGTCGTCGAAAGCGGCCGTGCCCGGGGCGTCGGCCAGCGCGCAGTCGAACACCGTCGCCTGCGTGAGCCGGTTCAGCGCGATGTGGCGGCGCAGGAACGCCAGGTTGCGCGGCACGGGCTCGAACGCGTAGACGTGCCCCGCCGCACCCACGCGGCGCGCCGCGAGCAAGGTGTAGAAGCCCACGTTGGCGCCGATGTCGCAGACGACCGCGCCGGGCCCCACTTCCCGCGCGAAGGCGAACTGCTTCGCGCGTTCATACGTGCCGAGCCAGCAGCCGTGCACGTAGCTGCCGACGATCCAGCGGGCGCCGGCGAGCGGCCCCTGGAGCACCGGCACCGCCCAGTCGCGCGGGATGAGCCGCAGCGGCCAGCGCACGACGCGGCCGAGCGGGTGGCGCGCCGGCAACACGTTGGAATCGAGCAGGCCGGCCGCCAGGGTGCGCAGGCGCCGTCTGGCCGCGAGCGCGCGGGCCCGCAGGTCGGCCGCGTTCATGGCCGGCTTCCGCGGGTGAAGGCGACCAGCCGGGTCAGCCCCGTGAGCGGGTCGACGGTGGGGTCGTAGCCAAGCAGCTGTCGCGCGCGGGTGACGTCGGCCTGGCTGTCGCGCACGTCGCCGGCCCGCGGCGGCCCGTAGTCCGGTTCGAGCGGACTGTCCATGAGTTGCAGCATGCGGCGGGTGAGCGCGTTCAGCGAGATGCGCGTGCCCGAGCCGATGTTGAACACCTGGCCGTGCGCCGCGGGCGGGGCCGTGCAGGCGCGCAGGTTGGCCTGCACGACGTTGTCGATGTACGTGAAATCACGCGTTTGTTCGCCGTCGCCGAACAGCACCGGGCGCTCCCCGGCCGCGATGGCGGCGAGGAAGCGCGGGATGACGGCGGCGTAGGGGCCGTTCGGGTCCTGGTGCGGGCCGAACACGTTGAAGTAGCGCAGGGCCACCGTGGGCAGCCCGTAGGCCGCATGGAACACGGCGCAGTAGGTCTCGCCCGCGAGTTTGCTCGCCGCGTACGGGGAAAGCGGGTGGGGCGGCATGCTTTCGAGTTTGGGCAACTCGGGGGTTTCGCCGTACGCCGAGGACGAGGCCGCGAACACGAAGGCGCGCACGCCCGCGTCGCGCGCCGCGAGCAGCATGTTGAGCGTGCCGTTGACGTTGTGGTCGTGCGTCGTCAGCGGGTCTTCCATGGAGCGCGGCACGGAGCCGAGCGCCGCCTGGTGCAGCACGTAGTCGACGCCCGCGCAGGCGATGCGGCACAGCGCGAGATCGCGCACGTCGCCTTCGATGAACTCGGCGTCGCCCTGCCATGGCGTGACGTTGTGGCGGTGGCCGGTGATGAAACTGTCGACGGCCCGTACCGTGGCGCCACGCTGGACGAGTTGCGCGACCAGGTTCGTGCCGATGAAGCCGGCGGCGCCGGTGACGAGCACCCGAGTGCCGTGCATGCGGGTTCTCCTTGTGTTCGGGGGGCCCGGCCGGCGGGGCCGTCAGGCCTTGACGACGTTTGGCGGCGTGCCCGGATAGACGCCGCGCGTGTCGATGATGAGCGCCGCGCGTTCGAGCAGCCCGGCGTAGTCGAGTCCGTCGTGGTCGGTGGCGATGACCACCGCGTCGTAGTGCTCGGCCGCCGCCAACGCGACGCTGTGGCGCCCCGCCAAAGCCGCGTATTCGCGCATCTTCGGCAGTGTCGGGAAGTACGGGTCGTGGTAGTCGACCGTGGCCCCGCGGGCCTCGAAGAGCTCGATGAGTTTGAAACTGGGCGACTCGCGCGGATCGTCGACGTTCTTCTTGTACGCAAGGCCGACGAGCAGAATTTTCGCGCCGCGCAGCCCACGGCCGCGGTCGGAAAACGCTTCGAGCGTGCGCTGCACGACGTAGTGCGGCATACCGCGGTTGACTTCGCCGGCCATCTCGATGAAGCGCGTGGCCAGATCGTATTCGCGCGCCTTCCAGGTGAGATAGAAGGGGTCGATCGGGATGCAGTGCCCGCCGAGCCCCGGACCCGGGGTGAACTTCATGAACCCAAAGGGTTTTGTTGCCGATGCGGCGATGACCTCCCAGATGTCGATGCCCATGCGCGTGAACACCATCTTCAACTCGTTGACGAGCGCGATGTTCACGGCCCGGAAGGTGTTTTCGAGGATCTTGGTGGCCTCGGCGGCCCGACTCGTGCTGACGGGCACGACCGACGCCACGACGCTGCTGTAGAGAGCCACGGCCGCGTCGCGCGAGGCCGGGTCGTCGGCGCCGACGACCTTCGGGATGACGGCCGTCGAAAAGCGGGCGTTTCCCGGGTCTTCGCGTTCGGGCGAGTAGGCCAGGTAGAAGTCGAGCCCGACGCGGAGCCCGGCGGCTTCGAGGATGGGCCGCACGACCTCGTCGGTGGTGCCGGGATACGTCGTCGATTCGAGGACATGCAACTGGCCCGGGCGCAACTGGGGGGCGAGCGCCGCGTAGGACTGCACGACGTATTGCAGGTCGGGCTCGCGGTGTTCGCTGAGCGGGGTCGGCACGCAGACCAGGATGGCGTCGCAGTCGCGGGCGCGGGCGAAGTCGGTGGTGGGCTCGAAGCCCTGGGCGAGCGCCAGCTGCACCTCGGCGGCCGGAATGTGGCGGATGTAGGTTTCGCCGCGCCGCAGCCGGTCGACCTTGTCGGCGTCGACATCGAAGCCCGTGACCGGGAAGCCGGCCGCGCTGAACACGCGCACGAGCGGCAGTCCGACGTAGCCGAGGCCGAGCACGCCCACGCGCGCTTCGCGCCGCTGCACTTTCTGGACGAAGTCGAGGCTCCCCAAGGGTTTCCTCATTCCAGCGAACGGCCCGCGCGCGCGGCCACGTCCGCGAGGTCGGCCCGCACCATGATGCGCACGAGTTCGTCGAAGGACACGTTGGCGCGCCAGCCGAGTTCGGCGGCCGCCCGGCTCGGGTCGCCGAGCAGGTCTTCGACGTCGGTCGGCCGGTAGTAGCGCGGATCGACCTTCACGAGCACGCGCCCGTCGCTCACCGCGCGGCCCACCTCGGCCGGCCCCGTGCCCTCGAACACGAGCGGCAGTCCGGCTTCGGCAAACGCCGCCGCCGTGAAGTCGCGCACACTGTGGCTCTGTCCCGTGGCGATGACGTAGTCGGCCGGCGTGGGGGCCTGCAACATGCGCCACATGGCCTCGACGAATTCGGGGGCATAGCCCCAGTCGCGGCGCGCGGCCAGATTGCCGAGGAACAGGCAGTCCTGCAGGCCGAGCCGGATGCGCGCCGCGGCCCGCGTGATCTTGCGCGTCACGAACGTCTCGCCGCGCCGCGGTGACTCGTGGTTGAAGAGGATGCCGTTGCAGGCAAAAAGCCCATAGGCTTCGCGGTAGTTGACCACGATCCAGTAGGCGTAGAGTTTGGCCGCGGCGTACGGGCTGCGCGGGCGAAACGGGGTGGTCTCGCGCTGCGGGCGTTCGGCAGAGTCGCCGTACAGCTCGGACGTGGAGGCCTGGTAGAAGCGCGTGGCGATGCCCGAGTCCTTGATGGCGTCGAGCAGCCGGATGGCGCCGACGGCATCGACTTGCGCTGTGTATTCCGGGACTTCAAACGAAACCTTGACGTGGCTCTGGGCCGCCAGGTTGTACACCTCGGCGGGACGGATGCGCTCGACGAGGCGCGACACGTTGGAGCCGTCGGACAGGTCGCCGTAGTGCAGAAAGAGCCGCCGGCCCTCGACGTGCGGGTCTTCGTAGAGGTGGTCGATGCGGCCCGTGTTGAAGGAACTCGCCCGGCGCACGATGCCGTGCACTTCGTAGCCCTTGGCGAGCAGCAGCTCGGCCAGGTAACTCCCGTCCTGGCCGGTGATGCCGGTGACGAGCGCCACGCGCGGTGCGGTTGGCGTCACGGCGTGCTCCGATGCTGTTGGTACCATGCGTAGGTTTGGCGGATGCCGGCTTCGAGCGGGGTTTCGGCGCGCCAGCCGAGCGCCTCGATGCGCGACACGTCGAGCCGTTTTTGCGGCGTGCCGTCGGGCATGCGGGGGTCGAACGAGACGCGTCCGCGGTAGCCGACGACATCGGCCACGAGCTGCGCCAGTTCGGCGATGGTGAGGTCGTGGCCCGTGCCGACGTTGACGAAGATGTCGCTCTCGTTCGGCTCGAAGCGGTCGAGCAGCAGCACGAGCGCGGCTGCGAGGTCGTCGACGAAGAGGAATTCGCGCCGCGGCGTGCCCGTGCCCCAGAGTTGCACTTCGGGGACGCCGTCCCGGCGCGCTTCGTCGAACCGGCGGATGAGGGCCGGCAGCACGTGGCTCGTTTGCAGGTCGAAGTGGTCGCCCGGGCCGTAGAGATTGGTCGGCATGGCCGCGAAGTAGCGCGTGCCGTACTGCCGGTTGTACGCGCGGCACATGAGGATGCCCGCGATCTTCGCGATGGCGTAGGCCTCGTTCGTCGGTTCGAGCGGGCCCGTCAGGAGCGCGTCTTCGCGCAGCGGCTGCGGGGCGAACTTGGGGTAGATGCAGGAACTGCCGAGAAACAGGAGTTTTTGTACGCCGAAGCGCTGCGCCGCCGCGAGCACGTTGGTCTGGATTTGCAGGTTGACACGGATGAAGTCGGCCGGGAACGTCTGATTCGCGTGGATGCCGCCCACCTTGGCGGCCGCCAACACGACGATGTCGGGCCGCTCGCGCGCGAAGAAGCGCTCGGTGGCCGCGGCGTCGCAGAGATCGAGGGCAGCGTGCGTCGCGGTGACGATGCGCCGCTGACCGAGGGCTTCGAGGCGGCGCACGACGGCAGCGCCGACGAGCCCGGTGTGGCCGGCGACGTAGATCTGGGCTGCCGGGTCGGGCATGCAGACGATTCCTTTCAGGATTTGCCGCAGCGGCGGGCGCGCGGCAAACGGCGGACAGCCTCCGGCCCCGTCGGTTGCAGCGGTTGAACGGTGCCCGGCGACCTGCGGACGACGGTTCCGCCCAAGGTGGGGCGGCCCCCTGTGCGGTCACCCGATTGCATCGGCATCCTCGGGGGGTGACGTCGCCCGGAGGCTATTCGCCGCGCCCCGGCGTGTCAAACACCCCGGCCCCCCCCATTCCGCCCCCGCTCCGGTTTCGCGAATGGATCCGGGCCCAATTGCGGGGTCGGCAGCCCCCATCGGGTGCTCGACGTGGCGCTGCCACGCCTCCGCCGAATTGCCTTGCCTCCTTGCACTTGGACCCGCCTCCAATCGCTCGGACCTGGTGCAGTGGAATGGAATCGGGGGGGTCGCTCACGGCGGGCCGAGCAACAGCGCATCGGTGGGTACGGCCGCTTCGGCCAGCAGTTCCTGCAGCGCCGGCGGGAGCGCCGTGCGCACGACCCCGAGCTGCAGGGCCTGCCGCAGGTGGCGTTCGGCATCGAGCGTGTTGCCGGTTTTGAGATGGAGTTCGGCGGCCTTGAGCCGTAGCGAGGCCGTGCGGGGCTGCAGGATGATGGCAGCTTCGAGTTCGCGCAGCGCCGCCGGTAGATCGCCGCGCGCCTCGGCGAGCCGAATGAGCCGCAGGTGGCGCCCGAGCCGCAGCGCGACGGGGCTGCCGGCGGGCGCGCCGAGCGCGCCGAGCTGCCGTTCGGCCTCGTCGAGGCGCCCGAGTTCGAGGCAAACGTCGATGCTGCGCAGCCGCAGGGCCGTGTCGGCGGGCCGTTGGCGCACCGCCTCGCTCAGCAGCACGCGGGCGCGTTCGAGATTGCCGCGGCCGGCATCGACCTCGGCCTGCATGAGCCAACCCGCGGCCTCGGCCTCCGGGATGGCGAGGAGCGCCGTGGCCGCCCGGGCGGCCGCGTCCCAGTCCTTGGCGGCGAGCGCCGCAGCCCCGAGTCGTTCGAGGAGCACGCGGTCGAAGGGCGTGCGCGCCACGGCGGCCCGGAGCAGGCGCACCGCCGGCGCGGCGGCGCGGCGTTGCAGCCAGGCGTCGGCAAGCCCGAGCACGAGCCAGCGGTCGGCCGCGGTGAGCCGGGCGAGCAGCGGTCTTCCGGCCGCCAGGTTGCTGAGGTCGTTCAGCACGAGCTCGGGCCGGCGCAGGTAGAGCGCGCGGTAGCGGCGCAAGGCCTCGGCGTTGTCGCCGAGCCGCAGTGCGGCCCGCGCCGCGAACAGGGCCGGACCGGGGTCGGACGTGCGGGCGGTGGCGAGCAGGAGCAGGCGGTCTGCGAGCGACCACTGCTCGAGCGCGAAGGCCTGGAGCGCGACTTCGGAGAGGCGCCGGCCGTCGGCCGGGTGGCTCGCCAGTTCGCCGGCCGTGCGGTCGAGCAGTTGCGCGGCGGCGCGCGCGTGCTGCACGGACGTCATGCCAGGGAGCCTCCCCCGCAGCCTGATCCAGCTCTTTCGAT
>CAYRCM010000160.1:0-14245 GCA_964422715.1 uncultured Myxococcales bacterium | reverse complement strand
CGCGGCCTCGGGGTCCGGGGCGGACGCGCTCAGGGCGGCGGGCGCGGCCTCCGGCTCGGGGGCGGGCGCGGCCTCGGGGGCGGCTTCTGCGGCGTGCGGGGCTGGGTCGTTGGGGTTTGGGGGTGGCTTCATGCGCCGCAGTGTGCCCCGGCCGGGGCCAGGCCGTCAAACGGGGGGCTGGGGGCGGCGCTGGGGGGGGCACGTGCTCGGCTGTGGCCGAGGCGTCCGTGACGAGTTTCAGCGCTCGCGGTCCGCGCGCAGCAGGTCGACAGGGTCAGGCACACCGGGCGGCCAGACGACCGGCGACCGGTTCGCGATCTCGCTCAGTAGCGCCCGGCGGCGCTCGATGTTGGAGGGCCGAAGCGAATGGCGGAGCGTTTCGCGCGCCTCCTCGGACAGGGTGCGGCGGCGCAGTCTGGCGCGCGCAGCCAGCGCACGGTAGAGCCCTTCGTCCACGTCCTGGATTCGCAAAGTCGGCATTCCGACCCTCTCCCTGGCCGCCGCCAGCGGCGCCGAGCCAGAGTGTAGCCGATCCCCGGACGACGCGCACGGGTGCCGGCCGCGGCCACGGGCCATCCGCCGCGTTGGCCAAACGGGAATGACCATGGACTTCGTCAAGTTCCCCCACACCCCCCGCACGTCGCGTGGCTCGGACCGGGGCTGCCCCTCACCGCGGCGAAGGCTGCCCCTCACCGCGTCGACGGCTGCCCCCCACCGCGTCGAGCGCTGCCCCCCATCGCGGCGCAGGCTGCACCCTCCCGTGTCCGTGCCTGCCCCCCATCGCGGCGCAGGCTGCACCCTCCCGTGTCCGTGCCTGCACCCTATCGTGTCGCGGGCTGCACCCCATCGCGTCGAAGGCTGCACCGTCCCGGGTCCATGCGTGCCCCCTATCGCGTGGCGGGCTGCACCGTCTCGATGGGGGATGGGACGGCATCGCGCAGGAGGAATGCCGTCCTCTGGCGCGGCAGGCGCGGAGCGGCGGAGTCTAGCAGGCTGCGTAGAGGCGTTCGAGTTCGGGGTGACCGCCGATCGCGGCCCGAATGGCGCGCCGGCAGGCTTCCCACGCGCGCTTCTGCTCGGCGACGGCCTCGGCTTCGAGGCGTGTGGCCTCGGCCTCGGTGAGGCGCCGATTGCCGCCGAGCGTCGCGGCGAACTCGCTCGCCTCGGAATGCAGCTCGGTGATCTTTTCGCGGGGGAGGCCGCGGGCGGCGAATGCGGCGACGATGGCTTCGCGCTCGGGATTGAGCACCGCAGAGAGCAACTGTTCCATGGACACGGCGAAGCTGTAGCGGTCGACGCGGGTCACTCGCTTGCGCGCGGGGGCCTCGGGCTCGGCCGCACCGCCCTCGGCGCCCCCGGTCAGGGTGCGGATGCGAAAGCGCGCGAACACGTCGTTGTCGAGCCAGACGCCGAGCGAAGCCGTTTCGGGCTGTGTCGCGAGGTCGCGAACGACGAGCGGGGCGCGCATGCGGAAGGCTTCGACGAGCGCCAGAAACTCGTTCCAGCGGTTGCGTCCGGCGGCAATCGACTGCCGCTGTTCGGCGAGTTGCTCGCGCTGCGCACCATCGTAGGCCTTGGCGCGCTCGCCCGCCTGCACGATGGCATCGAGATCGCGGGCGAGTAGACCGGCGGAACCGACCCGACCGGCGTGTTCCCCGCGAAGCAGGGTGCGCGCGAGCGTCGTGCGCCCTTCGACGCGCGGGACGAACTGGTCGACGATGGGATTCTTCTGACTCATGGAGCCGCCTTTCCCCGCACCGGCGGGCGCGCCGCCGATGCGTTTCGGGCCGGTGCCGCCGGCAACGACCGACCGTTGCCTGCGGGACCGGCCCCGGTGTCTCTGGATGCCATGCTCCTGCGCTGAGCGGATACGCCGCGGCAGGCGGCCGCGGCGCGCAACGTCGATTATTTTCGCCGCCCCCGGGGTGTCAAGGCCGGCGCCCGCGGGCTGACTCGGCAGAGGTCTCCCCTCGCCCGCCGAGCGCCGGGCGGCGCCGACGACTGCCGCTCCCGGGTCGCGAAAACGGCATTGGCCGGGGTGGGAGAATCCGCTATTCTCACGACCGGTCGCTGTCTCAGGGCTCCTCACTGCAAACACGTTCTTTCTCAGGCGCGCATCCAGCACGCGGCACCGGTGGAGTTGCGGTGCCTTGCGAAACCGAGTTGGACATGACACCGGGCTCCGTCGACCCCCACGCATCCGACGCCGCGCCCGCCGGCTCTTCGGCAGTCGCCGACAGCCTGCGCACGTGCCGCCTGCGCTTCACCATTGCCGGCGATACGGGCTACCGCTTCGATGCCACCACGGCCGGCCAGGTGTTGCGTGGGGCGTTCGGCAGCCGTTTTCGCCTCCTGAGTTGCCCAACCCCGCAAGCCGATTGCGCTCTCTGTGCGCTACGCCCGGCCTGTCCGTACGCCCTCGTGTTCAGCCCGGCACCCCCACCCGGCGCCGAACGGCTGCGCAAGAACGCCGATATCCCAAGGCCCTTCGTGCTGAAGCCCCCGCTCGCGGAGCCGGGCGCGACCCTCACCTTTGATATGGTGCTGGTCGGCACCGCCATCCGGTTCCTGCCGTATTTCGTCGTCACTTGGCAGGACCTGGCCGCGCGCGGTCTCGGACCCGGCCGCGTGCGCGGGCGTCTGCTGGCCGTCCACGCGGTTGCTGAAAGCGGCCTTGCCGGCGGGCTCGTGTTCGACGGCCGCCAGACGCTGCTCACGGCTGCCGCCCCGCGGGAGCTGCGGCTCGGGCCGCCTGCGGACGCCGCAATCCGCCTCGGCGTGCGGTTCCTCACGCCGACCCACCTCGTCTTCGATGGCGTTGCGGTGCGCGTGCCCGAGTTCCACCACCTGGTGCGGCGCGCCCGGGACCGGGTCAACGCGCTTGCCACGTTTCACGGCGCCGGGCCGCTCGACCTCGACTACGTCGGGCTCGGCGAACGGGCGGCCGCGGTGCGCCTCGTGCACTACGACCTGCGCTGGGCCGAACGCGCGCGGCGTTCGTCGCGCACGGGCGACGTCCAGCTGTTGGTGGGCGCCGTCGGCCGCTGCCTCTACGAGGGGCCGGTTGCCGAATTCGTGCCGCTCCTGCGCATGGTCGAAGAGGTCCACGTCGGCAAAGGCGCGGTCTTCGGGCAGGGCTGGGTACAACTCGAACAAACGCCGGCCGACGCCGCGCGCTGATTCCAGGAAGGGAGGGACGAGGTGGTCGAACTCACGAATCCACTGCGATTCACGGGGCATCCGCTGTTCGATGTCGGCGTGGCCGGCGTGTGCGCGTACGCCAAGCGCGAACGGCCCGAAGACGTCACGCTCGACGACCTGGATGCCGTTTCCGACTTCATGACCGAGACCTACTACGGCGGGAGCATGGGCACGTACCTCACGTGCGTGTTCATGAACGCGTCTTTCGTGCAGCCGAACGAAAGCGCCGACAAGCGCGAGCGCTTCATCCGCCAGTACGTGCGGGCCCACCGGGCCACGCCCGACCCCCAGGTGGCCGGCCTGCGTTGCGCGTTCTCGGGCCTACCGGCCACCTCCCCGCTCGTCCGCACGCACCTGCCGCTCTTTTCGGGCGAGGACGTCATGAATTTTCGGCCGCGCGGGCAGACGTTCGTGCCGGCCGCCGGCGCCTACATCGTCGCGCTCTTCTTCCTGCCGTTCGCAAGCCGCCGGGCCGAAGGCCGGCTGCTCGCCGTGCACTGCGACGACCCGGCGCTGACGATCGCCTTCGCGAAACGCTATCTCGAAGACAATCGGCGCCTCCTGGCGCTGGCACTGCCCACGGAGCGCGCGCTCGTGCACCCCGGCTACGAGCGGGAGTTGCCGATGTGGGACGGCCAGAAGAAACAGTACAAATACGCCGATGTGAAGGCACCCCGTTCACTGGTCGTGGCCGACCTGACCGAGATCGCGGCACAGGCGGCCCCCTCCGACCGCCGCCCGCGGCCCGCGGCGCTGACGGCCTATCATCTGTCGAACTCGGGCCAAGGTCCGGGCCTCGCCATCTTCGAGGTCCCTTCGCCGGTCGTGCTGTTTCTGCGCCGCGCGGCCGGGCCTACCACGGCCAAGGCCTGGCGGGCCATCGCGAGCCGCTTCCAGCCGCTCAGCGGGAGCCCGTCCGAAGACGAGGCGGCTGCCGACAAGGGCGGGCGGCGCCGCAAGGCCAAACCCGCCGCCGATGCCCCGGCCGGCCGGCCCGGCTGGACCAAGAACCGGGCCTTCGAAGACCTGTGCGAAGTCTTCGGCGCCGGCTTCCTCGACCGCGCGGCGGCCGTCCGCTGGCTGCAGTTCTACGTGCTCGGCCGCATGGAGCGGGGCCGGGGCAAGCGCAACTACGAGAAAACCGAGGCCCGCAATTGGGCCCTGACCGAGCTCTTCCTGACGGAGGTGATGGGCATGAACAAGGGGCGCATCGAACTCATCCGCACGTTTGCCGACAAACTCGCGGACTGGATCGCCAACAAGAACGACACCAAACTCTTCCGGGCCATCGCATTCGAGAAGCTCTGGGAGCTGCGCCAGCGCCTGCTGCGCGTGCAGCAGGAGAGTGCCAAGAGCGCGCTGCTGTTCGGCCTCGACGAGTACGCCCAGGTCTGGCTCCACAGTGAAGACGGGGCGCGCGACGAATCGCTCGTGCGCGACCTCGTGTGCATCCGCGTGGTCGAGCGATTGCACGAGCGCGGCTTCTTCAAGACGCTCGACGAGGGTCTTGTCGACCCGCAACCCGAAAACGAAAACGAAAACGACGAGCAGTACGCCCGTGACGCCCACAGCGGCGAGGAGGACTGACATGAGTCACGTGACCGGCATTTTCCTCATCGATGCACCGGCGAGCGCCCTCAACAACGCGGGCGCCGACAGCGAGGCGCGCACGCAGAACGCCGTGGCGGTGAAGTTCATCCGTGCACCGGAAGGCCGCTACCCCTACGTGTCGGCCCAGGCCGTCCGCTACTGGTTGCGCAACACGCTCGCGCGCACCGCGGGCTGGAAGCCGTCGCCCGTGTTTCGCGAGACCAAGGTGGCCTACACCGATGCCGAGCCCACGCTCTACGCCGAGGACGACCTCTTCGGCTACATGCGCGCGGCCTCCAAGTCGAAGGACGAGAAGAAGGCGGCCAAGCGCGAGGAAATCGCTGGCAAGTCCACGCCGGTCGACCCCGACATCGGCGAGGTCACACGCGTTTCGCCGCTCCGCGTCGGCACGCTGGTGTCCGTTGCGCCAGTGCGCCTCGTCTCCGACTTCGGCACCATGAGCCGGCACGACGGCGACCCGGTGCCCCACGAACACCAGTTCTACCGCGCGCACCTTGCGGCCCCGATCGGTCTCGACCTCACCTGTGCCGGCACTTTCTTCAGCACGAAGCGGGTCGGCTTCAAGAACCTCGACCAGCACCGCATCGAGAACGCCCAGAAGGAAGGTGCCGAGTCCGTCACGGTGCGCGGTCAGCCCGCCTACCGCCTGCCGCTCGCCGAACGCCAGCGCCGGGTATCGCTGCTCGTGCGTACGCTCGGACGTATGGAGGGGGGCGCGAAGCAGACGCTGCACCTTACCGACACGGCCCCGGCCGTGCTGTTCCTCGCCGTCTGCAAGTCGGGCAACCAGCCCTTCATGCGGCTCTTCGGCCGGGGTCCGCTCGACCAGACCGTGTTCCGCCGCGAAGTGCTCGACGAGGCGCTGCACGCGTTCCGCGACGATCTCGTGTCCGACCTCTACGTGGGCTGGGCGAAGGGGTTTCTCGACGACGAACGCGCCAAGTTTCTCGAGACGTTGGAACCGACCGCCGCGGGCGCAGGCGGTGACGAACTGGCACCGGCCGGCCTGCTTGCCGGGCGCCGGGTGTTCGTCGGCCACCCGCGCGATGTGGCCGATCGGTTTGCCCTTGACCTCGCGGCGCCCGAAAACGCGGAGTGGTTTGCATGAAAGCCGCCATGCGGGTGCGGCTGGTGGCGCCGGTCGCGTCGTTTCGCCACCCGTTCTTCGTGACGGGCCACCAGCCGACCTCCCTCATTCCGCCGCCGTCCACCGTCGCCGGGCTCTGCGCGGCGGCGACCGGGGTCTACCCCGATCCGGGGTCGTTCTGGTTCGGGCTGCACTTCACGTTCGGGTCGCGCACGACCGACCTCGAGCACCAGCACATCGCGAGCCCGCTGTCGCCGAAGACGCGGGTCCGCGTGGACACACCCTTCGGCGAGGCGCAGGCCACCACCGAGATCGTGGTGCAGCCGGTCGAGCGCGAGTTCCTGCACGACGTCGCGCTCACCCTCTACCTGCCGCCCGACATCGGGCAAGCCTTCCGGGCGCCGCTGCACACGATGGTGCTCGGCCGCTCCCAGGATCTCGCCGAGGTGGTGGCCTGCGAGCCGGTCGAACTCGCCCGGGCAGAGCGGGTGCGCCTCGAACACACGTTGTTGCCGTTCGCGCTCCGGCCGTGCACGCGCCTCGGCACCACCGTATTGCTGAGCCGCTGGATCGAGCCGGCCGCCGAACGGGAGGCCACGTTCGAACGCTACGTTTGCCTCCATGACCGGCTGCTGCTCGGCGAGAACATCGATCCCACCCGGGCCTTCGTGCGCGTCGAGGGGATTTCGCTCGATGACCTCTGGGTCGACCCGAGCGTCGTCGACGACGCGGGATTCGCTCGCGGCGTGTGGCTCCACCGTGTGTGCCCCGACTGAGCGGCCCGATGCGCTTGGCCACCTGTGGGCGAAAAGCCTGCGGAAAGGCCAGGTGGTGGCCGAAAGCCTGACCGAGCACACGACGGCCGTCTTGCGCATGCTCGCGGCGTGGCGTGAACGACAGCCTGACCTGGGGCGGCTGACCGGCGTGCCGAACTTCTGGGACCTCGCGGCGTGGGCGGCCCTGCTCCACGACCTCGGCAAGGCGGCCGGCGGCTTCCAGCGCATGGTGCGCCTCGGGGCACTCTTCGACCACCGCCACGAGGTGCTCTCGCTCGTGGCGGTAGGCCGCCTCGATCTCCCGGATGCCGCGTTGCGCATCGTCGCGGCGGCGGTGGCCACGCATCACCGCGGGCTCGCCAACATCTTCGAACTCTATCCCTACGACGGTCCCGGGCGCGCAGAAATCCTGGCCGAACTCGCCCCGTCGGACGACCGGGCGCTCGACGCGTGGCTCGATGGCGCCGGCCGACCCGACCTGGCCGCGCTCGGCTTCGCGGCGCCGCCCCCCCGCCTGCCGCTCGAACCCGCTGCCGCACTTGCCCGCTCGATGGTCGCGCTCGACGAGCTGCGGGAGCAACTCGGGGCGACCGATGCCCGTCAGCCGCTCGCCCTCGCGGTGCGTCTTGCGCGGGGCCTGCTGCAACTGGCCGACCACGCCGGCTCCGCCCACGCGCTGCACAGCGTCGCCCCGAGCCTCGACTCGCCGGAAGCCTTGGGCCGGGTCACGGCGGCCCGGATGCCGCAGCTCTGGCCTCACCAGCACGAATGCGCCGCCACCGACGGCCACGCCTTGTTGATGGCCCCCACGGGCAGTGGCAAGACCGAGGCGGCGCTCTTCTGGGCCGCGCGTCAGCGCAGCCGCAGCGCGGGCCACCCGCCGATCTTCTACGTGCTTCCCTACCGCGCGAGCCTCAACGCCATGCGCTGGCGCATGCCGGAGAAGTACGGGCTCCACCAGGACGCCGTCGTCCTCCAGCACGCATCGGCCACCTCGGCGTTGTTCACGTACTTCGAAGGCCAGACGCATGACGGGGGGCAGGCCGAGCGTCGCGCACGCCGCGAGAAGAGCCTTGCCAAACTCATGACGGCGCCCGTGCGGGTGCTGACGCCCTACCAGATTCTCAAGGCGTTCTTCGGCTTGCCGGGCCACGACGCGGTGCTCGCCGACGCGGCGGGTGGGCTTTTCATTCTCGACGAGTTGCACGCCTACGACCGCGCCCGGCTTGGGCTCATCCTCGCCTCGGTGCGCCACCTCGCCCGCGATCTGGGGGCGCGCATCTTCGCGATGAGCGCCACGTTCCCGGTCGTCTTGCAGCGAGCGCTCTCCGAGGCCATCGGCGGTGCGCTGACCACCGTGCGGGCTGCCGACGACACCCTGAGTCTGTTCACCCGGCACACCTGTCGGGTGGTGGACCGGGCTCTGACCTCCGATGAGAGTCTGGCCGAGGCCGTCGACCGTTGCCGGCGCGGCGAGGCCGTGCTGGTGGTGGCGTCGACCGTGGCACGGGCGCAAGGCATCTTCGACCGACTGCGGGCGCAGCTGCCGCCCGAACGCGTGCACTTGCTCCACAGTCGTCTCGTCGCAGAGCATCGTGCGAGAAAGGAGCAGGAGGTCGCGGCGCTCGTCGCCACCGGCGTCCGTCGGAGCGGGGCGGCCGGCGTAGTGCTCGTTGCAACGCAGGTCGTCGAAGTGAGCCTGGACGTCGACTTCGATGTGCTGCTGACCGACCCCGCCCCGGTCGAGGCGCTGATCCAACGGTTCGGCCGGGTCAATCGGGGGCGAAGTGGACCGCTGCGCGACGCGATCGTCCATGCGGAGATTCCCGAGGAGGCCAACCGCGTCTACGAGACAGCCGATGTCGAGCGGGCCATCGCCATCCTGCGCCCGCACGCCGACCGGGAAATCCGCGAACGCGACATCCAATCTTTCGTCGACGCCGCCTACGCGCCCGTGGCCGATGTCTGGGCTGCCGAGCTGCGAGCGCGCATCGACGAAGTGACGGAAAGCGTCGTTGGCACGAACCGGCCCCTCGACACCCACGACGAACTGCGCGAGCGGTTCGATGAACTCTTCGACGGCTGCGAGGTCGTGCCCAAGCGTTTCGAGCGCGAGTACGCGCAGCGCATCCAGGAACGGCCGCTCCAGGCCGCCATGCTGCACGTGCCATTGAGCGCAGGCCAGGCCCACCGGCTGCGGCGTGCGGGGCGGCTCTCGCGCCCCTGGCCGCGTGGGGCCGCTTGCGTGGATCTGCCCTACGACGAGGTCCGCGGTCTCGACCTCAGATTCCGCGACGACGAGTCATGAACCGCCATTGAGCCAGGAGGCGACATGCCCAAGCGCAACCTCCGCAACTTCCTCGGTCATCTGCCGTTGGACCGGCTGCGGCGGCGGGAGTCGAGCGGACTGGCCGTGCCACCCCCGAGGGATGGCGCGCGCGAAGTCGCAACGAGCACGACGAGCACGAGCGTCGAGCCAGCCCCCCGAGACCCATCCGGCACCCGACCAGACTTTCCTCGCCGGCTCTCGCTGCGTGAGCGGGCCGAGCCCTACGTGGGCTCACCCAAGGTGCGCTGCCGCGTCGCGTTTGGCGATTGGCTGTACGCCGAGGTGAGCGGAGCGGCCGGCGTGTATGCCGTGTGCGCGGCCAAGAGCGGGCGGGCCGGCACGTGCTCGTGCCCGAGCAAAGGTCGGCCGTGCAAGCACATCGTGGCCGTCGCCGAGACGGCACAAGTTCAGCCGCACACGTTCGCCGGCATAGAACCCCTCGTCGAACGGCTCGACATCCTGGGGCCGGAGCTGCGGCGGCAAGCCTGGACGCGACTTCTGCAAGCCGAGCCGCGGGCCGCCATCGAGGTCGCGGCGCTGGTACTGGGCCAGGCATTGGCGAACGGGGGCGCGGATGCCGGCCGGACGCAAAGCGCGGCCACGTCGGGTGCCGAGACTGGCGCGCGCGCGCAGGAGGATTGAGATGGCGCTGCCGCTCACCATCTACACGTTCGGCACGTCGCTCGCGAAGCGCTCCGAGCGTCTGGTCATCCGCGAGTCGGGTGCCGAGCCCATCGAAGTGCCGTTTTTCCGCATCAGCGAAATCGTGCTCGCCCAGCGCGGCACCAGCCTGTCGACGGACGTCATCCGCGAGGCGTGCCAACGCGGGATTCGCATCCTCTTTCTGGCCGACGCAGGCAGGCCCTATGCCGTGCTGTCGTCGCCGGAACTCCAGGCCACGGTGGCCACCCGCCGCGAGCAGTTGCGGGCGTTCGACGATGCGCGTGGCGCGGCGTTCGCCGGAGCCGTCGTGCGGGCCAAGATCAGAAACCAGAGAAACCTGGTCACGTACTTTGCCCGGCGCTTCGAGGAACGGGAGCCGGAGCGTTTCGCGGCCCTGCAGCGGTTTGCGGACATGCTCGACGCAGCCGCGCGCGAGGCCAAGGCCGTCAAAGGCAACACGGTCGACGCCGTACGGGGCCGGCTGATGGGCATCGAAGGCTCGGCGGGGAGAGTCTACTGGCAGGCCGTCGGCGAGTTGCTGCGCGACCGCGTCGACTTCCCCGGGCGCACCGGACGCGGGGCCGTCGACGGGGTGAACGCACTGCTCAACTACGGCTACGGCATCCTGTCCGGCACACTCTGGGGCGCGGCGCTCAACGCGGGCCTCGACCCATTTGCGGGTTTCCTGCACGTCGACAGGCCCGGAAAACCGTCGTTGGTCCTCGATATGGAAGAGGAGTATCGCCAGCCCATCGTCGACCGGGTCATCTTTGCGGCCATCGACCGGGGGTTCAGCATCCGCATGGAGGGGAACCGGCTGTCGGTCGACACGCGCAAGGAGATCGCGGCGCGGGTCATCGAACGCCTCGACGGTCGCGAGGGTTCCGACAACCGGCTTGTGCGGGCGCTGGTGCAGTCGCAGGCGCGTCGGCTGGCCGCGTTTCTGGCCGGCAGGGCGAAGACGTATCGGCCGCTTGCGCTGCGTTGGTGAACCGGCCGGCGCACGCGCCGCAGTGGGTGTTCGGCGTCGGGGCTTCGAACGGTGCGGGCTTGAACGCGAGGCGGCTGCCTCGCCGCGGGCAATGTCGTCATGGAGGAACAACGGTTGTTGGTGATCTACGACATCCCGAGCAATCGGCTACGCCATCGCGTCGCCGAAGCCTGCAAGGACTTCGGGCTGGAGCGCTTCCAGTGGAGCGGCTTCCGCGGGGCGCTGAGTTCGTCGCACAGGCGGGATCTCTTGGCGCGGCTTCGCCGGGAACTGGGCGAGGAGCCGGCGCGGGTGCTCGTGTTGCCGGTCTGCGAGGCGGACCTCAAGAAAGCCGTCGAGATCGTCACAGGAGGCAAGCAGCCATGACGACGCCGGTCGGTCTGGTGTGTCGGGTGAGCGATCTGCGCCAGTACGCCTACTGTCCGCGCGTGGTGTTCTACCGACAGTGGATGCCGGGAGCCGGTCGGCCGACCGAGGCCATGAGTCGGGGCGTTGTCGACGAGGCGCGGCTGCGGGCGCTCGAAAGCCGCCGAACGCTGCGGCGGTATGGACTGTCGGATGGGCGACGGCGCTTCCGCGCCGATCTCTACGCGCCGTTCATCGGGCTCAGCGGCACCGCCGACATGGTGGTCGAAACCGCGCGTGGCCGCTTTCCCGTGGAGTTCAAAGACGCCACGTGGCTTGCCGAGGGTCACGAACTCCAGGTGGGCGCCTACGGTCTCATGCTCGAAGAGATCCACGGCGCCCCCGTCGAGTGCGGGTTCGTGTACTTGATCGCCGCGGGCGACGTGAAGCGGGTGGGCCTCACGCGCCGACTTCGCGAGGCGGTTGGCTCGACGATTGGTCGCGTCCGCGCTATCCTCAGCGACGCCGTGCTGCCCGAGCCCACGAGCCGGCGTGCACGGTGCGCGGGTTGCGAGTACTTGCACTTTTGCGGCGACGTCTACGAGGTCGCCGAGCCGGAGGAGAGGCCGCACGGTGTCAGGACCACCCCGAGGCGGCGCCCGGACGTTTGACGGTTCCTCGGCGCTGCGGGAGCGAAATCCACGAGATCGAGGGGGGGTAGAAGCAGAAATGGCTCAGCGAGCGAACCTGGCTCCGTGCTGTCCCGAGGTCTTTGACATCACGAGTGAAAAATTGCGGTTCAGAAGCCCGCCCCGACGAAGAGGGGATTGAAACCAGGACTGTCAAACCTGCGAATCGGCAGCGGCACCCGTTCAGAAGCCCGCCCCGACGAAGAGGGGATTGAAACATCTCTCGTCCCTCGGCTACGCCCTCGGCGTCCCCGAGGTTCAGAAGCCCGCCCCGACGAAGAGGGGATTGAAACAGGATCGGCTCGTCGGCCACGCACGTCGGTATTCCGCAGTTCAGAAGCCCGCCCCGACGAAGAGGGGATTGAAACGTTTGCGGGTCCTTGCCCCGCTCGGGCTCATCGTCGGTTCAGAAGCCCGCCCCGACGAAGAGGGGATTGAAACTTGACGTAAGACTGACCTCCGCACGCGATAGGAAAAGTTCAGAAGCCCGCCCCGACGAAGAGGGGATTGAAACTGTAGACTTTGTGTCGGGCGTTCTGACGGTTGAAGGTTCAGAAGCCCGCCCCGACGAAGAGGGGATTGAAACGAGCATGACTCGGGTCGGTTGTCGGGCGTGTTGCGGGCGGTTCAGAAGCCCGCCCCGACGAAGAGGGGATTGAAACCGTCGCACTTCCACGGGTTGACACACACGCTCCACGGGTGTTCAGAAGCCCGCCCCGACGAAGAGGGGATTGAAACAGCGGCCTTGACGTTGCCCTGGAGAACATCCGCGGAGTTCAGAAGCCCGCCCCGACGAAGAGGGGATTGAAACTTGTTGCCGTTCTCGGCGAGGCGGGCCGTGTGGAAGTTCAGAAGCCCGCCCCGACGAAGAGGGGATTGAAACTCCCGCACGGAGCGTGCCGTACTTTTTTCGAGTCCAGTTCAGAAGCCCGCCCCGACGAAGAGGGGATTGAAACATCTGCAAGAGGCGCGGATATGTGCGCGCCTTGAAATCTGTTCAGAAGCCCGCCCCGACGAAGAGGGGATTGAAACCCGAGGCCCGCGAACAGGTGGACGACGGTGTAGGTGGTTCAGAAGCCCGCCCCGACGAAGAGGGGATTGAAACTGCTTCTGCTCCAACAAATCTTGGACGTCGTCCCATGTTCAGAAGCCCGCCCCGACGAAGAGGGGATTGAAACAGGTAGTCGACCTCGTCCTGAAACAGGTGCTCGCAGAGTTCAGAAGCCCGCCCCGACGAAGAGGGGATTGAAACGAGCGCCTCCGCGCGCCGCAGAACGGTCGCATCTGCGGTTCAGAAGCCCGCCCCGACGAAGAGGGGATTGAAACATGCCTCGGATTCGGCGCCCGCGCCCACGGCGGAGCCGTTCAGAAGCCCGCCCCGACGAAGAGGGGATTGAAACTCGTCGTCGCGCCAGTTGCGGACACACAGGACCGCTCGCAGTTCAGAAGCCCGCCCCGACGAAGAGGGGATTGAAACCACGCGCGGCAAACGGCGTCCGTTCGCACAAGCGCAGTTCAGAAGCCCGCCCCGACGAAGAGGGGATTGAAACGACAGGCAGCGCTTCGCGGCGTGGTCGTACTCTCCCGGGTTCAGAAGCCCGCCCCGACGAAGAGGGGATTGAAACTCTCGCACCTGGACAAGGACGCCGCCGAGCGTGTCGATGGTTCAGAAGCCCGCCCCGACGAAGAGGGGATTGAAACGTCCAGGTCCCCGATGTGGTAGAAAACCAGTGTCCCTTGTTCAGAAGCCCGCCCCGACGAAGAGGGGATTGAAACTGCCCGTAGCCGTAAGCAGCGGCGCGCGCTAGGCACGTTCAGAAGCCCGCCCCGACGAAGAGGGGATTGAAACTGGTAGACGTTTGCGCGGTAGCGCTGCGACTCCATGGTTCAGAAGCCCGCCCCGACGAAGAGGGGATTGAAACATCGCCCCGAGGACCAGGAGCACCTCCTTGACGGCTGTTCAGAAGCCCGCCCCGACGAAGAGGGGATTGAAACACAGCCCGTGGCACGCGAGCCCGGTGCGCGGGTCGCGGTTCAGAAGCCCGCCCCGACGAAGAGGGGATTGAAACCTACAGCCGCAAGAGGTTTGGCCGGGGGTGCTGCGCGGTTCAGAAGCCCGCCCCGACGAAGAGGGGATTGAAACCGAGAAGACCCGCGGCGCAATCCAGGGCGTGACCGGGGTTCAGAAGCCCGCCCCGACGAAGAGGGGATTGAAACGCCGCCGAGTTTCCAGACGCGGGCCGGCTCGCCGAGCAGTTCAGAAGCCCGCCCCGACGAAGAGGGGATTGAAACCATTCGCCGCGGAAGCACAGCAGGCACCCGATCTGCGTTCAGAAGCCCGCCCCGACGAAGAGGGGATTGAAACAGAGATTCGACCGCCGGCCATGTTCTCGCGCCAGACGGTTCAGAAGCCCGCCCCGACGAAGAGGGGATTGAAACCGCAACGCGGAAAGCGTAGCAAGAGAATCCGACGGCGTTCAGAAGCCCGCCCCGACGAAGAGCCGTCTCGGTTGCCCAATCCGAGAGAAGGGGGCGGCAGTGGCCGCTGGGCGC
>CAYRCM010000159.1:0-14262 GCA_964422715.1 uncultured Myxococcales bacterium | reverse complement strand
ACCTCCAGTCGGCCGAAGCCCTTGGCCGTCTTGTTGCCGACGCCCAGCCACTCGCCGGCCCGGAGCCACGGGATGAGCGGTACCGGCAACTGCCCGGACACGGTGCCGACCAGCCCGCGCAGTTCGGTTTCGCGCGGTTCGGCGGCGGTGCCGCTGCGCGAGAGGCGGGCCGGTATGTGCGCGCTCGCGACCCGCCAGTGCCGCGTTTCGGCCTGCACGTGGGCGGCCGTGGCGTTGCGCACATGGGCTTCGAGCGCGGGCCCGGCGCTGGGCGGGGTGCCGTAGCGGCAGGCGAGTTGGTAGAGCCGGCGCGCGGCGGCGGCGGCGATGTCGCTGAGCCCGAGACTGCGCGCCGCGGGCCCGCCGAGCTTGAGGTGCAGCGGGGTCAGGGCGCTGACGTGCACGGTGTGACGTGGCGCCGCGGCGAGAGTGGCGAAGTCGGGCAGTTCGGCCGTGCCCCACGGGGCCAGCCACGGCAAAGCGGCCTGTGCGTGTCGGTTCGGCGGGTCGGCCGGCCAGGTCAGCGGTGAGCCCCCACCGGCCGCGTCGAGCGCGTCGGCGCCCGTGAGCCGCAGCCGGCCCGTGCCGTGCGCGCGGCGCACGACCGGGGCGGCCCGCTCGAAGAGCCCGCGCTCGGCGAGGCCCGCAAACGCAGAAACGAGGGCCAGGAGCGGCGGATCGGCGCCGACGAGCCGCAGTTCCACCGCGAACGTGGCCCCGCGGGCGAGCGCCTCCGGCATGGGGTGCGGCGGCAGAACCAAAAGCCGCGCCGGCCAGAAGGGGCCGTGGGGGAGGGTGGCGGCAGAGGCGCGCAGCGCCTCGGGATGCACGAGCGGGGGCAGCGGGCAGGCAGCGAGCCGCGCGCACGACGGGCAGCCCGCAAGCCCGGCCCCGGTGTCGCACAGGCGGCGCAGCAGGGCCCCATCGAGGTAGGCCGCGAGCGCCGGCCCGAGAAAACGCGGCGGGGCGAAGGGCTCGACGGCCGCAAGGGTGAGCCGCACGCGCAGGAGCGCGAGCACCGGGGCCGGCGTGGCCGTTGCGGCCGTGGTGGCGACGCCGGGCGGGGTGTGCGGTTCAAGACGGGGCGGTGCGTGGGTCATGGGCGCCTCACCTCGGTCCCGGCAGCCGCACTGCGGTCAGCACGAAGGCATTGCCGAGCGGAGCCACGTCGACATCGGCCAGGAGGCGCTTGCCCTTGCCGAGCAGCCGATCGCGTTCGGGGCCCGGCAGGTCGCGAAGCAGTGTCTGGACATCCTCGCCTCGGGCGGTGGCCGACCGCTTCGACGCAAACGTGGCGGTCAGGATGCCGCCGCCGCCCCGTTGGAACGTGAGGCTCGCACCGCGCCAGGTCTCGGCCAGCGGGGCCGGTGCGGCTTCGGCCGGTGCCGGATTGGCGCCGGCGGTAGCGGGGGGCGCGGGCGTGGCCGCGGCGCTCGTCGGCATGGCCTGCGCGCCGGGCGCGGCAGGCGCGGGCACGGCCAAGTCGGCTTCGAGCCGACCGTAGCCGGCCGCCGTCTTGGCCCCGATGCCCCACTCGCGGAGCGCCTCGCTGAGCAGCGCCGCGGCAAAGGCCGTCCACTCGGGCGGACCGCTCAGCGCTACCAGGAATTCGGTGCCCGGCCGCACGCTCAGGAAGGCCACCGGGTTCGGCTTGTCCCAGTCGTTCGGGGCGTTGGCGCCCTTGCCTTGGTGGTCGTAGTACTGCTTCTGGTGGACCGTGAGCACGTCGGCGGCAAACGGCTGGTTGCCCGCACTTCCCGGCACGAAGAGCGCATCGTGGAAGACGACGAGGCCCGCGCACTCGCCCACCCGGTCGGCGAGGTAGGCGGCCCGGTCGGCCGCGGCCTCGGGGCGCGCGGCGAGGATGTCGCCCCATGCCCGGTCGCTTCCGGCGGTGGCCGCCCCGAAGAGCGCCCGGTGCACGGCGCCCGGCGTGTGTACGGGATGGCCGCGTTCGTCGCGCTCGTGCCCCTGGTAGGGGGCCCGGTCGGGTTCGCCGTGACGGGGGTCCTCGGGGTGCGTCCGCGCCGCAGCCGCCGGCCCGTAGCAGGCGTCGACATAGTGGTTCAGCAGGCCCTTCAAGGCCGAACCCGGCAGGATCGGCACGCCCCACGTGTGGTGCACCGTGAGCCCGACATCGCTGCCCGACGGGTTGCCGTGCCCGATGAGCAGGCGTGACTCGGCGCGGCAGAGGAAAGACCGTGAGTCGTCCGCGAGCAGGCTGCGGCGGTAGCGGCAAAACGCGAAGGTGTAGTCAGACGACACGGACCTGGCGGCGAGCTGCTTGAACCATTCCGTGCGAAGCAGCCGTTGGGTCTTCGGGTCGTCTTCGGGCAATTTGCCCGTGTCGGCTTCGGCCGGTGCCCAGACGTCGTAGGCAAGCCCGATGTGGTCGGGGATGCCGTGACGGGCCGGTGTGGAGAGAACGGTACGCATCGCTCCCTCCTATGCACCCGCCGGGCCGGGTGCGGGCGGCGGGGGTTCTGAAGCGTCCGCAGCGGATGCGGCGCCCTCAGGCGCGGCCGGCGCCCGCCTGTCGGCCTCGACTGCGGGCGCGGCGCCCGCCGCTGCGGCGGGCTGGATGAGCGCCTGGGCGGCGCGTTTCAGCCATTGCACGACCCGCAGGAACTCGCGGGTGGCCAGCATGTAGTCGTCGAGGGGCAGGTCGCGGATGCGCTTCGGCAGATTCTCTCCCGAACTGTTCGCGCAGCCCGGAATGCCGGCGTCGGCGAGGTTCTGGAGCAACTCGTCGCGTGCCGGGCTCTTGGAGCGCTGCAGGAAGGCCATCGTGGCCGCGAGCCCGGTGCGGACGACCTGGCCCCCGAGACCGCCGACGAGGCTCGCGTAATCGTCGCGCCAGCCTCTATTGCAGACCTTCTCCACGCACGCGTACGCACGCTGGGCACGCTCTTGGTCGCGGGTGATCATGGCCGGCCTCCCTTCGGGTTCGCCGCCGCGCCGAGCGGAATGAGCCGCGAGCGGCCGCGGCCGACCGTCGCCTTGCCGCCGAACTGGAGGATTTCCGCGTCCGGCAGCGCCTGCTTCATGACATCGGCCGCGGGCAGCTGCGCCTTCGGATGGCGACCGATGTCGGCGGCGAGGAGCCCGACGAGCAGCGACTCGGAAGGCAGGCTCTCCTCCAGCCACAACTGCCCCGTGGCCACGGTCTGCGTCTTGTCGTCGATGCGCACGCGGGCGTCGACCTGCGTCGCCGTCTCGCAGAGGAACGTCATGGTTTCGTCGTCGACGACCACGAAGCGCCGGGTGAAGATGCTCTCGGCGTTCGGGACCACCCACGGTGCGAGGAAGTCGGCCCAGGCGCTCACGTCGGCGCTCGCCGCGGCAGGGAGATCGAGGTCCTCCAGGTAGACCTTGACGGCGACCGTGGCCGGCGGGGCGGCCGGCCGCGCCGACGCGCCGGGTTGCGCGGCGGTCGCGCGGGAAGCGGTCGCCGGCCCCGGCGCCGGGGGCGTCGGGTGCAGGTTGAGGCTGTGGTCGGGGCCGCTGTCGCTCGCCACGCGCGCCCAGGGGCCGGACCCGGCAGCGGGCACGGTCGGCGGAACCCCCGGCGGGCCGCCCGGCACGTCGAGGTCGCGTTGCGCGAGACGCAGCAGCAGCGGCGACGTCACCCAGGCAAACGTGCCGCGAAAGGCGCGCACGGGCAGGGCGAGCAGCCGCGCATCGCCTACGATCAGGGCGCCCGCGTGTTCGTCGGCGCGCTTCGGCTCCGGCCCGAACACCGTTTGCAGGGTGTCCGCCGGGAGGTTTGTCGCCCGCCGCGCTTCGCGCAACACTCCTTTGATCGAGGAGCCCGGTACGAACGGGATGCCCGTCGCCTTGAGCCGGGCGATCGGCAGATCGATGACGTCGACGCCCTGGCCCGTTCCGGCGTGGAGCGGCGAGAGCGCGTGGAGGAGGTACGGTTGCTGTTCCATCAAGCGGCTCCTTGTTCTCAAACCGTTTGGGGATGGGGCTGCCAGACGCCGGGCACGACGCGGCCCTGCCCGTCCTCGGGGTGGGCGCCGAGCGCTGCAAGCCACAGTTTCCGGGCGACGTGTTCATCGAAGGGGGCGCCCGACTTCCGCTCGAAGAAGTAGACGGCGCCCGCCGGCACGAGCCGGCGCGTGCGCTTCGGGCAGCGGCGTTCGACGTCCCAGCCCGAGACGTGCACCGCGCGTGGTACGTAGGCCGCGCGGAGCACGAGGTCTTCGGGCAGGCGCGTGCCGAGGCCACCGAGCGGGCCTGCAAAGACGGTCTCGCCCGCCACGGCGGTCGGGGTCAGGCCGTCCGGCAGCCAGCCGCCCGTGAACTCGGCCGGCGTCACGACGACGAGGCGCAGGCCGCGCGGCGCGGTCTCATGAAACGCATCCAGCAACGTCTGGGGGGCGTCGAACAGCGCGGCATCGAGCCCCTCGGCCCGTGCCAGGCGGGAGTCGCCGCCGATGACGAAGGTCTGGTCGGTCCAGTCCGCGGCGGTTGCGGGCAGCTCCGCGCGGACGCCGAGCGCCCACTCGGTGTGGTCCTTGGCGAGCGTTTCGAGCACGACCGACGAATACAGGATGCCTTCGGCCGCCGTTTGCGTACTGGGCTTGACCCCGACGTGGATTTGCAGCCGCTGCGGCAGAGCCCGCGCGTCACGGGCGTCAAGGTCCGGTTTGGCCACGCCCTTGCCCGCCAGCCAGGCCACAAAGTCGTCATCGGTCCAGAAGAGCGGGGCCCGTTCGGGTTTTTCGGCGTCGTCGACCTGTGGCGCCCAGAGCGCCTCCCGCGCAGTCTCGATGGCCTCCTGGCCCTGCGGAACGGCGGAACCGAGCGTCGGTTCGCCGCAAGGCGGCCGGCGCGGCTCGAGGAAGCGGACGTGGGCCTCCGCGGGCAGCAGCAAGGCGTCGGCCGGGTGCGGCCAGCGCCGGTGCGCCGCCTGGAAGGCGACACCCTGCGGTCGACACAGGGCGAGGAACGTCTCCAGCGCGACCGCGGCGGTCTCTTGTGGCCAGTCGGCCGGACTCAGGGCCCGGCCACGATGCTGCTCCAGCCGCCGTCCCCAGGCCGTGCGTAGGGCCCCGCGCAGGGTCGAAGGAAACGGCCACGGCAGACTGGCGGCGCGCCCCACGGTGCGAGCGAAGGAACCGCGTCCGTCGTTGAGGAAGAGCCCGTCCCGCGGGAGCAGGGCAAAGGTGTGGGGCTGCGACGTCATGGTTGCACCTCCGGGACGGCGCGGCTGGCGCGGCTGAGCGCGTCGGCGACCAGCATCCGGCGCACCCAGCGTTTGGCGGTTTCGAGATCGGCCTCGTAGGCGGGCTCGTCGGCGAAGCAGAGTCCGACCTCGCTCGGCGTTGGCGGGTCGCCCGGCGGGCGTTGCCCCGAATCGCTGCCGCGGCTGCGGGCCAGGGTGCGCGCCACGTCGGCCCGCACGAGGCGGCCCCAGTCCGCCGCTTCGGTCGCCGGCACGTCGCGGGGGAGCGGCAACCGATCGAGGTCGCGGGCGATCTCGTGCACCTTGGTCGAGGGCAGCCGACCGCGGAGCAATGCGACGTCGGTCGTGAGCCGGCCGACCGGGTCGTTGCCCCAGTCGCCCCAGCGGGTGCGCCATTCGACCTGGCCACCCGAGCGCTTGTCGACGACGAGGGCGAGCCCGTTGCGGTCGGGGTGCTTGGCCGCTTTCTCGGCGGCCTGACCGAGTCTGAGGATGTCGGCCATGCTTTCGAGGGCGTACGCGATTCCGATGCCGACCGAAAGGGTCGGCAGGCCGTCGTTCGGCGGCGTCGGAAACGCCCGCGTCATGGCCTCGTGGAAGCGTGCCGCGAGTTCCTTGGCGCAGGAAAGCACATCGGTGAGGCAGACGAACGCGAGCACGTCGTCGCCTCCGCTGTAGACGAGGACGCCGCGGTGGTGCTGCTCGACGGCTTCGCGGGCCGCGGCGGCGAACCTGGAGAGCTCGCAGGAAAAGCGTCGGTGATCGTCCGGCGTCGCGATGGGAGCAAGCGCCTTGCCCATATGGTCGCCGTCGGCCACGAGGCAGGCCACGCACGGGAACGGCTCGGGCATGCCCTCGCGCAGGCTGCGCACCTGGCCCTCGACGGCTTGCCGTTGCTCCGCGGTGGCCGCCTGCTCGTCGAAAAGCGCGGGCCAGCGCTCCGGCAGGAACACCTGCGCGTCGTACCCGAAGCCCGCCACCATGGGCTTGTCGGGGCGCCGGATGCCCCCAACATGCGCCTCCTGGCAGGCCGTCTCGAACGCCCGGCGCAGTGCGCCGGCCTGGGGACGCGCCCAGAGTGCGTCGAGCCAGGCAGAAAGCGCCACGTTCATGAGCGGCACGAACTGGTCGGGCTCTCCGCCGGCGCGTTTCAAGAGCCCGATGGCGTCGAGCTGTTCGCCCGGCGCGATGCGGTACTTGCGGCTGAGGCTAAGGTCGCGGCAGCGCCGGACGGGCTTCGGCGGGGGCTCCGGCGGGTCGGCCAGCACGCTGTCGCGGGCCCCGTCGAGGCTCGACTTCGGCGCGCCCTCGCGCCAGGCCTGCCAGGCCACGAAATCGCGCAGGTTCTTGCGGCCGGCGAGGCGTTGGTCGAGCCGTAGCCGCGCCTCGACATAGCCATTGGGGCCATCGGCGAGCTCGGTCCAGGCCGCGTTGAATTCGAGACACGTCGCGAGTTGCTCGAGCCACACAGGCTCGTAGCCGCCGGCGAGCAGCCCGGCGCACTTCTGTTCCGCCCGTTTGGCGAACCAGTCGAGTTCGTCTTGCGCCGCCTTGCGCGCCGTCTTGGCGAGCTCGGCCGGATCGCCGCCGGCCGGCACCTCGACGAGGATGCGGTTGCAGACGTTGAGCGGGGCTTTCCCCTCGTTCGGGCCGGCGTCGCGGAGTGGACCGGTGGCCCTTTCGAGCTCGGCGTCGCCGGCCGCGAGCGCGGGGAAGATGGACTCGGCTTTGCCTTCGCCTTCCACGAGCGCCCGCACGACGGCCCGCGAGAGTTCGCTCAGCAGGTGGCTGCCAAACCAGAGGTCGCGGGTGCGGCGCGCCTGGGCGATGAAGTCCTGAACAGGGCCGATGGAGATGAGCAAAAGGGAACCGCTCATGGGGCCACCTCCACCGCGCCGTGGCTGGCGAGCCAGCCCATGAAGGCCGTGCGCAGGCGCATGGGCGCGACGGCTGACGCGAGTGCAGGGTTGACGGCCGGGTCGAGCGGCGCAAAGAGCGGCCGGTCGCCTGGGGCGACCAGGGTGTCGAAGGCCGCACCCGAGGCAGCAGCCCTGGAGTCGCCGTGGCTGATGGCCACCTCGCCGTTCGGATACGCGCGGAGAAGCCAGAGCGCCATCGGGACGAAGTGGCCATCGCTGAGCGGCATGGGCTTGAGGATGAGCGCGCTCGCGAGCCGGTCGTGCTGGTCGTCGGGCCGCGAGCCGGTCCGCCAACACAACGTGAACTCGGGGATTTCGCCCGCGCCATGTATCGGTTTGAAGAACGTCAACGGCAGACCGAAGCCGGCGCGCGGCCAGGCCTTGCCCCCGTAGCGCAGCGGGTGGGTGCCACCGCCGCTCAACTTTCGTCCGGCGTCGGGCTCGGGCCAGTTCGAGCGGCCCGGGTGACGAACCGACTCACCGCGCACCCGCGCGAAGGCGGAGTCGTGGTCGCCTTTGCGGCCCCATTGGGGCTGCGCCTGCCGAAAATCTCTGAGCGCTGCGATGGCTGCATCCCAGGCAACTATCGCATCGTCCTCGCAACCGCCCCCGAGAATGAGCCCAGCCCCCGCCAGCCGCGGGGTTTGGCCCGCAACCCGGCCAGCTGCGCTGCCGGGAGTTGCGGCAGGCAGCGCAAACGGGTCGACGCCGCAGAATACGCTCGTCAGGGCCTTACGCCACGCAAGCGGTTGCTGTCCGCCCCGCGGGGGAGGGACCGGCAGCCAGCGCCGGCGGTTCTCGACATCGCCCTCGACGGTGAGCGCCCCGAGCCCCCGGCGGGTGCGTGAGCCGTAGCCGCCAAAAAGGATCCAGGCGCGCAGCGCGTTCTCGACCTCGGCCTTGGGAAACGCTTTCGTCGCGGGCAGGGTCAGCGTGACCTCGAAGCGAAGGCCGGGCAGGCGCTGCTTGGTCGGCATGCCGGGCTGGTTGGCCGTCCAGGTCGCGTACGAGCGGGCGTCGGCGGTCTTCTCGCATTGCTGGACGGTCGCCACCCGCAGGCTCTCGCGGTCGACCGAAACGCGCACCTCGACCGGCGAGCGCCCGCCACCGTCGTCGGCCGCGCGTCCCCAGATGCCGGCTTCGCGCGTGAAGAGGTCGCCAGGATCGGCGGCGCCGTCGCCGTGCAGCGCGCGCCACCAGAACCGCAAGTGGCCGCGGATGGTGGCCGGCCGCACGATGTCGACGTCGTCGATGTCGCGGGCCCGGTAGCCGCCGCCGAGTATGGGGGTGACGGTCCTGAGCGTGACCCGGATGGTCGCGCGTTTTTCTTCGCCGCGGTGCGTGACCGACCGTGGCGCCGGGCGCTCAAGCAACGATGGGGGTTTGAGCATGCGCGTCCTACCTTTCCGGCCGCAGCCGCGGGAGAGGGCGCGAGCCGTCTCCCGTCCTCGCGGCGGGACTGCGTCGCCCGTTCGGCGACCCCTGAAACGCACCCAGCACAAAGAAAGCGGCGACTTGCCAAGACAACTTGCGACGGCCGCAACCTTAGCACAGGGGTCGGGCCGTCGACAACGGCCGGGCACCCCGCAGAATCGGCGTCGTATCGGGGCCACGGAGCCCGGCCGCCACCACGCCGGGGCCGGCAGCCGCGGCGGTCGCGCGTCGGCCGCTCCGGGCGCCGTGCGTTGTCGCCTGGCCACGTGCTACACTCCGGGCCTCGGCCGCTCGCTGCCGGGGGTCTTGCGCCGTGGGCTCGTGAACCCGGAGGGGTCCCGTGAGAACGCATCCACTTTTCGGCGCGCTGCTCGTCATGGTCCTGGTCGCGGCATACGTCCTGATTCGGCCGATCGAATGGGATGAACCGGATTTCTGGCGGAAGAGCACCTTCTGGGAGTGGCTTGCCACCGGCGCCACCCTGTTGGTGCTCGGCTCCGTGGTGTCGTTCTGGTTTCATCTTCGCCAGTGGCTGCACGATCGGCCGGATCTGCCGCGCTACGTGATTGCCCATTTCCATTTCCAAGGCACAAACGTGTGGACTTCTCCGCCCGCCAATCTCGTCGGCGAAGCCGACGCCCGGGCCCACGCCCAGCAGATGGGCCAGCAGAGAAACAATGGCCAACAGGTGAAGTTCGACGCCGCGCGCATTCGCGTGGAACGATGCGGCCTGAAACCACTTGCCCAGCTGGCGGGTGGGCTTCAGGACTCCGCCTCCATCCCGGGTGCCTCGTCGAGCGCGCCGGCGCCGAAGCGGGTGTTCTTGATTCGCGTCCATTTCGAGGTGACCGACGAGGCGCATGCGCGGACGCTCAAAGGCACCGAGACGGCCTCGGCCCCGCCGGAACGCGCTCGCGAACCGGCGCCGCGCGTTGCACAGTTGCGGCTCTTCGTCCGCTGCGGCGACGATGCGGTGCCGCCCGATGACGGATGGCAGATCGTCGCCCTGCCCGCCACCCTGAAGGCCACCGAGCTTGTTGCCGCCGTGAAGAAAGTGAGGGAGGCGGTCGACACCGCCGGCGCGGCCCAGATCCTCATCAAAGGGCCGGTCACGCTGGGCGTCGCGCTCGGCCACGCGCTACAGCACCACCCCTGCAAGGTCGACTATCTGCAACTCGACCAGGCCACCAAGTTGACGACCACTTGGTGGTCCAACCGGCATATGGCGTAGCCCGGCGCAGCGGGGAGCCGGGGCCATCGCGCCACGCTCGCCGTCGCCGTCCGCGTCGACCCCAAACGCCGCGACGACCCCATCGCCCATCGCCGCGTCGCCGCCACTGCCGTACCCCCCGCAGCGTGCACCTCAAACCCGGAACTCGTACCGCCGCAACTTGTCGATGAGCGTCACGCGGCTGACGCCAAGCCGGCGCGCGGTCTCCCTCTGGTTGCCGTAGCAGCGGCGCAGTTCTTCGAGGATGAGGCCGCGCGCGAAGGGCCCGCCCCCACGATTTCCTCTTTTCTGGGCACGCGATCCTTGGCTTGACAGGAGGCTCTGCGGGGCGAGGCCGCGGGGGCGGATCGACGCGGCTCAGGCGCTCAGGCTCTTTGGCGTGCGCCGGCGTCGCGGCGGCTTGCCGACCGTGCGCTGCGCCACGCGGATCAGCGAACGCAGGGCATCGTTGACCGACTGGGCATCGGGGAACACCGCGGCCACGTCATCGCTGAGCCTGTACGGGCGGGTTTCAAACCCGCCCCTACAGGCCGGTGGTGTGTCTCCGAACCCGCCGAGATGAGGGGCCGTTTCGATGTAGGGGCGTATGGCCATACGCCCCTACGGGCCGGTGTTCCAGATCCGACCCCGGCGAGACGAAGGCCGGTTTCGATGTAGGGGCGGGTTTCAAACCCGCCCCTACAGGCCGGTGGTGTGTCTCCGAACCCGCCGAGATGAGGGGCCGGTTTCGATGTAGGGGCGGGTTTCAAACCCGCCCCTACAGGCCGGTGGTCTCGATCCGACCCCGCCGAGATGCAGGCCGGTTTCGATGTAGGGGCGGGTTTCAAACCCGCCCCTGCCGTCACCCGCGGATCTCGTACCGCCGCAACTTGTCGATGAGCGTCACGCGGCTGACGCCAAGCCGGCGCGCGGTCTCGCTCTGGTTGCCGTGGCAGCGGCGCAGTTCTTCGAGCACAAGCCCGCGCTCGAAAGCCGCCACGCGCTCGCGCAGCCCGAGCGCGCCCGCGGGCGGGGCCGTGCCCGCAGCATCGGCCGCAAACGGGTCCTCGTCGATGTCGGGCCCGCCCGCCAGCGCCACGAGCCGCTCGATGGTGTTCTCGAGTTCGCGCACGTTGCCGGGCCAGTCGTGGGCGGCCAGTTGGGTATGCAAGCGCGGCGAGAGGCGCACGTCGGGCAGGCCGAAGCGCTCACCGAAGCGGCGCGCGAAATGTTCGGCAAGGAGCGGGATGTCTTCGCGCCGCTCGCGCAACGGCGGCACGCGAATGGCGACCACGTTGAGCCGGTAGTAGAGGTCCTGACGGAAGCGGCCGGCCTCGACGTCGCGCGCAAGGTCGCGGTTCGTGGCGGCGAGCACGCGCACGTCGACCGGAAACGACCGGTCTTCGCCGACGGGGCGCACCTCGCGTTCCTGCAGGAGGCGTAGCAGGTTGCCCTGGATGGCCGGGTCGAGTTCGCCGATCTCGTCGAGCAGCACGGTGCCACCCTCGGCCTGGCGAAAGAGCCCGGCCCGCGCCCGCGTCGCCCCCGTGAACGCGCCGCGCGTGTGGCCGAACAGTTCGGCCTCGGCGAGCTCCTTCGGCAGGGCCGCGCAGTTGAACCGCACGTAGGGCCTCGTCGCCCGCGGCGAGGCGGCGACGAGCGCCCGGGCGACGAGCTCCTTGCCCGTGCCGCTCTCGCCCGTGATGAGCACCGTGACGTCGCGCGGGGCGGCGCGTTCGACGCGTTCGGCGAGCCGCACCATGGGCTCGGCGCGAAAGACCATGGTGCGGCCGAGCGCCAACTCGGCCCGGAGCCGGCGGTTTTCGGCGCTGAGGCGCACCGTGTCGAGCGCCCGGCGCACCACCCGGGCGACCTCGTCGGCGTCGAAGGGTTTGGCGAAGTAGTCGAGCGCGCCCGCCTTCATGGCCTCGACCGCGAGCCGTTCGGAGCCGTGCGCCGTGATCAGGATGAGCCGGGGCGACCCCGGCAGCGCCTGGAGTTCGCGGAGCAGCCCGAGCCCGTCGAGCCGCGGCATGCGCAGGTCGGACAAGACGAGGTCGATGCCGCCCGCCCGCACCCGTTCGAGCGCCGCGAGGCCGTCCGCGGCTTCGGCCACGTCGAGTTCCTCGTCTTCCAGGATGGCGCGCAGCGTGTAGCGCAGCGCCGCCTCGTCGTCGACGACCAATACGCAGGGTTTCATGGGGCCTCGCTCGGTTGGGCCGGTGCTTGCCTAGGGAGTGTGCAGCGCGCGCAACAGCCGCCTTGCGGCCGGTTTTCGAGCGCCAGGCTGCCGCCGTGCTGTTCGACGATGGCGCGCGCGATGACGAGGCCGAGGCCGCTGCCCGCGGCCTTGCTCGTGGCCCCGGGCGTGAACAGCCGGCCACGCAGCGCCTCGGCGATGCCCGGCCCTTCGTCCTCGACGGTGAAGGCCGTGCTGCCGTCGCTGAGGCCGGCCGCGCGCACCGTGACCGTGCTGCCGCGCGGCGCCGCGTCGAGCGCGTTTTGCACGAGGTTGACGAGCACCTGCTGCAGCTTGCGCGGGTCGGCGGCGAGCGGGGCCTGCGCCCGAAGGTCGGTTTCGAGGCGCACGCCGCGCTCGGCGGCGAGCCCCTCGTGCAGCTGGACGACGTCCTGCACGAGCCGGCCCGGGTCGACGGCGGCCACGGCCAGCCCGTCGACCGGCCGCGAGAAGTTCAGGAACTCGTCGAGCACGGCCCCCATGCGGCGCGCCTCGGCCAGCAACACCCCCGTGCGCTCGGCCTCGCGGCTGCCGTCGGGGGCATGGCGCACGAGCAGCCCGGCCAGCCCCTGGATGGACGCGAGCGGGTTCTTCAGCTCGTGGGCGAGCGCCCCCGCGAGTTGGATGAGCTCGCGGTTGCGGTCCTGCATGGTCTGCAGCGCCTCCTGGCGTGCAAGCGTCGCCGTGGCCGCGGCGCGGTCGAGCGTCGAGCGCACGAGCAACCCGAGGCTGCCGCCAATCAGCATCACGAAGGTCACGGCCGTCGCGTAGATCCAGAGCCAGGCCCCATTCAACGGGGCCGCGCCGGCGGGGCAAAAAAGCGCCGGCCGCAAGTCGGGCAGCAGGCCCGCCATGTGGCCGAGCGCGAAGCCCCAGACGATGCCCACGGGCAGCAGCACGGCCAACGCGAAGGCGCGCGCCTTGCCCAGCGACACCGCGGCGATGATGGCCGGCGGGGCGAAGATGAGCAGCAGCGGGCTCTGGACGCCGCCCGTCGCCGCCACGAACACCGCCTGGAACACGACGACCGTCGCGTACACGTACACCATGAAACGGCGGGTCACGGCGTGGTGGCGCAACCAGCGGAGGTCGTGCCACGACACCGCGATGAGCGGCACGAGCGCCCCGGCCACGAACGCCGTGCGCCAGGCCTCGGCGCCGAACGCCACGAAGAGCAGGATCAGGCCCGCGAGCGTCACGGTCAGCAGCGCCCGCAGCCGGGTGAGGGTGCGCACCGTGCGGCCGATCTCGCGTTCGAGGTGCGGGGCGAGCGCCGCCGCGGTACTGCTCGGGGGCGGGCTTGCGGGCGCTGGCTGGCTGGCGTGGGGCGTCATGGGCCCTCCCTGGGGTCGTGGCCGTCGTGCGCGGCGGCATCCCCGGCCGGCCGGCGCTTGCGAAAGGCGTGCCGGAAGGCGGCTGCCGATGTGCCCGCGGCGGTCCGGTGACGGGAAAGCCCCCGGATGCCCGCCGGGCGCATCCACCGCGCCGTAGCGCGGCGGCGGGGGGGCGCGGCCATCCTCCGGCCGCAAATTGTAAAGGATTCCGACAGCCCTGTCGGGCCCGGGGCCGTTCCACCTCTTTGCCGGGCCGCGGTGGAGCGGCTATCCTGGCCGCGGCCGGGCGGCAGCCGCCGCCAAGGGGGACGACATGCTGTCCATTCCGTACGGGGTCTCGAGTTTCTCGACGATTCGCGACGATCGGATGCTGTTCATCGACCGGACGGGGTACATTCGCGCCATCGAGGCGTCCGACCGGAACCTGCTTCTCCTGCGCCCGCGGCGGTTCGGCAAGTCGCTCTGGCTCTCCATCCTGGAGCACTACTACGACGTGCGCCACGCGGCGCGCTTCGAGGCGCTGTTCGGGGGGCTCGACATCGGGCGCGCGCCGACCGCGCTCAAGAACAGCTTCTTCGCGTTCCGGCTCGATTTCTCGGCCGTCGACACGTCCGGCGACGATGAGCGGCTGCGGCAATCGCTGCTCGGACGCGTGCAGCGCCGCACGACGGCCTTCATCGAACAACACGCCGCATGGCTGCCGGACGTCGGCCGGTATCTCGATGCCATCGCGCGCGCCCCCGAGCCGGTTGCGGCATTGGAAGTGGGGTTCCGGGCGGCCGAAAACGCGAGCCAACCCGTCTACCTGCTCATCGACGAGTACGACAACTTCACGAACGAACTCCTCGCGACGCGCCAGGAAGAACGCTACAAGCAGCTCGTCACGGGCACGGGCCTGCTGAAGACGTTCTTCAAGGGCATCAAGGAGGCGA
>CAYRCM010000158.1:0-14487 GCA_964422715.1 uncultured Myxococcales bacterium | reverse complement strand
CTGCCTCCCGCATGGCTGTTGGAGAAAGGACCGGGTCACGCCCCGGGAGTATACCGGACGGACGCCCGGCGTGGGGGCATTGGGCGCGGGGCGTGGGCGCCGGCCCTACCCCTCGGCTGCGCCGGCTTCGAGCGCTTCGATGAAGTCGCGATGATCGAAGTCGTCGAGGACGTCGCTCGGTTCGCGCTTGCGATACTGGGTCCACGACCGGCTCCGGCACTGGGGCCGCTTGCCGGCGTTCAGGCCGAAGGTGCGGATGGTTTCCAGGGCCCGCTCGCGGTCGGTTGGAGCGGCGAGCGGGTTCGGCTGGATCTCTCCGGACCTGGGGTCGCACACGAAGTAGGCGGCGAAGCGGTAGCCGGGGACGTCCGGCTTCAGGAGGTCGTCGCTCCACCCGGCGCCTTTCGTCTTCTGGCAGAGCGCGCAGGCCGGAAACAGGTTAGCCCAGGCAAACGCCTCGTGCGGGAACGTGGTCTTCGGCTTGAAATGGTCGATGGTGTCGGGCGAGGTGTTGCCCAGCGTGCCGTCGCAGTAGGCGCAGTGCTCCTGGGTCATCGCGACAAGCGGCTCGCGCAGGATTTGGTTGAGCGGTCGCCCGTCGGCATCGGGCCAACGGAAGGGTCGCCGGGCCTCGTGGACCGCGACCCAGGCTGCGGTCCACGCGGGCGCACGATCGGCCAGCACGGCCGGCGCCGCGGGTCGCCGCAGGGCTCTCACGCGGGGTCTCCCGCGGGGGTCGCGCGCTCGTCGGCCTGCCGGAGCAGCCGCCGCAGCTGCCGGTCCTCCGCCGCCACGATGGCCTGGACCTCGGCGCCGCGCTGCATGAGTTCGGCGACGAGCGCCACCCAGGCATCGAGGCCCGCGGCCGCACGCGTGGCGAGAACTTGGTTGCGCAAGTCGCGCAAGCTCGCGAGGTGCCGTTCGGTGTCGAGGTCGAAGCGTTCCGGCACCCCGAAGACCTCGTCGAGCACCCAGTCGACCGAGTTGCCCGCCTCGGCGGCGTAGCTCTGGGCAAGCCGCGCGAGGCCGCTCTTGTCCTGCTCGAGTCGATAGATCCAGCCCGTGGTGAGCGAGCTGACGACAAACGGCGAGTGCGTCGTGGCGAAGATCTGCGCGTTTGGAAACAGCCTTTGCGTCACGGGCAGGATCTTGCGCTGCCAGGCCGGGTGCAGGTGCACGTCGACCTCGTCGAGCAGCAGCACGAACGGCTGCTCGGTGATAGGCCGCGTCTCGGCCCACGGGATGCGGTCGAGCCGCATGATGAGGTCGGCGAGCCAACTCAGGATGGACTTGAGCCCGTCGGGCAGCACGCCGAACGGCACCTTCTCGCCCCCGACCCGGAAGAACACCTCGACGGGGTCGATCTCCAACTCGAAGCGCACGTCGGCGCCGACGATCTCACCGACGGCGCGCTCGATCTGCGCGCGCGCCTTGGACACGTCCTCGGCCCGCGCCTGCTCCTTGCGCTGCTCGTAGAGGGCCCCCTTCGAGAGCGAGTTCGCCACCCACTGGAGCAGCGTGCCGGCGTCGCCGGCCGCAAACGTGAGCGCCCCGGTAAAGGGCGAGGTATCGATGTTCTTCACCGCCTCGACCCGCGGGTTGCCGGGGTTGCGCACCCCGGAGTAGGCGAAGGCGCCGAAGGTGTGCCGGGCGGCCTTCCAGTCCTCTTCGCGATTTTGGCTTCTGGTCTCGGCGACGATCTCTTGCACGGTCGCCGCGGTCGGGCCTAGCCCGACAAACCGCAAGCCCGATCTTCTCGGCGTAAGGAGGTTCAGGGCGACTGTCGGCATCGAGCCCATCCACTGCGGACGAATCTGGCTGCCGGCTTCACGCGCGAGGTAGAAGACCGGGGGCAGTGCGAGGCCCGCGTACCAGTCTCCGGCGCTTCCTTTTCGACGGGCGATAACATCCTGATGGCACGACGCGCTCTCCGGTGCAAAGAACGCCGCCAACACGTGCAGCAGCGTGCTCTTGCCGGTGCCGTTCTGGCCGGTGAAGAGGTGCAGGTCGGCGAGCCCGGGGCTCCTGTGTTCGCCGAACACCAGGTCCAGGTGCTCGAACGGGCCGAGCGCGTGGACTTCGAGGCGGTCGATGCGGGGCATGGGGGTGACCTTGTCTCCTTCGACAGACAGCGACTACGGCCGCCATTCGTCGAGCCGGTCTCGAGTTTTCGGCTCGAGGTAGCCGCGCACCGTCCGCAGGTCGGCTTGCGACCCCGCGCGATCCTGGGGCCGCGCGTCGAAGTGGGGATCGTAGCGGACCTGCTCGCTCAGGGATTGGAGCCGCTGGTAGGCCAGCCGAACCGCACGGCCGCGCCCGGCCGAGAGTTCAGGCGTAGAGCGGATGGCCTGCCAGCGCTCATGGTGCTTGCCGGGGGCAACCGGGACGGACTTGCTCACGAGGTACGCGTCGACCCAGTGCAGGGCTGCGTAGAACCGCATGACCACGGGCCAGTCTTCTGCGAGCCGGTCGTTTGCGAGCGCATCGGCGCTCGCCTCGTGGCGCTGCGCTTTGCCGCGGTGCGCTTCGACGAGGAGCCGGTCCATGGCCTACTCGAGCGGAATGCGGGTGGCGCCGACGGGCGCGGCCGACTGGACGGGCCGTCCCTGGTGCGCGCGGACGTGCACGAACACGTCGCGCGCCGCCTCGGAAGTCGCAAGCGTGTCCTCGGCGACTGCAACCGCCTCGTAGGCGGCGTCGTCGTGCTCGGCGACGACGGCAAAGACGTCGACGACCCCCTGGACGGGATCGCGGCGGAGAAAGAGCGCGTCGACCTTGCCGCGGAAAGCCGCGCCCAGCGCGCGGAGCAGCGCGTCGGGTTCCGGCTCGCGAACCCCTCCGCCAACCGCGCTCTTCGGAGCCGGCAGAACGACCCAATCGGGCGGTGCGGGCCGCAACCGCAGCGTTCCGGGGCTATCGACACATTCGGCGACACCGCGGCGAACGCCGGGCACATCAACGGCCGATCGCCAGTCGGAGGCCGGCGAACCGATCGGCTGAATCAGTGAGGAGATGTCGAGCCGGTCGGTGCCCGCGGAGGCACGCCGCACGGCATCGTACGGTACGAACGACCACTCGGACCCGAACGCGTCCGTTCTTGGGCTCGTCGCTGCGTCGGCTAGCATGCGTCGCACTCCATGGCGCCGAACCGCGCAAGCCCGTCCGGGCTGGCCAGGGCGAAAAACGTAGTGTTCAACCGCTCGTTCAGCGCGCGGAAGCCGTCTTCCGGCGAGTCGGCCGCAAAGGGGTCCTGGCGCGCGCGTGTCTCAATCCGGAGCGCCGGCGGATGTCCCGGTTGGCTGGACGCGTCCACGGACACGACGAGTCTGCCGGCCGAGCCGAACGACTCGGCAAAACGCAGGGCGAATGTGGGGGCCGGACCGGACGCCAGCGCGATGAGCGGCGCAGTCAGGGGAATGAGCCGCGCCAACTCGGCCCAATCGGTCCAATGTTCGCCCTGGACCAGGAGATCGATCTTCGTCATCTCGAGTTGCCGAATCCGAGGACACTCCACCTGCTCTTCGCAGAACCGCTCGAAGTGCCTGAATTCTTCGATGGCGAAAGCGAGCAAACCCGGGGTCTCAGGCCGCGCGTTGAAGCGCGGATACGCCTCGCCCGGTCCAACGCGGCGCCAATTGACGAAAAGCCGGTCGTCCTGGATCTGAACAAGTCGCGTCTCGTCGGCCGTGACCAGCCAGGTACGGAGGCGCGGGGTGCCGAAACGAATCGCGGGGGTGTCGCCGGGATCCTCGACGGCCGGATGCACCTCGTGGCGCACGAATCTTCCCTCTCGCTCACGCCAGTAGAGGCCGTGCAGGACCGGTGTCAGGCCTTCGAGCCGGTCGAACAGGAAGCCACACACCACCTCGTGGATCGGCGGGGCCTTGAGCTTCGGGAACGTCGTCATCCGTTTCACCCCCGGGCGACAGCCGGACGATAGCCGCGGCCCCGGCCCCTGTCAAAGCCGCACGGCGTTGGACCGGCGCCATGCTCCGACGGCTCGTGGACGCCTGCCTCAGCTCGGCCGCCCGCGAGGACACCGAAGCCACCCTCGACGAGGACTTGCGCGCGTAGCCCGCGGACCCTACCTTGCGGGCCGCCATCAGGCCCCGGACCCGCGTTGGTCCATCCTGCCCCGCAGAACGCGGTGGGCACAGGCGCGGTCCGACGCCGGGCTCCCCGGCGCAGAAAGGGTTCCGCCATGGACTACTTCGAAAGTGCTCTCCGCAAGGATTTGAGCCAGGTACTCGCGGATGGGCAAGGCAGGCCGAACGAGCAACACATCGACACGGTGGTCGAGTGGGCGCGCGTCGCGCGCAGGCGAAGGCCGGTCGTCCTCGTCGGCGCGGGCATGTCGTGCAACGCGGAGCCTCGCGAGGGCTGGCGTTCCCGGTCACCGGAGCTCGCCGAACAACCGCGTGCGCAAACGTGGGATTGGCTCGCCACGCGATGGCGTGGGGCGCTGGAGCCCTCGGGTGAGGGCAAAGAGGCGGACGTCCTGTGGCTCGCGGAACTGTTCCAACAGCGGTTCTCGCGACAGGCGCTCATCGCCACCCTGCGAGAAGCGGTTCCCGAGGAACAGCTGCAATACGGAGCCGCGCACGAGGCCCTCGTCGCAGTGCCCTGGGAGGCCGCCATCACCACCAACTACGACCGGCTCGTCGAGAAAGCGCTCGACGGCGGCCAGAAGACGTATCGCGTGGCCGCGAACGACATCGACCTCACCCACGTGGGCGATCGGCCCGGCGGCCTGACGGTCTTGCACGCACATGGAGTGCTGGACAGGGACGACACCCTGATCGTCACCCTGGAGGACTTCCGACGATTTCCCAGTGAGCGGCCGGCGACGCTCACGAAGATTCGCCAACTCCTGCTCGAACACCCGCTTGCTCTCGTCGGCTTCAGCGGCCAAGACCCCAACTTCGTGCAATGGGAGGGGTGGTTGCGCGATTTGGTCGGGCCGCTCCAGCTACCCGGCCTGTGCCTCGTGCGGCGGGGGGCAGTACCGAGTCTGCCGCGGCAATCCTACTGGGGAAACCGACTGTCCTTCGTGGAGGTGGAGCCAGACCGCCTGGGGGGCTTCTTTCAGAGTCTGGCGGCCTTTCTCGCCGCCGATCGCGAGCAGATCGCGAAGGGCATCCCTGCCGCCATGGCCGCCACCGAGAATGCGGCGGCCGCGGTCCAAGAGATGCAGCGGGCGCTGGATGTGCTGCGTCGCCTGGGCCGGCTGGCCGAACGCGATGAAGCTCATCGGAAAGTCGTGGACGCGTGCCTGCGGCGAGCCTTCGAACTTGCCCACCCGGAAGACAGCGAGGAGCCGTGGAGGGCCGCATTCTGCAGACCCGATGTCGCCGCGTGGCGCGAGGCGCCGTCCGAGGGACGCCACGCCGAGTGGGACCGCATGGCGCCGCGGCGAGACGCGATTCGCGCCGCCTTTGGGCCTGCGTGGTGGCCGTTTCTCGCCGTTCTCGGCAAGACCTACGGGCCGTTTCTTGACCTACCGTTTTCGTCAGAGGCTTTCAATGAATGTGAGCCGGTCGAAATCGACCTGGCGCGAATCCTGGCCGAATCCGCCGCCGAAATCCCCGAGCCAGAAGCCAGGGCGATGCGGACGGCCGTGCTCGTGCGGAGGATCGAGACCGCCCGCGACGATGATGAGATTGATGCGCTGTTGCGCGATGAACGCTCGGCGCGCGGAGGCGAGGATCTGTCGCCTGCCGAACTCGAGGACTTGCAGGATGCGCGCACCCGCCGGCGGCTGCTCATCGGGGAACGGCTCGACGAAAGGGACGACGAGCCTGCCGAGACCGCACAGGCGGCAAGACGCCGCGGCTACCTGTGCTGGTTGAACGGCGACATGGAACGGGCCGCCGCTCACTACGAAGAGGCCGCGCGGCGCTCCCGGCGCGAGGACGAAGCCCCGGACGTCGAACGCCTGACGTTGGAGACCGCGCAGGGGGCACGATCGATCGGCGGCCACCTCGGCGACTCGCGCGAGTTTGCGGACTCTCTGAGCCAGCGCCTGCACGAACTGGAGCGCCTTCCGTGCCCGGCCTACGCGGATTTCGAGTGGGCCGAGCGGGCTGCGGAACGCGCCGGCATCGAGGACCTCCTCGCGCTGAGCGACCGACGGCCCGAGGACGTCAGCGGGGGCTTCCGCCGATTTGGGGGAGCCGAGTCGCTGCGCGCCCGTTGCGAGGACCTGTGGGTCAAGCCGCAGCTGGCTGCGCATGCGGCGGAGCTCCACGCCCTCACCCTTCTGCGCTCTGGGAATGCCGTGAGCGCACTGCGTACCGCGGCGGCCTATGGCTCGAAGCAGATAGCCTTGCTGACGCGACGCATCGTGGCATCCTCGGCCGGCGGGGCCCTGCCCGAGGCCGTCTTCGACGAGGTGCTCCGCGCAGGCCGCTGGCCGTCCGAGTGGCGCGCCAAGTTGCGGGCGCTCGCCGCACTGGTCATCGAACTCCCCGCGGCCCGCGTCGCGGCCATGAGGGGCTGGCTGGCGGACTGTGCACAGGCGACGCTTGGGGGTCGGGTGCACTTCTCCGGGCCACGCGGCGTCTCCGTGCTGGGGCAAGGGGATGCCGGCGACCTTGCCGCCGTCATCGACGGCTACTGGATGCTGCTCGACGACGAGGCGGTTCTCGATGATTGGCAAACATGGTCGGGCCTGAACCTGCCCACCCACCGGGTGGCGCACCTGCGCAGCAGCATCGCCGGTGGCCTCTTGCGACGCGAGTGGCCGGCCGAGCGCGTGCAGCGGTTGGGCCGCGAGCGGGTCGACAAGTGTGTGGCGGATGCGGCGCGCAGTCTCGCGACCTCGCGGCCCTTCTGGGGTCGGGAGCAACACGTGCTCGCCCAGATCGTCCGTCACGCAGAATACGGCCGCCTGGACCTCGACCGGCTTCCCGAGTTGAAGCAGGCGCTGCGCCCCCTGGCGGAAGCAGCCCGTGGCGAGGCGGCGGGCCGTAGCGTGCTCGACTTCGAACTCCTGGCGTGCCCGCCCGAGGTGCGGGCTGCCCTGCGGGAAAGACGCAGGCGCGAAGCGTTGGAGGCACTCCAGGACCACAACGGACGCACCCTCCGAACCGATGCGCTGCACGAACTGGCCGTCCTGGTGCCGGACCTCGGGGACGACGAAGCCGCGGAGGTGCTCGCCTTTGCGAAGAAGCAGCTCCAGCGGGCCGAGGCCGAGCCCGACCGGTTCGACACCGAGATCCACACCGCGCCCGACGCCGCGGCCGACCTCGCCGCCGCGCTCATCGCCATCGAGCGCGACGCGGACGGGGAATGGTCGCAGTTGCTCGCGCGCTCCGTTCGCCTGGATCCGTGGGCGCTTCAGCACGTGGCGCACCTACCTCCCAACCACCGTCCCTTCGGCCGCGAAACTTTCGAGATCCTGGTCTCTCGGTGCCTCCACGGCGTCGCATCCGCGCGCCCGATGCCCCGCTCGCTGGTCGTGCTCGCCGGCATCCATGCCGTGGAGATGTGGGCCGATGGCCCCGCGGGGGAACTCCCAACGGCGTGGCTCGCCGGCCTGATCGCTGCGGCCTCGAACGACGACGCGGCAATTCGCAGAGACGCACTCGACGCGCTCGGCCGCCTGTTGCGGGATGGCCGGATTTCGCTCGACACACGGGACATGCAGACGCTGTTGCTCCACACGCTCCAGGGCGCGCTGCTGGACGGGCGGGCCTACTCGGCATCGGCAGCGGCGTACGCCCTCGTGGAATTCCAGCACCGGCTCCCCGAGGATGCCGCGGTCCGCGCCGATGCCGAGGCGGCCATTTCGCGGCTGCGAACCGACCCGCGCGCGCTGGTCCAGGTGAAACTGCAGCGCGCCGAGGCCCGTGTCGCCGAACGCCGCCCGGCCCCCGCCGCCCCGCCTGCCCAGCCCGTCTGAGACCGCGCCCGCGCCCACCGTGGTTCGTGACCGCGCGGTGCGTGTCCCAAGCCGCCCGGTGCGCGCGCCAAGGGGCCCCGGCCCGCCGCTCAGTGCGGAACCGCCAGCCGCAGGTCGGCTTCGAGGGGCAATTCGAGGAATTCACTGCGGAGCAGGCGGGTCGAGAAAAACAACACTTCGAGGTTCTCGACGGCGCCCGTCGTGGGGTTGAGGCGGGCGACGACCTCGTCGCCCAGTTCCTCGCATTCCTGCTCGGGGTAGGGTGGACAGCGGTTGATGTACAGGATGTCGCCCTCGCGGTCGTAGATGAAGGTCAGCTTCGATGCCATTCGCTATCCCCCGGCGCGAGTTTCCTGGCCAAGTAGGCCGTGACGACCCAGTTCCTGGCCCGGGCCGGCCACTCGCTCACGACGACCACGACGACGTGCTTGCCGGCCCGCACGTCATCGTACCACCGCGAAAACAGCTTTGCGTTGCCGAATCGCGCACTGCGCCGGATATCGTCGGGATCCCTGAGGGTTTCGGCCAGTTTGGCCCCGTGTTCCGGCAGCAGGTCGGGGTGGCGCATGGCAATGTGCTGCTCACGTTCGGGCGTGAGTTCCACGGGGCCATCGAGGTACGGACACGGCAACCGCCTCATCGCACTTCCCTGCCGCCCGGTTTGCCACGGCTCGCGCGCATCGTCAACGTGCGCAAGTCGCCCAGTGCGTGCGCCAACCCGCCCGGTGCGTGTCCCAAGCCGCCCGGGGCTTGTCCCAGGCCGCCCGGGGCGTGCGCCAAGCCGCCCGGCGCGTGTCCCAGGCCGTCCGGTGCGTGTCCCAGGCCGTCCGGTGCGTGTCCCAGGCCGTCCGGTGCGTGTCCCAGGCCGTCCGGTGCGTGTCCCTGGCCGCCCGGGGCGTGTCCCAGGCCGGTCGGCGTGCGATCGATTGCGCCCGTGGCCCGTTCCGGCCCGCCACCCGTTCCGCGGCTCCACCCTGCGGCAGGCCGCGGAACGGGCGCATGGCCTGGCGGCCGAATGCCGCGGCCTGCGCCCGTGTCGGACCGGAGCCGCTACGCCCGCGCGGCGGGCTGCACGCTCCCCGCCGGCTCACGAAACGCCGCCAGGCACTCCGCCACCCAGGCCGGTGGGGTGTTCTCCTCCAAGACCACCGACAGCGGGTACCGGACCGGCTGGCCCGAGCCCGCATCGGCTGCGGCGGACGCGAGCGGCGTGCCCCGCTGCACCTGGAGCCCGTGAGTCTCGACGTGATAGCGCAACCTGGGGAAGCGCCGCCGCAGGCCGTCGTGCAGCAGCGATTGCTGCAGCCAGCCGCTGAGCTCGGTTTGGCCGGGCAGGCCCAGCATGGAATTGAGAATGAGCCCGATGCCGGCCCGTTCGGCCGCCGCGCAGACGGCGAAGAGGTCGTCCGGGCGCTGCCCCTTGTCGATCGCTTCGAGGACGGCGACATCGGCCGACTCAAAGCCGATTTCCAGCGTCTCGAGACCGGCGCGGGCAAGCGCCTCGATGAGCCCGGGTCGCGCCGCGTCGCTGAGTCGCGTGCAGGCCGCCCACGGCACCCTGCCTGCGATGATTTGGGCGATCTGTCGCAGTCGCCGGTGCGGCACGTCGCTGTCCTTGATCGAGATCCTGCCGCCCACTTGGCTGGCGAAGTCCAGGGCCGGTCCGAGCGTTTCTGCGAGGGGCAGGCATTCGTAGCGCGGCTCGACCAAGGGGTAGCTGCAGTACCGACAACGGCCGTACGGGCAGCCCCGGGCCGTCTGCACCGGCACGACCATGCCTTCCCGCACGTAGGGGCCGGCGACCTGCGTCCAGGTCGCTCCGTCGCTCCACGGCACCGGGCGCTTGCCAGTAACCCCCATGACGAGCCCCCTCGGCAGCGGCTCGCGGGCCGCGGCCCTGCGCAAGATGTCGACGAACGTGCCCTCGGCCGGCCCGCAGACGATGGTGTCGGCCGAGCGCGTCAAGATATCGGTCGTGGCCGGGTCGTCGAGGCGGGTCAGCGCGGTGACGTACGCGCCGCCCAGAACAACCTGCACCCCTGAACCGGCCGCCCGCAGCCGCGCGCAGGCCGCGAGCGACCAGACGAGCTGCGCAGGCACTGTGACCGACAGTCCGACGACGCGCGGGATGGGCCGGCTGAGCAGGATGTCGAGTTCGGGCGTCACGGCGGTGTGCAGGCGCGGCAGATCCTGCGGCGGCAGTTGCACGGCCGCCAGCCGCCCAGGCGGCAGGTCGAGCCCGCTTGTCGCCGCGATTTCGCCCCAGTAGGCGCGCTGCACGGTATCGAGGTCGACCCGGCTGCTCGGGTGGTCGCCCGACACGACCGAGGGCCGGCCGCAGGTCCCGGAGCCGAGGCGCTCCAGCACGGCGGCGTTGGCATCGAACAACTCGACGGCGAAGCCGGCGGCACGGCCGGCGCCGACGAGGTGAACGAGGCCGAGCGGCGGGGCGGCGTCGTACTTGAGGAGCGGCGGATTGACGAGGATGAGCGGGGCGGAACGGTGCTCGGTAGTCATCGCGGTCTCCTTTTCGGGCCCCGGGGTTGGTGGAGCGAACTCCGTGGGGCCCTGCCGCGACGACGCGTTCAGGGGCGGTCGGTGTAAGCCGACGAAAAATATTCTTGCGGACGGCGGAAGGAGCGTGCTTTCAGGCGGCGGCGAAGGTGTGGCGCCGCGGCACGCGCAGAGCCCGAGACGTCCGGGGACGACCGGCAGGATGGGCGACGCGCAGGGCCGCGGTGCGGACTTGGCCGGCGTCGGGCAAGCGGCAGGAGCGCTGTTTGACGAGGTGGCGCAGCCGCTTGATGGCGTTGTGGAAGATGTCCTTGCTGTGTTTGCCGCCGAGGTTGAGTCGCCGGTCGATCTCGCCGAACGACAGGTCGTCGCCGAGTCGCAGGTCGATGACCTGGCGCTCGACGTCGCTCAGTTCCCGGCAACGCAGGCGCCGGAGCAGCTCGTACTCGCGCGGATAGCGCACCGATTCGACGGTCGCCGTGGATTGCAGGCAGGCCGCGAAGGGGTGGTCCGGGCCAGCATTGTCCAGCGAGCATGACTGGAATCGCCGGCGGTGGCGAAATTCGCTCGTGGCCGCGTTTCGGGCACTGCGCCAGAGGACCGCCGGCAGATTCTCGTACCGCTGCTCGGCGTGCCCCGTGCACACGCGCAGCAGCCGTTCGAGCACGATGTCGTAGGCGTCGTCCTCGGTGAGACGGAACTCGCGGCGCAGGACGTATTGCACCCGGTCCACGGGCGCGCAACGCTCGCCTTCGGGAGTGTAGAGGGTCTGCACGCAGTCGTCGAACGCGGTCGCGTCGGAGTCGGACGTATCCTTGGCGGCGAGGGCCGACGGCCAATCGGGTGGCGGGCGCGACCCCGCACCGCCCGCGTCGGCCAGGGCGATCACGCGCGGTCGGCTGGCTGCCGCCGGGCGGCCAGGCGCCGCCCCCGGAGCGCAGGCTTGGCCGCTGTGAAGCCTCAGGGGACAGGCCCGAATCTCGTCGAACAGTTCTCGCTCGGACACTTCGTTGGCCATGCGGCCGAGTACGATTCGCAAGTTGTCCAGCGAGAGCGCGTCGTCGAGCGGCGCAAACACACGTTCGATCAGCTGCCGCGCGGCGCGGTCCTCGGCCGTCTCCGGGCCGGGCCACAGCAAGGCCCAGGCCGCGATCGGCGCCAGCAGGCCGGCCGCGGCCACGGCACCGGCGACGGCCGGTCGGGCCGCGGCGAGCCGGGAGAGATGGCGACCGAGCCGCCAGATCTGCCGGCCCAAGAAGACGGGCAACCAGACCCACAGAAACAGGGCCGCGGCCGTCCAGGCCGCACCCGCCAGCACGGCCACGCGACCGGGCGCAGACGCCCGGACCAACAGCACCATCAGCAGGCAGAGGCCAACGGCCAGGCCGGCGTGCACGTAGCCGCGCGAAAACGCGTACAGCACGACCCGCTTCGCCTTGCCCAACGCGTCCCGCTGCCTCGCGTGGCGCCAGACGAGCCAGGCCGCGAGCCACGCGCCGGTGCCGACGGCAAGCACGACGACAGCAAGGACGAGGTGGCTCTCGAAAACCTGGCTGTGGAGGGCTCCCGTGGCCCCAAGCCACACGGAGAGCAAGACGAGTTCCGAGCATGCCCAGCAGAACGCGACCAGGACAAGCGCCGGGAGTGCCGCCGTCAGCGCGAAAACGGCGAGACCGAAAGCGGCGTACCACGGCGTCCTCGGGCGGACGCCCCGCGGACGGCGGGCGGTCTGGCTCGGCGGCGACGCGGGCCCTTGCGCGAACTCTGGCCCGGGCTCGGGCTCCGGTTCGACCTGCGGCCCCGCGCGCTGGGCCTGGACCTGCTGTCGCAGCACCTCCAGCCTCGCGGCTGGATCGCCCGGTGCGGGCGCGGGGTCCGTGGCGTGTGGAGGCGGAGACCCGACTGGCGGCGCGGGCGGCAAACCGCCGACTCCAGGGGGCGGACTCATGGGTTTTCTCCGGGAATGGCGCGATGGGGGCCGGCGGCGAAGGCCGAGGCCCACAAGCATCCGGTTGCGCCGAGCATCGCCGAAGTCGCTGAGCCGCGCAACCTGTACCCGTGCTTAACACGCCGCCGTCCGCCAGGCTGCACTGGCCGCAGGCCGCCGCCCCGCGCGGACCCCTGTCCGGACTCAACGGGTCTGTTTCTCGAATGGTCAGTGTGCCGGAAGGGCACGGCGCACGCCCTCCGGCTGGGGCCCGAACCGACCGTAGCCTCAACCCAAAGGAGCTCGTGCGATGCAGCTCCCGACACCCGCTCTGGGGCCCGCGCGCCGGGTGCTGCTTGGGGACCGCCACGTGGCCGCGCGCCGGCCGAGGGCCGACCCGCGCGACCGGGCCGAGGCCTTCCGGCCGGCCCAGACACCGCGGGGGTTGCGGGAGGGAAACGGCCTAATCCGACGGCTCGCGGAAGCAACGCACGCCGAGGTTGGCGCGCTGGCTCAGCGCCGTGTCGGCGCTGCGGTTCGCCGAGCGCAGATGCGCGGCCCCGTAGTCGAACCCCCCGCCCCGCGTGACGCGGTTGCCGGGCCCGTCCAGCCAGGCGCTGCCGTCCGAGGGCGCGTTGGCGTACGTGCCGTGGTGGTAGTCCTGAACCCACTCCCAGAGGTTGCCGGCCATGTCCAGCGCGCCGCACCACGAGAATCCGCCGGTTTGTGCACCGGCCGGCTGGGTGCCGCCCGCGCCACAACCGTAGTACGGCGTGTCGCCCCCCTCGTTGAAAATCGCTGTGCGGTTCGCGCACGTCGGCTCGGGGGTGTCGCCCCAGGGGTATTTCCGGTGCTGCGGACCCTTCGCCGCATACTCCCACTGCGCCTCGGTGGGCAGCCCCCCGCCGAGCCAGCGGCAGAAGGTCTCGGCCTGCTGCCAGGTCAACCCGTTTTGCGGATGGTTTGCGCGATCATTGGTCGAGCGGTTCGTGCCCCAACCGGCGCCGTCCCAGTGGGCGGTGGACGGCGGGTCGCAGGCCCCCGCCAACTCGCAGGCCTCGTAGACCATGACCACGGCCTCGTACTTGGCCACGAAGAACCCGCGGGCGAACGTCACCGGGTGTTGCGGGACCTCGTCGGTCTCGCCCGCCTCGGCGGCCGGTCGCCCCATCGGGAAGCCCCCCGGGGGCACCCAGATCCACACGTCGTAATGCTGCCACGCGACCGGGTTGGGACGCCCGTACTCACAGAATCCATAGCCATTGCAGAGGACCCGATAGGCCGCGCCGAGGCGCGGGCAGGCGGTCGTGCCGCAGGTCAGGCCGCTGCCTGCGTCGCCCAGGGCTTCCGCATCGCGGCTCTCGTGGGCGTCGAGGTCCGCGGCGCGGTCGCTGTCCTGGCCAAGTTCGGGCGCGTCACCCGCCTCGCCCGGAAGCTCGGCGTATGGCCCTCGGTCCGCGTGCTGCGCCGTGTCACCGGCGCGCGCGTCCACGGCGTCGCGGGTCGTGTCGGGCGGAGCGTCGAAGGCGCTGTCCGGCCGTACGGCGACATCCCCGCGCGCGTCGCGTCCATCCTGCAAGCCGGCATCCGGCACCGCGTCGGCAGCAGCATCCGCGATGTCGCGCGGAGCGCCCGCCGCGTCATCCAGTTTGGCGTCGGCGATGTCGCCCGCTGGAAGAGCGTCCCCCGCCGTCCCGATGTCGGCCGAACGGTAGCGGGCCGCTTCGATGCAGCCGGCCGCACCGACCGCGGCCACAACCACGAGCGCGATCCCTCGCAGCCTCGCTGGCAAAGGGAACATCGGCGACACCTCCGTCGGCAGCGGCATCCGCGGCAGGCCCGTGGGACCTGTTTGCACGAGACCGAGTCCACTCAGCAACTGGAAGCGAGGATGCCACGCACGGCCGAGCAGGTCCAGCCAGCGAGGACGGCGAGATTGCACGCGCCAAAGTCTGCGACGCCGGCGAACGCGACCCCTCCGGGTGCTGTCATGACGAGAAGCCGCCCGCCAACCCGGCCGGCCCGCTGCCCCCGACCCGCGCCCCGCCCGCCCCTCACCGCCCCGAACGCGCGCAGCGGTTCTGGTCGAGGAGCCGGCGCAGGCGTTTCACGACCGCCGGATAGACGTCTTTGGCGTGTTTGT
>CAYRCM010000157.1:0-14613 GCA_964422715.1 uncultured Myxococcales bacterium | reverse complement strand
CGAGCCGCGCAGGCCGGCGCCACCCCCGGGGCCGCCCGAAGGCCGACCGGGCCCCGGCGCCCCGCCGCCGGGGGCACCCTCCCGCCCGGCCCCCGCACCCGCCGCCCCCGCGGGGGTCTGGCGCGCGTTTTTCGGCCGCGTCGTCGGCATCCTGCTCCGGCCGAAGCGCACCTGGCAGCGGGTGGCCGGCGAGGCGCCCACGCTGCGCACACTTCTCTGGCCGCACCTCACCGTACTCGTGCTGGCGCGCACGCTCGCCGAGTTTCTGGGGGCCCTCTTCCAGGGCGGCCGCTTCGGCTACGCGCTCGCTCAGTTCGTTTTCGGCATCGTCGCCTGGTTTGCCGTGGCGTGGGTGTTCGGCTTCGCCGTCGCAAGCTACGCGGCCACGCGCCGTGGGCTCACCGGCATGGGCGACGGCATGCGCTTCTCGGTGCTGTCGCTCACGCCGCTGCTCGTCGTCGGCGCGCTCACGGCCCTCATCCCGGTGCCCATCGTGGTGACGCTCGCCGACCTGCTGCTGCTGCCCTACACCTTCTACCTCATGGCCCGCGGCGTCATCGAACTGCTGGCCATCCCGGCCGAGCGCGCCCCCACGTTCGTGGCGGTCACGAACGGCCTGCTGCTCGTCCTCGTGGGGCTCCTGCCCATCCTCGTGCGCTCCATCCTGCCGTCTTTTTTCACGGCGCTCGTCGCCGCGAAGTAGGGGCGCGGGGCGCAACCCGGGAATAAACCACCCCCGCGCGGGTTTGTGGCCCGCGTTGCTCGCACCGCCGACCCCCGATGGTCGAGGGCCGTGCGACGCGACAGGGTCAAAAAGGAAGACGAACATGTTGGGTAGTCGGAGGGTGGCTCTTTCGCTCGTGTCCGTGACGGTGGCGCTGCTCTGGACCGTCGGCGCCTCTGCCGCGGCCAAGCCGGCCAAGGAAGCGAAGCCGGCCAAGTGCGATCTCGTGACGCTCGTCGGGACCGTGGCCGAAGTGAAAGATGAGAAGGGCCGGCTCACGGGCGTGACGCTCACCGAGGATTCGGGCACCGTGCACAACCTGAAACTCACGGCGCCGGCCAAGAAACTGGCGAAGGAACTCGCCGGCCAGAAAGCCGAAGTGCAGGGCAAGGAAGTGAAGCAGGGCAAGAAGGGCGAGGAACAGGTCCTCTTCCAGGTGAAGACCTTCAAGGCGGCCCCGGCCGCGCCGGCCGCCCCGGCCGCCCCGGCCCCCGCACCGGAGCCCGATGCCGTGCCGACCCGCGGCGAGTAGCTGCCACCCACGCGACGCACGAAACGGCGCGGCCCGCCCAGCAAGGGGGGCCGCGCTTTGCGTTTCTTGGCCCCCCCGCGAGGCCCGCCATTCCCCCGCGCGCCGGAGCGCGCTACCCTGGGGCCGTGCCGCGCCCACGCGGACCCTGGACCGCACGCCGATGATTCATACCAAGTCGCCTTCCTTCGGATACCTTTGTTGCCTTCGTCGCTCCCCCCTGCGGCGTACCAGGAGTACGCCTCGGGGGATCGCTCCTTGGCGCCTCGGTATCCTTTGGAATGCACCTTGGTATCAGGCCCCGCTCCTGATAGGGCTCGTCGCCCTCGGCAGCCTGGTGCTGCCGCCGACCGCCGCACCGGCGGCCCCCCCGGCCGCGCCCGCGTCCCCGGCGGAGGCCGCGAGCGTCCTCGTGCGGGCGAGCCCGCCGGCCGCGCCGGAAGGGCTGCCGCTCGCCGACGCCGAGGTGGGCGCGCGCCTCGCCTTTCTCGAAGCGCGGCTCGACGCCGGGCAGCCCTACGCCCAGTTCTGGTGGCGCGGCTGGCTGACGTTCTACTCCATGGCCGCCGTCGTGCAGGGGGTGCGCGGGGCGCTCGCCGACCAGAGCCGCGCCGAGCGCGCCGACATGCTGGTCGGGGCCGCGAAGTCGCTCGCCGGAGCCATCGACCATGCGCTGCACCGCGTCGACCTGCGCCATGGCCGCGCCCCGTTCGCGGCCTACGCCGCGACCACACCGGCCGAGCGCGCGGCCCGGCTCGAGGCCGCCGAGGCGCACTGGCAGCGGCTCGTCGCCCAGGCCGAAGACCGCAGTTTCTGGCTGCGTCACGTGTTGAACGTCGCCGCGAACGTCGGCGGGGCGCTCGTCGTCCACCTCGCCTACGACGACCCGAAGACGGCGTGGCTCTCGGCCGGCCTCGGCATTGCCGTCGGCGAAGCGCACATCTGGAGCGAGCCCTGGCGCGCTCCGGCCGACTGGCGCGCCTACCGCGCGCAGTTCCCCGGGGCCCCGGGCGCACCGCCCTGACGCCGGCGCGGCCCGGCCGATCGATAGGGGTCGTCAAAATGGCGGGGCGATCGCGCCGCGCGGCGGCCTACCCGTCGTGCGGCTCCAGCGTGGCCACGTGCTGCCCGGCGATGAAGGCGAAAGCCATGGCCGGCCCGATGGTGCCGCCGCCGCCGCCGTAGCCGGCGCCCGGGCCGCCCACCCCGGCGTTGTTGCCGGCCGCGTAGAGCCGCGGCACGACGTCGCCAAACGGGGTGAGCGCCTGCGCCGAGGCGTTGACGCGCACGCCGCCGCAGGTGCCGAGGTCGGCGGGCGCCACCTCGGCGCCGTAGAACGGGGCCGACGTCAGGCCCCCGAGGGTCGGGCCGTACGACGTGTCGTAGGAGCTCTCGCCGCGGTGGAACTCGGGGTCGGCGCCGGCCTGCACATTGGCGTTGAAGGTGGCGACGGTCGCTTCGAGCGCGTCGGGGTCGATGCCGAGCGCCTCGGCCAGTTCCCGGAGGGTCTGGGCTTCGACCGCCGCGGCCGAGGCCGGCGGTTTGACCTTCTTGTCGGAAATCTGGAAGGCCGGCAGGTTGCGGCACTCGACGGTGCCGAAATTCTCCCAGGCAAAGTACGTGCGCCAGGCCGAGTCGTAGTCGGACGCCTCGTTCGAGAAGCGCTGGCCGTAGCGGTTGACGGTGATGCTGCCGGGCATGCGCCGCTGGATCATGGCCGTGAGGTTCGCCCCGCGGTTCTGCGCGAGCAGCGCCTCGGCCTCGGCCTTGAACACCGTGGCCCCCCAGACCTCGTTCATGTTGCGCAGGTCGGCCCCGGCGGCCGCCGCCATGCGGATGCCATCGCCCGTGTTGCCGCTGTGCCCGAGCGTGTAGAGCGACGGGCCGCGCAGGAAGTGCCGCTTCATCTCGAAGTCCCAGTCGAAGCCGCCGGCGGTCAGAATGACGCCCTTGCGGGCCTTGATGCGCAGCGGCCCCTCGCCGCCCAGGGCCTCGACCCCGAGGACCTCCTGGCGCCCGTCGGGCAGAAGCCGCGTGAGGAGCCGGGTGGCCGGGGTGCCGGTCAGCACTTCGCCGCCGGCCGCCACGACGCCTTCCTGCAGCTTCTCGATGAGGTCGGGGCCGAGGTCGAGAAACCCGCCGACGTCGGGCTCGATGCTGCGGCCTTTCGCCACGCCGCCGGGCCACTCGGGGTGGTAGTCGCCGAGCAGCACCGACTTGCGCCAGGTCATCGTGGTGTGCGCCTCGACGAACAGCGCCATTTCGGGGCCCTTGTCGACGAACGCCTCGATGAGCGCGTCGTCGGCCTGGCCGCGGGCGAGGATGCGCAGGTAGTCGATGGCGCCCTGCCGCGAGTCGGCGATGCCCTCGGCCGCCATGACGTGGTTGACGGGAATCCAGGCGACGCCGCCCGACAGCTTGGTCGACCCGCCCGTCTCGGGCGATTTTTCGAGCACGAGGGTGCTCGCCCCGGCCACGGCCGCCGCCAGTGCCGCGACGAGGCCCGTGCCGGCGCCGACGACCACGACGTCGACTTCGCGGTCGAAGCCGGGGTCCACGGGCACGTCGCCGGCCCCGGCCGTGTCGCCGGCCCCGGTAGAATCGCCGGCCCCGGCCGTATCGCCCCGGCCCGGAAGGTCGCCGGCCCCGGCCGCGTCGGCCGTGTCGGGCCGGCAGGGCCCCGCGGCGCCGTTCGTCGACTCGCCGCAGGCCCCGAGCAGGGGCACGGCCACCGCCCCGGCGGCGACGAGGGCCGCGCCACGCAGGAAGTCGCGTTTCGTGGGGTCGGCCGCGGCCGCGCCGGCCGGCTTGTTTTCGGCTTGCTGCTTCATCCGGGCTCTCCTGATGCGGGAAGCGGTGGCCTCCGCGGAGGGTCGCTCAGTTCTTGACGCCGTCGAGGTGCGTCCCGCCGGGCAGGATTTGCCCCGCGGCATCGACGGAGGTCGCGTGGCAGGCGTGGCAGTCGGCGTCGGCGTTGCCCTGCGGGTCGGCGAGCGCGTGACAGGCGCCGCAGGCCCCGGCCGCCCCGCTCGCGTCGGTCCAACGCGGCTCCGGCAGCGAGCCCGGTGTCAGCGTGGCGCCGTGGCAGTAGACGTTCGCGCATTTCTGGCCGTCCCAACTCGGGGCGGCGCCGTCGGCCGTGGCGAGGCCGCTGAAGACGACTTCGGCGCGCCCGTCGCCGTCGATGTGCCCCGCCGCGTCGTTCGTGGCCGGCACCACGTGGCAGGCCGCACACTGGCCGGCGTGCGCGGCATGGGCGCCCACGCCGACGCTCGTCGGGCTGCAACCGTCGCTGAGGTCGGGCGGCGGGGCCGACTGCGTGCCCTGCCCATGGCACGAGCCACAGGTCAGTTCAACATCGACCACACCGTTCTGGTGGGCCATGGGGTCGACCGCCTCGTAGTTTTCGTCGATGACGGCCCCGTGACACAGGTGGCAGCGAGCGTTTTGCGGATGGCCGGCCACCGTCGGCGGCGATTCGTGGCAGGCGGTGCAGCGGCTCGGCACCGTGACGGGCGCCCGGCCACACTCGTCGCGCACCGGGGGCGCGGCGTCGGGGCCGAGGTCGGCCGCGTCGCCCGCGCTCGTGTCGGTTGCCGCCGTGTCGCCCGGGGCCGCGTCGCCCCGCCCCGCCGTGTCGCCCGCCGGCCCGACGTCGCCGACGCCCCCGGCGTCGCCCACGCTCCCGGCGCCCCCGCCGCTCGATTCACAGGCAAACGCCCAGAACCCGACGGCCACAAGGCCGACGGCCATGGCAAGCCGTGGCGCGTTTCCAAGCACCCAACCTCTCCGGGACGCGATCTGCATGGCCGTGCTCCTCTCGCAAACCGAACCCGAACGGCGGCCCGCGGGGCGCGCCGCGGCTCAGCCTTGCCGGTTGGCGGGGCAGATGCCGGCGAAGTAGTCCTCGGTACGCAGTTCGGGCCTCATCCAGTCGGCCACCCGCAGTTCGTCGAGCGTGGCCCCGACGAGCGTGATGTCGTCGAGTTCGCCGAGGCCCAGGTGGCGCGCCATCTGCAACGACTTGATGTCGTCGACCGGCACGTTGATGAGCCGCGCCGCCGTGGCGTCGGCGGCCACGCAATCGGCGCTCGCGAGCAGCACGTACTTGCCGGCGGCGTTGCGGTCTTTGAGATGGATGGTGCGGCCGTCGTTGACGGGGGCCTTGTGCGGACCGCTGCCTTCGAGCCCGATCGTGGCGTCGATGACGGCGAAGTCGCGTTTGCCGGCCTCGCGCCGCGCCCGGAAGATGTCGATGATGGCGCCCGACACCCCGGCGTCGGCGACGCCGTGGCACGGGATGCCGGCGTAGGCCACGTGCAGGTTGCAGCGCGAGATGGTGTTGCCGTGCAGGTTGATGGAGGCGAGCCCGAAGAGGTTCTTCATCGAGGCCGTGAGGTAGGCCCACTGGTGGGTCTTGAGCACCGGCACCGAAATGACGTGGTCGGCGGTGGCAAAGGCCCGAGCCACGTGGATGCCGCCCGCAACGTTGGGGTCGGGCGAGGCCGAGGGGACCAATTCCCATTCGTCGAGCTCGTTGACGCACTGGAGTTCGACCTTGCCGGCCCCGTAGAGCGCGTTGAGCCGCTCGGCCGCCGCGGCAAGGTCGGTGGCGTCGCCGATGTGGTTGCCGGGCAGGAACGCGATCTTCGTCCAGTCCCACTTCTGGGTCTGCGCGCCCTCGCCGATGGTGACCTTGGCCGCGCCGGCCTTGAGGCACTGTTCGGCAAGGGCGGCGCACAGTTCGGGCTTCGTAACTTCGCCGGTCGTGGGGTCGTAGCCGCAGTGGAACACTTCCATGCCGAGCGCGACGAAATTGGGTTTGATGAACACCGTGGCCCCGGCCAAGGCCGAGCCGGTGAAGCCGAGCGCCACCGCGGCTGCCGTGGCCATGTCGGGCAGTTCGCTGAGTTCGCTGCCGAGGATGGCGTGCACCATGGCCCCGGGGCTCGCGACCTCGGCGGCCACTTCGGCATCGCCGCCCGCCCGCCCCGTGTCGCCCGGCAGATCGGCCGCCCCGTCGGGCGCAGCCCGGCCCGCGTCCCCGTCGCCGCCGGCCGCGACGTCGCCCGCGGGGCCTGCCGAATCGCCCTCGCATGCGCTCAGCAGCAGTTGCGGTCCGACGAGCGCCACGGAAGACACTTGCACGCCCAGTTTCAGGAACTTCCGCCGATCCATGGGGCACACTCCAATCCCGCAGAACCGCGAAATCGCACGGGTCGAGAACGGTTGTCGAGGACGCCGGGAACGGTCGGGCCGCCCCGCGGGCAGCGGGGACGCGCCGCAGGGCCTGGCCGGCAGGATGACGGGTAGCCCCGAGCCTGTCAACGCGAGGCGCCCCCGACGGGCCGGGCCGTGGTAGGTTCTACGCGCGGCGCAGCAAGCCGAGCCGGACGGGGTCGAACCGGACCCGGCGGAAAGGGTGGCGCGTCATGCGCTGGCTCATCGCGTTTGCGGCAGCGTTCGTGCTGGCCGGCTGTACGGCGACGTGCCCCGAGTGTGCCGGGGGGGCCTGCGCCGACGTGCGTCTTGACGCGCCGGCGGCGCCCCGCGGCGATACCCTTGACGCACCCGACGCGCGCGGCGGGCCCGACGCCCCCGCCGCCGGCGATGCCGACGACGCCGCAACCCCCTGCGATGACTGTCTTTTCCCGGCGGACGGCGCCGCGTTCGACGGCGACGGCGCGGCACCTCCGTTTGACGCGCCCGCCGGCGACGGGCCCGCCCCCTTTGACGCGGCCGACGCGCCCGCGCCGCGCGACGCGCCCGCCGACGACCCCGACGCCGGCCCCGCCCCCCCGGACGGCCTGACCGACGCCCCGGGGCCCCGCGACCTGCCCGCGGTGCACGACGCGCCCGGCGACCCCGACACCCCAACGGGCCCCGACACCGCCCCCGACACGGCCCGCGAAGCCGGCGACACGCCGGCCCCCGCATCGGGCCTCGAAAGCAAGGGCCTCTGGGTGTGGGGTTCGACCATCCGCGGCGCCGAGGCGGCCTTCCTCGACGCGCTCGCCCCCCACGGCATTTCCGACGTGTTCGTGCTCATCAAGGGGGTGAGCGGGGGCATCCGCCACGACGTGCTCGACCAACTGCTCGCGCTGCGCACCGAGCGCGGCCTGGCCTTGCGCATCTGGGCCTGGGTCATCGCGTTCGACGACGAATCGTACGCCGACGACTTCGCCGGGGCCTGGGTCGACCCCGAAGACCCTGACTATCGCGCAGGGTTGCTGACGCTCGTCGACGACACGCTCGCGGCCCACACCCCCGACGGGCTCATGCTCGACGCCGTGCGCTATCCCGGCAACGCCGCCGGCCGCACCGAGCCCATCACCACCTTCTGCGCCGCCGTCGCGACGCGCGTCGCGGCCCATAACGCCGCCCACGGCACGGCGGTGCGCACCGGGGCCGCGGTCATGCCCGAACTCGGCGGCGCGAACGAGGCCGCCTACGGCCAGGACGTGGCCGCGCTTGCGGGTCCCCTCGACGTCATCGCGCCCATGGTCTACCGGTACAACTACGCGGCGGGCACCGCCTGGGTCACGGCCATGACCGCGGCCACGCAGGACGAGGCCGGCGGCAACGCCGCAGTCTGGCCCATCGTGCTCGACTACGCCGGCGACGAAACCCCGACTCCGCTCGCCGCCGATGCGCTGCGCGCCGACATCCTGGCGGCGCTCGCCCCCTGCCCGCCGGGCTTCAGCGTCTTCCAGTACGCGCAGCTCGCCGCCGCGCACTGGCCCGTGCTCGACGCCTTCGCGGTCGGCAGCGACGTCTGCGCCACCCCACCGCCCGCGCCGGCCGACGCGCGCGACGCCGTCGTCTACCACCAGCAGCCGCTCGGCTCGAACGATCCCGGCCCGTTTTCCACGGGCGGCGGCTACGAGGGCTGGTGCGCCGTCGCGAGCCTCTACATGGCGCTGCACCGCTTCGTGCCCGACCTGCCGGCGCGGCTCCAGGCGCTCGCCCCGACCTGGCGCGGCTGGCGCGGCGATGCTTTGCCGGCGACCGACGGGTACTTCTACAACGCCGACACGACGTACGCCGTCGAGGAATTCCTCCAGCGCCGCTACCTCGGCAGCCTCGTCGGCGCCGCCGGCATCGGGTTTTCGGGCATCCGCACGCTGTTCGACGGGGTCGTCGGCGAACTCGGCCTCGACCTCACGTTCGCCTACGTGCCGCTCGCCGAGCTGCGCAACCGGCTCGCCGTGGGCGGCGTCGCCATCGTGAACAACTGGGAGTGGGGCGGCCACTACTTCGTCATCGCGTACTACGAGGCCGGCGCCGACCCGAGCGACCCCGCCGAGCGCTTCTACTGGGTGCTCGACCCGACGAACATCGAGGCCGGCAACGGCGCCATCCTCGACCACCTCGACGCAACGCGCACGGCGCAGTTTCGCGCCAATCTGCGCGCCCGCGAGGCGTGCGGCAGCGTCGACTGCGAGAGCGCGCGGCTCGGCCTCTACGTGCTCGATGCGAACGGCGTCAACGCCATCTTCCGCGGCGCCCAAGAACCCGCCGACTCGGTCATCCTCATCGCCCCGCGGTGAACGCGGCGCCCCTTTCGCGCCCGGCCGAGCGGCGGTACGCTCGACGGCGGCGGCGCCCCGGCCCGCCCCCCACGAAGGAGAGGCTGCGCATGCGTCTTTCGCGAGTTTGCTGCGTCGGGCTGCTCGTCGCCCTGGCCACCCCGGCCCGCGCCATTCCGGTCGACGACGTGGCGAACCCGCGGGCCACGACCGGCCGCTACGTCGAGGACCAGGCGCGGCTGCTCGACGCGGCCACCGTCGAACGGCTCGATTCACTCTGCCGCGCCTTCGAGGCCGACACCACCGGCGAACTCGCGGTCGTCACGGTCGACAACCTGGCCGGGCTCTCGGTCGAGACCTACGCCCGGCGCCTCTTCAACCGCTTCGGTATCGGCAAACGCGGCAAAGACAACGGCGTGCTCATCCTGCTCGCCAGGGACGACCGCAAGGTGCGCATCGAAGTCGGCCGCGGCCTCGTGGCCGTGCTCACCGACGATCGCGCCGGGCAGCTGCTCGACGCGCACGCCGTGCCGCGCTTCAAGCAGGGCGACTTCGCGGGCGGGCTCGCGGCGCTCACCGAGGCGGTCGACCGGCTGCTGCGCCGCGATGTCGAACTCGTGCGCACGGGCGAGGCCACGGCCGCGGCCACGGGTCGCCCCGGCGAGTTCCCCACGCACCCGGACGCGGCCGGCAAGTTGGGCCAGCGAACCGGGCTGCCGCACATCCGCGTGCCCGTGCCCCCCCCGCCCCCGCCGCCGCCGGCCGACGCGGCCGTGGGGCTCTACCTGCTCGTCCTCGTGGGCTTCGCGGTGCTGTCCCAGGGCGCGCTGACCGCCATCGTCTTCACGCGCCGGAGCCGGGCCGCCGGGCGCCGCGCCATGGGCCACGGCGTCACGTTCCTCGTGCTCTTGTGGCTCGGGGGCCTGGTGCTCGCGATTGCGCTCTTCCAGCCCACCCCGCTCAACTTCTGGCTCGGGTTTCTCGTCTACGCGGGCCTCGGCACGCTCGTGACGTTCGGCCAGCGCTACTGGCGCCGTGTGCTGCGCCGTCGCGTGCAGCAGTACCGCCGCCCGTGCGCGCAGTGCGGCCAGCCCATGGACATGGTGCCCGAAGAAGAAGACGACGCGCTGCTCGACGCGGCCGAGGTCGCAGAGGAGAAGGTCGGCGGTTTCGACTATGAGGTCTGGAACTGCCCGGCCTGCGGCGCCTCCGAGCGGCTGCGCGTGCGCTTTTTCGGCGCCCGCGCGTGCCCGAAGTGCAAGCGCCGCACGCGCGTGCGCAAGCGCACCGTGCTTCAGGCCCCCACGTACACGTCTTCGGGTCGCGGCCAGGTCAGTGAAAGGTGCCACAACCCGGGGTGCGACTACGCCTGGACGCGCACCTACACCATTTCGCGAAAAACGCGCAGCAGTTCGAGCAGTTCGTCGGGCTACCGCTCGTCGAGTTCCCGCTCGAGTTCGAGCCGTTCTTCGTTCGGCGGCGGCCGTTCGAGCGGCGGCGGCGCCTCCCGCGGCTGGTAGTCCGCCACCCCGGCCTTCCGGTATGATGAGCCGTTGTAGGCGCTTGGCGCCGCCGAGCTCGGGAGCCAGGCGCGGGGAAGTCTCGCCGGCGGCCGAAGAGGCGCCTTCCACACGCCGAGGTGATGGCACGCCATGCACTGGGGCCCAAAAACGCTTGTACGAATCGGCTGGGCGGGCCTGTTGCTGCTCAGCCTCGCCCCGCTCTCCTGCCAGCGCAGGGCCAACGCGGGCACCGACGGGGCCGGCGACACGGCCGTGCGGGTCACCACCCTCCAGGTGGCCCCCACGACCGAGGCCGTGCGGCGCCGCTTCTCCGGCTACTGCCACCCCTGGGAGGCGCGCGGCATCGGCTTCATGGTCGCGGGGCGGGTGGCCTCGCTCGAAGTCGATGTCGGGGCGCTCGTCGAGCCAGGCGCACTGCTCGCCACGCTACAAGCCGACGACTACGCGCTCGTCCAGCGGCTCGCCGACATCCAGGCCCAGACCCTGCAGCCGAACGTCGTGCGGGTCGACAACCTCGTCCAGCAAAACGTGTTGCCGAAAAGCCAACTCGACGAGTTGCGCGGCCGGTACGAAGCCGCACTCACCCAACGCAAGCAGGCCGCGCGGCAACTCGAATACACGCGGCTCGTGGCCCCGGCCCGCGGCGTCGTGCACGAACGGCAGACGAGTGTGGGCCAGGTCATCGGCCCGGGCATGCCGGTCTACATCCTGCTCGACATCGAGCGCATGAAGGTCAAGTTCGGGGTCACGCAGCAGCAACTCCGCCACTTCACGGTCGGCACCGATGTCGCCATCGACGTGCCGGGTGTCGTCGCGGGTCGGCCCGGCAAGATCTGGCACATCGCCTACGTGGCCGACCCGGCCACGCGCACGTACGACGTCGTCGTGGCCGTCGACAACGCCGACTCCCTGCTGCGGCCGAGCATGCTCGCGCACCTGACCCTCACGACCGACCAGACCACGGGCCTGTTCTTGCCGCTGCACGCCATCAAGAAGAACGCCGCCGGCGAAGCCGTGGTGCTCGTGGTCGACCCCCAGACCCAGACGGCGGTCGAGCGCCCCGTCACGCTCGGCGGGCTCTTCGAGGAGCGCGTGCACGTCAGCGCCGGGCTCGCCACGGGCGACGCCGTCATCGTACAAGGACAGGAATTCGTGCATCCCGGAGACAGGGTCAAAGTCAAATGAATCTGCCCCGTTTCTCGCTCAGAAACCCGACCCTGGTCTGGCTGGTGCTGTTCGTCCTGACCGTGTGGGGCGCGTTCAACTATTGGAAGATCAGCCGCCGCGAAGACCCCGAAATCAAGATCGCCATGGCGCTCGTGATCACCATCTGGCCGGGGGCCAGCGCCGAGCAGGTCGAACAACTCGTCACGAAGAAAATCGAGGACCAGGTCGAAGAAATCGGCGTGGTCGAGCGGGTCGAGAGCACCTCGCGCGAGAACCTGTCCGTGCTGTTCGTCGAGGTCGACTTCGCCTGCGACGTCGACATGGCCTGGCAGCGGCTGCGCAACAAGGTGGCCGAGGCCGAACTGCCGGAAGGCGTCATCGGCCCCGACATCATGGACGACTTCGGCGACGTCACCTCCATGATCTACGCGCTTCGGAGCACCGTGGCGCCGCCGCACGAACTGGAACGCTACGCCGAAGACCTCAAAGCCGAGCTGCGCAAGGTCGAGTCGGTCGGCAAGGTCGAGCTCGTCGGCGTGCAGGACGAGGCCGTCTACATCGAGGGACCGCTCGACAGCTTCACCTTCTACAATTTCTCGCCGCTGTTCGTGGCGCGCCTGATCGACTACGAAAACGTCAACAAGCCGTCCGGCTACGTGCGCACCGATGCGCGCAACTATCGCCTGGAGCCGTCGGGCGGCTTCCGCACCCTCGACCAGATCCGTTCCGCCGTGCTCGACGTGTCGAAGACCACGGGCCATCCGCTGCAAGTGCGGGACGTCTTCCAGGTGCGCCAGGCCTACCGCGAGCCCCCGTTCGACCGCATGGCTTCCAGCGGAGAGCCGGCCGTTGCCCTCGATATCCGCATGAAGGACGGCTACAACGTCGTGGCCATGGGGGAAGCCGTGCGCGCGGTGGCCGAGGCCTTCAAGGCCCGCCTGCCGCAGGGCGTCAGCCTCGACCTCGTGCACGACCAGCCCCGCCACGTCGACGACTTCATCAATGAATTCATGCTAAACCTGGTCGAGGGGCTCGGCATCGTCATTCTCGTGCTGTTCCTCGGCATGGGCTGGCGCGCGGCCACCATCGTCGCATTGTGCCTGCCGCTTTCGGTCATCATGACCTTCGCGTTCATGCCCATGCTCGAGGTCGACCTCGAAACCGTGTCCATCGCCTCGTTCATCATTGCGCTCGGCATGCTCGTCGACAACGCCATCATCGCGGTCGACAACGTCGACGTGTACCTGAAGCGCGGCGCCGACCCCGAGACGGCGGCCCGCGACGGCGTGCAGCACCTGGCCGTGCCCATCCTCACGGGCACAGCCGGCGCGGTGTTCGCGTTCCTGCCGCTGCTCATCATGCGCGACGAGATCGGGGCCTACATCCGTTCGCTGCCCATCGTGCTCAGCCTGTCGCTCTTCGTGTCGTTCGTGCTGGCCGTCACGCTCGTGCCGCTGCTCGCCAAGGCCATGCTGCGCGTCAAGGCCAAACAGCGCGAAGCCGCGTCGCGTCCGCCCGGCAAGGTCATGCGCGTCTACGCACGCGTCATGCGCGGCGCCATGCGCTGGCGCTTCGTCGTCATCGCCGTCTCGCTCGCCACGCTGGTCCTCTCGTTGCGGCTCATGGACGTCATCGGGGTCTCGTTTTTCCCCGAAGCCGACCGCGACCAGTTGACCGTCGACGTCTGGCTGCCCGAGGGCGCGGCCCTCACGCGTACGGAGCAGGTCGTCGAGGAGATCGAGGCGGTCCTGCAAAAAGACCCCGACGTAGCGAGTTTCGTGTCCTACGTGGGCAAGGGCGGGCCGCGCTTCTACATCTCGATCAAGCCCGAGTTCAACACGCCGAACTACGCGCAGCTCGTCGTGACGACGAAGACGAAGCAGGTCGCCAAGACGGTCGCTCAACGCCTCAATGCCACGCTGCAGGCGCGCATCGCCGGCGCCCGCATCACGGCTGCGCCGCTGCTCGTCGGCATCCCGGTCGAGGCGCCCATCGCCTTCCGCATCACGGGGCCCGAACTCGACACCATGCGCGAACTCTCGCTCGCCATCCAGAACGTGCTGCGCTCCATCCCGGGCACCACCCGGGTCCGCGACAACCTCGGCGAAAACGTGCCGAGCCTGCGCGTGCGGGTCGACACCGAGGCGGCCATGATGGCGGGGGTCACCAACACCGAGGTCGCGGTGACCCTGCTGACGGCCTACGACGGCCTGCCGGTCACGAAGTTCCGCGCGGGCGAAGACGAGATCCCGGTCTACCTGCGGCTCCAGGAAGGGGCGCGCGACATCGACAACACGCTCCAGGCGCTCTCGGTGCCGTCGCAGATCACCGGCAAGAAGGTGCCGCTCGCGGCCCTCACCACGGTGCAGCCCGAGTGGGCGCCGGGGCTCATCAAGCGCTTCAACAACCGCCGCTCCATCACGGTGTTGGCCGACACGAGCGGCCGGCTCGCGGCCGACATCATGCGCGACGCGCGGCCGCGCATCGACGCCATCGAGAAGCCGCCCGGCTACGACTTCGAATCGGCCGGCGAAGAAGCCGAACGCGACAAGGCGTTTGGCGACCTCGCCATCGTCTTCGGGCTGATCGTCGCGGGGCTCCTGATGCTGATGGTCATGCAGTTCCGTTCGCTGAAACGCGCGCTGGTCATCCTGCTGAGCGTCCCGCTCGCCATCGTGGGGGCGCTGCTCGGGCTCGTCGCGGCCGGCGAGTCGTTCAGTTTCATGGCGTTTCTGGGGGTCGTCTCGCTCGCCGGCATGGTCATGAAAAACGCCGTCGTGTGGGTCGAGTACGTCGAAGAGGCGGTCACGGCCGGCAGCAGTCTTGCCGACGCCATCATCGAAGCCGGCCGGCAGCGGCTGCGGCCCATCGCGCTCACCGCCGCCACCACGGTCGGCGGGCTCATTCCCCTCGCATTTTTCGGCGGGCCGCTCTGGCGCGGCATGGCGAGCGCCATGATCGCCGGGCTGACGCTTGCCACCGTGCTGACCCTCGTCGTCATCCCCGTGCTCTACTACGCGGTGCTCCATCGCGAAGTGGAACGGCGCCGCAAGCCGGCAGGCCCGCCCGGGGCCCCGCAGGGCGGAGCGCCGGCGACCGCACCGCAGGCCCCCCCGCCCGCTGCCCCCGGGCCGGCCGCGC
>CAYRCM010000156.1:0-14666 GCA_964422715.1 uncultured Myxococcales bacterium | reverse complement strand
TCGTCGCGGAGCCGGACTGGCGCGCCCAGTGCCAGGCCAGCGCCCGCCGCGCGCTCGCCGCGCACTACGACATGCCGCGGCTCGCGCGGCGCTACGCGGCCTTCCTCGACGGTGCCAACATTCCGCCGCCGCGGCAGCCCGTGCGCCGCGCCCTGAAGAAGGCCCTCGATCGCGGCGCGGGCGCGCTCGGCCTCGCGCTCGCCGCCCCGGTCCTCGGGGGGGTGGCCGCGGCGATCCGCCTGTCGATGGGCGCGCCGGTGCTGTTCCGCCAGCAGCGGCCGGGGGAGCGCGGCCGCCCCTTCGAAGTGCTCAAATTCCGCACCATGCGCGCCCCGCGCCCGGACGAAAGCGGCCCCGAAGCCGACGAAGCCCGCCTCACGCGGCTCGGCCGATTCCTGCGCAAGACGAGCCTCGACGAGTTGCCGACGCTCCTCAACGTGCTCCGGGGCGATCTCTCGCTCGTCGGTCCGCGCCCGCTGCTCATGCGCTATCTCGCCCGCTACACGCCGCAGCAAGCCCGGCGCCACGAGGTCCGCCCCGGTATCACCGGCTACGCGCAGGTGCACGGGCGCAACGCGCTGTCGTGGCCCGACAAGTTTGCGCTCGACGTGTTCTACGTCGACAACTGGTCGCTGCGCCTCGATTTTCGCATCCTGCGCGCCACGGTGACGCAGGTCTTGCGGCGCAGCGGCATCGAGCACCCGGGCCACGCCACCATGCCCGAGTTCATGGGCCCAACGCCCGAGGAGAACCCCGCGTGAACGCTTCGGCCTCCCGCCCCGCCTTCCCGGTGCTCATCGCGGCCGCCGGCCGCCGGGTGGCGCTGCTGCGCATCTTCCGCGAAACGCTGGCCTCGCTCGGGCTCGCCGGCCCCGTCTACGCGAGCGACATGTCGCCGCTCGCCGCCGCCTTCCACGACGCCGACCGGGGGTTCCGCGTGCCGCCGAGTCGCGACCCGGCCTTCATCCCGACGCTGCTCGACCTCTGCGCGCGCCACGCCGTGCGCCTCGTCATCCCGACGAACGATCACGAGTTGCCGGCGCTTGCCGCCGCGCGCGAACGCTTCGCCGCCGTCGGCACCACCGTCGCCATCTCGACGCCCGAGGTCATCGACATCGCCCGCGACAAGGGACGCACGCACGCGTGGCTCACCGCCCACGGATTTCCGACGGTGCGCCAGGCCACACCCGCCGAAGTGTTGGCCAACCCCGCCGATTTCCCCTTCCCGCTCATCGTCAAGCCGCGGGCCGGCAGCGCCTCGCTTGGCGTGCGCGTCGTGGCCGATGCCGCCGCACTGGCCGTGGCCACGCGCGACGGCGATTTCCTCGTGCAGACGCTCGCCCGCGGCAGCGAACACACCGTCGACGTCTTCGTCGACCGCCACGGTCGCTGCCTCGCGGCCGTGCCGCGCCGGCGCCTCGAAGTACGCTCGGGCGAGGTCAGCAAGGCCGTCACGGTGCGCGCGCCCCGGCTGCAGGATCTCGCGCGCCGCGTCGCCGAAACGCTCCCCGGCGCCTACGCCACGCTCAACATCCAACTCTTCTACGACGCCGAACGCGACGACGTGCGCATCATCGAAATCAACCCGCGCTTCGGCGGCGGCTATCCGCTCAGTTGGCGCGCCGGCGCCGATTTTCCGCGCTGGCTCATCGCCGACGCGCGCGGCGAGCCCGCCCCCGCCACGAGCGACGCCTTCACGGACGGCCTCGTCATGCTGCGCTACGACGACGCCGTCTTCGTCTCCGCCACGGCCGCGGGGTTGTGAGCATGACGCGGCTCGGGCCCATCCGCTGCGTCGTCTTCGACATCGACGACACGCTCTACCTCGAACGCGACTACGTGCGGAGCGGCTTTGTCGCCGTCGCAGACTTCGTGCGCGACACGCTGGGGCTGCCCGACTTCGCCGGGCGCGCCTGGCGCGCCTTCGAAAACGGGCAGCGGCAGACCATTTTCGACCACGTGCTCGGCCAGGCCGGCGTGCCGTTCACGGCCGCACTCGTGCAACAGCTGGTCCAGCGCTACCGCGCGCACGAACCGGACATCGCGCTGCTGCCCGATGCGCGCCGTTGCCTCGACGCACTCGCCGTCCGCGGGCTGCGCCTCGCGGCCGTGAGCGACGGGCCGCTCCTGAGCCAGCAGGCCAAGGTCCGCGCCCTCGGACTGGCGGCCTGGCTCGACCCCATCGTGCTCACGGCGGCGCTCGGCCCCGGGCTTGCGAAGCCGCATCCGCGGCCGTTCCGCCAGGTCGAAGCCGCCACGGGCCACGCCGGTCCGGCCTGCGTCTACGTGGCCGACAACCCGACCAAAGACTTCGCCGGGCCGCGCACCTGCGGCTGGCGCACCGTGCGCGTGCGGCGCGCCGGCGGGCTGCACGCCGCCGCCCCGAGCGACGCCCACGTCGAGGTCGAACTCCCCGATCTCGAAGCCTTCCTCGAACGGCTCGGAGACGCGCCATGACGCGGATCTACCTCTCGCCGCCGCACATGAGCGGCGCCGAGCAGCGCTTCGTCACCGAAGCCATCGCCTCGAACTGGGTGGCCCCGCTCGGACCGCAGGTCGACGCCTTCGAACGCGAGGTGGCCGCCGTGGTCGGCGTGCCGCACGCCGCGGCGCTGTCGAGCGGCACGGCCGGCCTGCACCTCGCCCTGCTGGTGCTCGGCGTCCGGCCCGAGGCCGAGGTCTGGTGCTCGACCCTGACGTTTGCCGCGAGCGCCAACGCCATCCGCTACGTGGGGGCTAGGCCGGTCTTTTTCGACGCCGATCCGGCCAGTTGGAACCTCGACCCCGTACGGCTCGCCGCCGAGCTCGAAGCCGCCGCGGCGCGAAACCGCCTACCGGCCGCCGTCATCGTCGTCGACCTCTACGGCCAGTGCGCCGACTACGACCCCATCCTCGCCGCCTGCGGGCGCCACGGCGTGCCGGTCATCGAGGATGCGGCCGAGTCGCTCGGGGCCACGTACCGCGAGCGGCCGGCCGGCTCGTTCGGCACGCTCGCCGTGCTGTCGTTCAATGGCAACAAGATCGTCACGTGCGGCGGCGGTGGCATGCTGCTCGCCCACGACCCGCGCTACACCGATGCCGCCCGCAAACTCGCGACGCAGGCACGCGACCCGGCCCCGCACTACGAGCACTCGCAGGTCGGCTACAACTACCGGCTGTCCAACGTGCTCGCGGCGGTCGGCCGCGCGCAGTTGCAGGTGCTCGCCGAACGCGTGGCCGCCCGCCGGCGCGTGCGGGCGCGCTACCTGGCCGCACTCGGCGACCTGCCGGGCCTCGCGTTCATGCCCGAGGCGCCCTACGGCCTAACGAACGCCTGGCTCACCTGTCTCACCCTCGACCCGGCGCGGTTTGGCGCCACGCGCGAAGACGTGCGCCTCGCTCTCGCCGAACGCGACATCGAGGCGCGTCCGGTCTGGAAGCCCATGCATTTGCAGCCGGTTTTTCGCGGTTTCCGGGTGGTCGGCGGGGCCGTTTCCGAGGCACTGTTCCGCGACGGCCTGTGCCTGCCGAGCGGCTCAGCGCTCACCGACGCCCAGATCGACGAAGTGGCCGAGATCGTGCGCGAGGTTGCCAAGCGCGGGCCGGCCGGGCAACATCGCACCGTTGCGCAGACCGCGCGCGCCGATTGAGCGCCGCCGCCGGCGCACCCGCAGGCGGAATCCATGAAACTGCAGCTCGCGCGAGCGGCACAAATCGGCATCGACCTTCTCGCCCTGGCCGCGGCCTATGCGGGAGCGTACCTGCTGCGCTTCGAATTCGCGCCGAGCCTCCAGCACACCAAACTGCTTTTCTTTACGGGGCCCTACGTCATCATCCTGCAGTATCTGGCGCTCCTGGCCTTTGGCGTGCCGCGCTTCGCGTGGCGCTACGTCGGGCTGCGCGAATCGTGGCGCATCCTGAGCGCACTGCTCACCGCCACGGCCGTGCTGGCCGTGCTGCGGCTCACGCTCGGCCCGGTCGGCGGCTACGCCCGTTTCGTGGTCATCCCGCTCTCCATTCTGGCCATCGACGGACTGCTCGCCTTCATCGGCATCACGGGCGTACGCGTGCTGCGCCGCGTGTTGGCCGAACGCGCCGAAACCCGCAGCCGTCCCGCCGCGGCGCGCCAGCCGGTGGCCACGCTGCTCGTCGGGGCCGGTCGCGCCGGGCTCATGGTCGCGAAAGAAATCGCCGGACGCCCCGACCTCGGCATTCTGCCCGTCGGCTTCGTCGACGACGACGACCGCAAGCGGGGCGCCAGCGTGCACGGCATCCGGGTGCTCGGCGCCACGCACGAACTCGCCGCCATCGCGGCCCGCACCGAGGCGCGCCAGGTGCTCATCACCATGGCGGGCGTGTCCGGGGCCACGGTCCGGCGGGTGCTCGAACTGTGCGACGGGGCGGGGCTGCCCGCCAAGATCGTGCCGGGGCTCTTCGAACTCGTCGGCGGGCGCGGCCGCGTGGCGCGCATCCGCAACGTGGCCATCGAAGATCTGCTGCGCCGCGAACCGGTCGAGCTCGACACCCCCGCCATCGCCGCGTTTCTGCGCGGCCGCACGGTGCTCGTGACCGGGGCGGGCGGCAGCATCGGTTCTGAGATCTGCCGCCAGGTGGCCGGCCACGCGCCCGCCCGGCTCATCCTCGTCGAGCGCGCCGAGAACAGCCTGTTCCACATCCACCGCGAGCTCGGCGAGCGCTTCGGCGACCTGCCCGTCGAGCCGCAACTCGTCGACATCACAAACGAAAGTCAGTTGCGCGGCGTGTTTGCGGCCGCCCGCCCCGACGTGGTCTTCCACGCCGCGGCCCACAAGCACGTACCCATGCTCGAATGGAACGCCGCCGAGGCCGTGCGCAACAACGTCCGGGGCACGCGACAAATCGCCGATCTTGCGCACGAATTCGAGGTACAGCGCTTCGTCATGATCTCGACCGACAAGGCGGTCAACCCCTCGTCGGTCATGGGTGCCACGAAACGCGTGGCCGAGCTCTACGTGCAGACGCTCGCCCGCACGAGCGCCACGCGCTTCATCGCCGTGCGCTTCGGCAACGTGCTCGGCTCGGCGGGCAGCGTCGTGCCGCTCTTCCAGCAGCAGATCGACCGCGGCGGGCCGGTGACCATCACCCACCCCGAGATGCGCCGGTACTTCATGACCATCCCCGAAGCCTGCCAACTCGTGTTGCAGGCCGCCACGATGGGGGCGGGCGGCGAGATCTTCATCCTCGACATGGGCGAGCCCGTGCGCATCGTCGATCTGGCGCGCGACCTCATCCGGCTGTCCGGCTACCGGCCCGACATCGACATCCCCATCCAGTTCACCGGCATCCGGCCGGGCGAGAAACTCTTCGAACAACTCGCGGTCGCCGGCGAACACGCCGACAAGACGCGGCACCCGAAGATCTTCGTCGGCCGCCTCGAGGCGCGCCCGGCCGAAACGGTGCGCGCCGACGTCGAGGCGCTCATCCAACTCGGGCCGCAGGCCCCCGACGGCGCCGTACGGGCCCTGCTCGCCCGCGTGCTTCCCGACTACCGCCCCGGGCCCCCCGCGCCCGCCGCCGCCTCCGCGCCCGCGGCCCCGACCCCCGAGAGAGGTGACCCTTGATCCCCTTGCCCGCTCTGCCCCTGCCCGCGTTGGCCGCCCCGCTGCCGGCGGCCCTGCCGTTCATCGACATTCCGTCGCTCGATCTGGGCTTCACGCAGATCCAGGCGTTCGGCATCCTCGTGGCCCTCGGCATCCTCGCCGGCTTCTTCATCGGACGCCGCCGCGCGGCCCGCCTCGGGCTCGACCCCGAGGAATTCGCCCAGATGGCCATCTGGGTCATCCTCGGCGGCTTCGTCATGGCGCACATCGTGTCCATGGTGTTCTACTTCCGCGACCGGCTCATCGAGAAACCCTGGGAAATCCTCTTCATCTGGAGCGGCATCTCGTCGGTCGGCGGCTTTCTCGGGGCCGCCATCACGGCGGTCATCTACGCGCGTGTGAAACGCATTGCGCTGTTGCCGTACCTCGACGTCTGCGCCTACGGCATCGTGCCTGGCTGGGTTTTTGGCCGCCTCGGCTGCACGGTGGCGCACGACCACCCCGGGGCGCTCAGCGACTTCGCGCTCGCCGTGGCCTTTCCCGACGGGCACTTCGGCAACCCGTTGTTCAACGGCCCGCGCCATGACCTCGGGCTCTACGAATTCGCCTTCACGCTCGTCCTCATCTGGCCCATCACCGTGTGGCTCGGCCGCAAACCGCGGCCGGCAGGCTTCTTCCTGCTGCTGTTCCTGCTGCTCTACACGCCGGTGCGCTTCGTGCTCGACTTCCTGCGCGCCACCGACCTCACCGAAGCCGACCCGCGCTACTTCGGACTCACGGCGGCGCAGTACATCTGCGTCGGCGGCTTCGTCGCGGCGCTCGGCCTGCTGCTCTGGCTGCTGCGCCGTCCCGCGGCCAGCCGGCCGAGCGCGAAGCCCGCGACCTGACGCGCGCTTGCCAAAGCCCCGCCCGTTGACTATCCTGGCTCTGTTGTTTCAGGGAGACGGGCCGTTCGCGACGCGCGAACCGTCTGTCCAGGCGTTCACTTCTTCTACGCGAGGAGGTCCTCATGCGCTCGTTTCTCCGCTCCGTCTTGGCGTCGGTTCTCGCGGTGGCCGTCGTTGCCCTCGTTGGGGTGAACTGCGGTGGCGATTCCGGGGGTGCCGCGCCGGCCAAGAACGTGTTCAAGGTCAGCGCCGACCCGACGGTGGACGATGTACGCGTTGTGGTCGTCAACCCGACCAACCGCACGGTGACCGTCAACCTGAACGGCCCGGGCGCGACCCGTTCCGCGCACACGCTCGCGCCGGGCGCCAATTGGGAACAGATCCTGCCGGCCGGCCAGTACAACTACTCGGCCAAAGCCGAAGGCGCCATCAACATCGAGGGTGGCGTCACCTTCGCAGGCAAGAATCGCTACGTCTGGACCATCACCCCCTGACGCAGCGGTCGTTCGTCACGCCCGCCCGGCCGCTCCGGCCTCCAACGCCAGCAACCGTCTCTTGAGCGCGACGCCGCCCGGCGCCGTGAAACCGGTGAGTGCGCCGTCGGCGCCGACGACCCGGTGACACGGCACGAGAATCGGCGTCGGGTTGCGCCCAAGCGCCCGGCCGACCGCGCGGGCCGCGCCCGGACGGCCGATGGCGCGCGCCACGGCCCCGTAGCTCAGCACCTGGCCCGCCGGAATCCGGCCCACGGCTTCGTAGACCTGTCGCTCGAAGTCGGTGGCGGCGGCAGCGCGCGGGATGGCCGCGAAGTCCCCCTGCCCGCTCGCGAAGTACGCCCGCAGCCGTTGCCGCGCGAGCGCGACGAACGCCGGGGCCTGCGACGGCAAGGCCGAATCGGGTGGCGCGGCGCCCGGGGGCTGCGCGGTTTCGGCCGCCGCAGGGTCGGGCAGGAGCAGCCGCGTGATGCCGCGCGGGCTCCACGTGAGTTCGCAGATGCCGAGCGCCGTCTCGAATCGCACCCGGTTTTCGTCGGCCGCACCGGACATGGCCATCCCCTGCGCCGGGAGTACGCGCCCGGCCACGCTGCGCAAATTTGTCCGCGGTCGCGGCGGCGTTGGCAAGCCACGAGCCGGGCAGTGCGAGCGCGCGGGCGGTCGGTGGCGCCGCGCCGACCGACCGGCCGACGGGGCGCGCGCAGCTGTGGTCGCGAGGCCCCCCCTGGGACTCCTGACCCCGGACAGCGGAGTCCAGGCGGCGCCCCCCCTTGGCCAACCGACCCGACCCGGCAGGCCCGGCGCCCGCGCGGCACGTCCGGGGACGCGCCCTCCCGGGGAACAACCCGTTTGGGATCGGCCGGTTGCCGCGCCGTCTGCGACGTGCCGACGAACGCCGCAGCGCTCCCCGAGACTGGCATGGGTCTTGAATGATTCGGACCGGGCGGTTTTTGCCCGTTGCTCGTTTGGTGTATCGTGACAACCGGTCAGACAATGACGCAGCGCATCGCGTGTGGTCATGTGCCCGGGAGGTGAGCCGTGAGGGATAGAGACGAAGAAAGACTCCAGCGCATCCGCAAAGGTCGGGCTCGCGAGGCGGCCCTCGCCGCGGCCAAAGCCCAGCGCACGGAGCAACTTCACGCCGATCTCGACCACCTCGTGCTCGATTTCGCGGCGGGCGATCCCCGTCAGATCGGCTTCTTCCTGGCCGACCTCGAAGCCCGGGGCGGGCTCACGGTGCCCGAAAAAGAAGCCCTCTATTGGCGGCTCGTCACCCACTTCGGCATGCGCTTCGCCGACGAGGCGCTCGGCCTCGGCGGGCGCTGGCGCGACGACCTCGCGGCGCGCCCCGCCGACGCCGAGCGCGTCCAGGCGGGCGGCCGGCTCGAATTGCCGGCGAACGTCGTCGACTTCGTGGCCTCGCGGGCGGCCCTCACTGCGCGGCTCGTCGAGCAGTTCGCGACCGCGGTCGGCATGGCGCCCGGCGGGGTGTTCGTGAAGGCCGACGAAGACGCCCGGCGCCGCACCGAAGCGCGCGGCGCGCAGGGCCTCGCCGAACACGGCACGGTCTACTTGCACCCCACGGCCTACGATCCCACGACCGAGGCCGGCCGCGGGCTGCTCGGCCACGAACTCGCGCACGTCGCGCAGCGTCGGGTCACGACGGCCACGCCCAACGTCGCCGCCGCCGAAGGCGAAGCGGCGCGCATGGGCGCCGCGTTTGCCGCCGGCAACACGCTCGGCGCCCCCACCCAGTCCATGCCCGGACTGCACGTTGCGGCCAACACGGGCGCCTCCAGTTCCGGCGCCAGCACCGGGGCCTCCAACACCACGGCCAGCCAGACGAGCCAGGCCCCGTCCACCATCGACCTCGACATCGGCGGCCACGTGTTCACGGTCCGGTTGCCGTCGGGGGCCACCCAAAAATCCATCGACGTGCCCTTCCGCGAGGAACCTGTGCCCGGCATCGCGCTCACCGGTGCCAGCCTCAACTTCGACGACGAATGGAAAGTCGCGAGCGGCACGGCGCGGGCCGACATCCGCATCGGCGACTTCATCACGGCCGCGGGCGTGTCGCTCGAAATCGCCCGCGAAGGCAAGGTCACGGCGAGTGTGCCGGGCGCCGAGCTCAACGTTCAGGACCGGCTGCGCGGCACCATCGACCTCACGGTCGACAGCGAAGGCATCTCGGGCCAGGCCACCCTCGAATACGGGCAGGTCGTGCTCGATCCGGCCTTCCAACTCACCGGTGGCAGCCTGGCCGTGCAGCTGTCCACGGCCGGCGAGTTGTCGGGCCAGGGCACGCTCATGTTCGCGGTCGAGGGCATCGGCGACGCCACCCTCGAAGCGCAGTACGCCAACGGCGAATTCTCGGGCGGGCTCACGGTCAACATCGCCCGCCAGGACAGCCTCATCCCGTATGCGGTGCTCGAATCCGGGCAGATCCAGGGCCAATACCAACGCGGTCAGTTCACGCTCTCGGGCCAGGCCGCGCTCAGCATCCCGGGCGTCGTGCGCGGCGAATTCCAGGCCACGTACGAGTATCCGGCCAAGACGCTCAGCGGCACCGCCTCGTTGCACCAGGAAGCCGACGTCACGCTGGGCGACCTCACCATCAGCCAGGCCGAGATGACCGCCACGGTGGCCAACAACGCGCTGACCCAGGTCACCGCCGGCGCGCACATCAAGTTCGACCGCTTCGAAGGCGACGTGCGCGGCACCTACGACGCGGCCACGCAGACCCTCTCGGGGCGCGCCGACTTCGCGCCCACCGAAGACATCGCGGCGGGCAACGTCACGCTGCTCCAGGACGGCACGCACTTCTACGGGCAGGTCGAGGCCAGCAAGGTCACGGCCATCGGCGGGCAGGCGCACCTCAAGGTGTCCGACGAGGGGGGCGAACTGGCCGACGTGCAGGCCGTCGCCGAATACAAGCCCCAGGAAGACAAGATCTCCGGCCAGGGGGTGGCGACCCTCAGCCGCAGCCTCGAATTCGGCGACGACACGGGCAAGATCGTCATCGACCAGGGGGCTCAGGGCAACCTGGTCGTGCAGGACAGCCAGGTCATCAGCATCTCGGGCGCGCTCACGGCCCGCGTGCAGGACGCGCAAGGCGAACTCGCCACGGGCAGCCTGTCGGGTGAGTACCTGGCCCAGGAAAAGCAGTTCTCCGGCACGGGCACGGTCACGCTCTCGCGCGACATCAACCTCGCCGAGGGCCAGACCGACGAACTCGTGCTGCAGCAGGGCGCCACGGTCACGGCCACGGTCGAGGCGAACCAGGTCAAGACCATCAGCGGCGAGTGTGCGCTCACCTACAAGCGGGCCGGCCAGGAAGTCGCGAAGGGCAACATCAACGGCACCTATCAGTTCCAGGAGAAGGTCTTCGACGGCAGCGGCCAGGCCACGCTCGTCGCCGACCTCGAATTCCCGGGCAGCGCCGGCGACAAGATCGTGCTCCTCAAAGACTCCACGGTCAGCGCGACGGTGGCGCAGAGCAAACTCACCACCCTCGAACTCACGAGCGTGGCCTTCCGCTACGACGACGCGCAGGGCGAACTGTGCAACGGCACCGTGGCCGGCACCTACACGGCCGAAGGCGAGCAGGTCAACGGCTCGGCCACGGTCAACCTGGCGCGCGACATCCCGCTCGGCAGCAACCCCGAATCGCAGCTCGTCATCAAGCAGGGCGCCACGGGCACCATCGAGGTGGCGCAAAGCAAGCCCACCACGCTCACGGCGCAAGCCGAGATTTCCTACAACGACGGCCAGGGCGAGCTCATCCACGGCAGCATCAACGGCACCTACACGTTCGCCGACCAGAAGTTCAGCGGCAGCGGCACGGCGACGCTCATGCGCGACGTCGAGGTCAACCCCGACGGCAGCTACAAGGTGTCCGTGCTGCAGGGCTCCACGGCCACGGCCAACGTCAGCGAAAACGCGCTCCAGAACATCACGGGCACGCTCAACTTCCGCATCAACGAGCCGGCGGGCGACGAACTCGCGACGGGCAGCGTCGCCGGCGAATACAAGGTCGCCGAGAAATCGTTCTCGGGCACGGCCACCGGCACGCTGTCGAAAGACATCGTGAAAGACGTCGACGGCGGGCAACTCAAGTTGCTGGCGGGCTCCACCATCACGGCCAACATCGCCAACAACGCCATCGACACCATCACGGGCGACCTCAACGGCAGTTACTGCGACGAGCAGGGCGAACTGCTGCGCGGCAACCTCAAGGGCACCTACACGCTCGCGGCCGGCGAATTCACCGGCACGGGCACCGTCACGCTGCAGCGCGACATCGAAAAGAGCAACGATCTCGGAACCATTCGCGTTCTTCAGGGGTCCTCGGCCACGGCGCACGTCACGGCCAGCAAACTCGAAAAGGTCACGGGCTCGCTGCAGGCGCTCTTCCTCGATGGCGAAGGCGAACTGCTCAAGGGCGAGGTCACGGGCGAACTGTTCGTCGAGGCCGGCGAATTCTCGGGCACCGGCTCGGTCACGCTGCTGCGCGACGTGAAGTTCAGCGAGGGCGGCTACACGGTCACCATCGTGCAGGGCTCCAAACTCACGGCCCAGGTCGACCGCAACCAGTTCGTCAGCGCCTCGGGCGCGCTCGACCTCAAGATCGACGACGCCGAAGGGCTCTTCATCACGGGCCAGATCAGCGGCGAGTACAAGGTCGGCTCGAGCACCTTCAGCGGCACCGGGCATGCCGAACTGGCGCGCGACGTCACGGTCGATGTGGCCGGCAAAACGCTCGTTATCCTCAAGGGTTCGGGTGGCAACGGCACCATCACCGAAAACAAACTCACCGAACTCACCGGCACGCTCAACCTCAAGGTCACCGACGAGAAGGGCGACCTCATCACGGGTGCCATCACGGGCACGTACGACGCCGAAACCCAGAAGTTCAACGGCAGCGGCCAGGCGAGTCTCGCGCGCGACGTCACGCTTGAACTCGGCGGCGGCCGGACGCTCGTCTTCCTGCAGGGGTCCGGCGGCACGGCCACGCTCGAGCAAAACGAACTCAAGCAGTTGCAGGGCAGCCTCAACCTCAAGCTCACCGACGGCGAAGGCGACCTGCTCACGGGCAGCATCAACGGCACCTACGACGCCACCGCCGGCAAGTTCAGCGGCACGGGCCAGGCCAACCTCGCGCGCGACGTCAAACTCGAACTCGGCGGCGGCAAAACGCTCGTCTTCCTCACGGGTTCGGGCGGCTCGGCCACGATTACCGACAACACGCTCGAAAAGATCGAGGGCAGCCTCAACCTCAAACTCACCGACGGCGAAGGCGACCTGCTCACGGGCAGCATCAACGGCACCTACACGGTCGCCACGAGCAACTTCAGCGGCACGGGCCAGGCGGCCCTCGCGCGCGACGTCACCATGGATCTCGGTGGCGGCAAAACGCTCGTCTTCCTCACGGGTTCGGGCGGCTCGGCCACCATCAAGGACAACACCCTCGAAAAGATCGAGGGCACGCTCAACCTCAAACTCACCGACAGCAAGGGCGATCTGCTCACGGGCGCGCTCAACGGCACCTACGACGCGGTCAACAACAAGTTCGGCGGCACGGGCGAAGCGCACCTCGCACGCGACGAAGAAATCACCCTGGGCTCCGGCAAGATCGTCATCAAGACGGGCTCGGGCGGCGGCGCCGAAATCAAGGACAACACGCTCGAACGCGTCTGGGGCACGCTCAACGTCGACCTCTGCGACGCGCAGGGCCCGCTCATGACGGGCGCCCTGCAGGGCGAGTACAAGGTTCAGGAAGGGCTGTTCTCGGGCACCGGCACGGCCACGCTCACCCGCGACATGGAACTCGCGGGCGGCAACATCATCATCAGCAACGTCAGCGGCCACGCCACCATCACCGAGAACAAACTCACCGAGGCCGGAGGTACCGCCAGCATCCGCATCCCGCCGCTCAACGACATGACCGGCACCTTCGAGATCAACTGGCGCAACGAGGGCGGCAAGGACATCTACTCGGGCAAAGGCAAGATCAACTTCACGCTGAACGAGCGCATCAGCGGCGAAGTCGACATGGAGTACAACGAGGACGACACGTGGAAAATCCACGGCGAAGTCGAACTCAAGATCACCGAGCAAATCAAGGGCAAGATCGGCGTCGAAGTCGACCAGAACCTCGACCCGGTCATGAGCGGCACCCTGGCCGTCGAAAACGTCGAACTCGTGCCGGCACGCGATCTGTTCGGCCTCAAGTTCGACATCTTGCCGGCGCAGGACATCCCTCTCGGCATCCCCGGGCTCAACCTGCACGTCGGCATCGGCGCCGGGCTCGGGGCCACGTTCAACGGCCTCAAGTTGAACGCCCAGGTCGACGTCACCGACTTCCACCCGTTGCAGCTCAACGTCCCGAACTTCCACGCGCGCGCCGAGTTGCCGACGGGCATGACGTTCTTCGCTGAGGTCAAGCCGGCCATCGGCATCACGGGCGGTGTCACGGGCCTCAACGTCGGCATCGCGCTCGAAGGCGGCGTGCGCCTGAACGTGCCCCTCAACATCACGCCCTACGCCGAACTCTGGGGCCAGGAAGGCAAATTCCGCGGCGAACTCGGCATCGGCGTGCGCATCGCGCCGTCGGTCACGCTGTCGGCGCACCCGTACATCTTCGCCACGATTGGCCGCGAGTTCCGCTACGACGGGCTGCCGACCTGGGAATACACCTTCCCCGAACTGTTCAACTGGGAATGGACCGGCAAGTACAAGTGGGGCGAAGAAGGGCCGCAGGGCAAGGATGCCGCGCCGGTGTCCCAGACCGAGAGCCCGGCCGGCCAGCAAGTGGGCGGCCAGGCGCGCAACAACACCGACCAGAACGTCGACGTGCCGGCCAAGAACGCCTCGGGGGCGAGCCCCGGCGGGCCCGACATCGGCGGCGGCGACGAGTTGGCGGGCGATGCCGGCAAATCCGACAGCCCGCTCGCCGGGTTGCAGGAGAAAATCGCCCAGATTCAGGAATGGGCCGACACGATTGCCAAGGTGGCCTACGCGGTCAGCGAGGTCATGAACATCATCTCGGTCGCGTCCATGGGCGCCATGTTCGGGCCGCTCGGCCTGCTCGCCGTGCCGGTCTACCTCGCGTACCGCTACTTCATCAAGGGCGACCTCGACTTCGGCAAGTTGGCCGACGGGTTCCGCACCATCTTCGAACTCATCGGTCAGGGGCTCGAAATGGTGCGCCAGTACCTGCCCGACTGGATGTCGACGGTCTGGGAATACGTGCAGAAGGGCGCCGAAGCATTCAAGGAACTGCTCTCGCGCATGGGCGACTGGCTGCTGCAGAACCTCAAGGCGCTCGGTCAGGCGGCCGTCAACTTCCTGAAGGGCGTCGGCGAATGGGGCGCCAACATCATCAACCAGGCCGGGCAGTGGGCGGTCGAGGCCGCCGGCTGGGTCTGGAACAAGATCACCGACATCGCCGAAGATGCCTGGGAATTCGTAACCAGTTGGTAGCGCACAGCGCACCGCGCGGTTGAACGGCAGGGCCCCGCGGCACACGCGCCGCGGGCGCCCGGCCGGCACCCGCTCGGGGCACACGGCGCCGCGCCCGCCCGCGGGCAGGCCGGCGGGAGCACCGCATGAGTCCGTCGAAGAAAACGAGCGAACCCAAAGACGGCGCGCCGCAGGGCGCCCGCAAGGCCTCCAAGGCCGCACCCAAGACGGGCAAGCCGCGCCCGGCGAAAGCCGCCGCGGCCGCC
>CAYRCM010000155.1:0-14674 GCA_964422715.1 uncultured Myxococcales bacterium | reverse complement strand
TACCGCGCGGCCGGCAAGCGGGCGCGCGCGACGCCGCTGCAGCGCCTCGCCGTACAGCCGCACCCCGCAGCGGGCGCCGTGGCCGCGCTGCTCTGCAGGCCGGCCTTCGACCTGTTTGGGGCGCTGCGCGCGGTCTGGCCCGACGAGCGCCGGCGGCGCGCCGCGACCGTCATCACGGCCGAACTCGCAACCGAGGCTGAAACGCCCGAAACATAGTCGCGCGCGCCCCATTCTGCCTCTCGTGGGCAGGGCAGGGGGCGGCTACGCGGGCGCGGGTTGCGCCGGAGCGGGGGCGGGCAGCGGCCGGAACGTGAGCACGTGCCAACTCACCGTGACGTCCAGGGGTTCGAGCGCCGCGGCGCGGGCGGCTTCGCGGTGCCGGGCCCCGCGGTAGCTCGCGAGCAACAGGTCGCGCAGCGCATCCGGGTCGCGCCGGAGTCGCGCCCGCACGGTCTGCACGGTGCCGGCCGCAAACTGCGCGGCGAATGCGGCCAGCGTGGGTGCGGTGCGGTCTTTGGCGGTCGTCGGGCCCAGGACGGCCGCGCGCAGTTCGGCCAGATCGTCCTCGGCCGGAACGACCACGACCAGCCAGCCCGTGGGTGCCAGAATGCGGTGAAACTCGGCCGGATTCTTGCGCGACAGCACCGACAGCAGCACGTCGAAGCTGCCGGCTGCGAACGGCAGTTGCCGGTCGGCGTTCGCGACCACGAAGCGGCCCCGCGGCTCGGCGCGCGCCGCCGCGGCGATGCCGGCCTTCGAGAGGTCGACGCCCCAGCCCTCGATGTCGTGGTGGCGCAGCAGGAACCCGAGCACCGCGCCGGCGCCGCAGCCGACGTCGAGCAGCCGCAGGCGCCGGACGCGGGCCTCTGCGCCGACGAGGTCGCCGAGCGCCGCGCCCAGCGCCGCGCCGTCGCCGCGCGCGAGCGAACGCTGCCGGGCCGCCACGGCGGCCGGCGAGTCGCCGGGGGCGGCGGCCTTGCGGTCTTGCGGCTGCAGGAGGTTGACGTAGCCCTGGCGCGCGAGGTCGAAGCCGTGGCCCGCCGGGCAGCCGAGCCCGGCGCCGTCGGGCACGAGGGGCCCGGCGCAGCCCCGCACGGGGCACACGAGCCGCACGGCGCCCGCCGCGAGCAGGGCACTCGTCACCGCGGCGCCTCGGGTTCGAGGGCGAGTCGACGCAGACCCGCCATGAAGTCGGGGGGCGGCGCCTGGCGAAAGTGGAGCCGTTCGTTCGTGACGGGGTGCACGATGCCAAGCGTCTCGGCGTGCAGCAGCAGGCGCGTGGCCGGCAGCAGCCGTCCGCCGCGGCGCAGGTAGTCGCGCGTGTAGACCATCTCGCCGACGAGCGGGTGGCCGGCCTCGGCGAGTTGGATGCGAATCTGGTGCGTGCGGCCCGTTTCGAGCCGGGCCTCGCAGAGGGTGGCCCCCCGCAGCGGTTCGAGGACGCGCACGTTCGTGACGGCGAGTCGCCCCTGGTCGCGGCCGGGGGCGAGCGCCGTGCCGCGGATGCCGTCGCCGCGGTCGCGCAGCAGGTGGCTCACGAGCCGTACTGGGCGCACGACGCCGTGGGCCGCGAGCCGGTACGTGCGGTCGACATCGTGGGCGCGGAACTGCGTGCCGAGCGCCCGTTCGGCACCCTTCGTACGCGCGAAGACGAGCAGCCCCGAGGTTTCTTTGTCGAGCCGGTGCACGACGTAGAGCGGCTTGCTCCCCTGGCCCTTGCCCTGCTGGCGCCAGAGCGCCCAGAGCCGGTGCATGGCCGTGTCGTCGTCGTCATCGGCGTAGGGCACGCTCATCAGCCCGGCCGGCTTGTTGACGACGACGAGCTGCGCGTCTTCGTGCACGATGCCGAGGCCGATTTTGGCAGCCGGCCTGCGCGGCCGCGGCGCCTCGGGCCGCAGGGTGACCTCGGCGCCGGCCGCGAGCACGTGCGTAGGCCGCAGTTCGGCGGTCGGCCCCACGAATACCTTGCCGGTGGTGATGAGCCGGCGCACCGCCCCGTTCGTCGGCCCGGCGATGCGCGCACGCAGGAACGGATAGAGCGCCGTGCCGGCCTCGTCGGGCCCTACCTGCCACACCTCTCGTGCCATGCGCCTCTCCTCTGCCCGCGCGGGCTGCCGGGCGCATCGTGCGTCGGGCGCCGGTGCATTGCAAGAGCAGGACAAGGGTCGGGAGCCGGTGCTACACTGCGCGCGCCGGTCCCCCAGGAACTTTCGCCACCGCGGCGGGTCTCTGTGACCAGCGCGGTCCGCCGCGGGGATTGGCCGGCTGGCCAGGGAGGCCCTCATGAACATGCTCATCGTCCTGTTTGCGCTTGCCCACACGCCGCAGTTTCTGCCCACGGCTCCGGGCGGGCCCCTCATGATCGTCCGGCGTCCGCCGCCAGCGCTCATGGTGGTCGACGGCGGCCAGTCGAAGCCGCTCGAACTCACCGAAGTGAAGACCGACGTGCGCATCGTCGGCCACCTCGCGGCCACGTCCATGACGCTTACGTTCTTCAATCCGCGGCCGCGCGCCGTCGAGGGCGACCTCTACTTCCCGCTGCCCGAAGGCGCCACCGTCAGCGGCTACGCGCTCGACGTCAACGGGCAACTCGTCGACGGGGTCGTCGTGCCGAAACACGAGGCGCGGCAGGTCTTCGAGCGGGAAGTGCGCAAGGGCATCGACCCCGGGCTCGTCGAGTGGACCCAGGGCAACAACTTCAAGACGCGCATCTTTCCCATCCCGGCGCAGGGCAGCCGTACGGTCCGCGTCGACTACGTGGCCGACCTCGTCGACGGGCCGAAAGGCGCGAGCTACTACCTGCCCCTCGCGTTTCGCGACACGACCAAGACGTTTGCGTTGCGCCTCGAAGCCGTCAAGGCCGATACGGCCCCGGTCATCGTCGCGGGCGGCCCGGCCGGGCTCAAGTTCGGCGCCTGGCGCGACAGCTTCCTTGCCGAGACCACGCTGCACGACGTGAAACTCGACACCGACTTGCAGGTGCTGCTGCCCGATCTGGGCAAGCGCCCCGTACAGGTCGAGCGCAGCGCCGACGGCGCCGTCTACTTCGCCATCCGCGACGCGCTCACCCCGCCGCCCGCCCCGGCGCCCATCGTGCCGAGTCGGCTCGCCCTCTTCTTCGACGCTTCGGCATCGCGCACGAAGGCCGCCACCGACGCCGAACTGGCCGCCCTCGAAGCCTACTTCGACCGTCTGGGCAGCGCGGCGCTCACGGTCGAGCTCATCGTGTTCCGCAACGCCGCCGAGCCGCCGCGCACCTTTGCGTTGCCCGGCGCGCGCGCGGCGCTCATCGAGGCCCTGCGCACGACGGCGCCCGACGGCGGCACGCAACTTGGCGCCGCGCGGCTGCCGAGCGGCTCCCCGGCGCCGAACCTCGTGCTCTTGCTGACCGACGGGCTCAGCAATTTCGGTCCGGCCGAGCCCGATTTCGGTGGGGTGCCGGTCGACGTCATCAACGGCAACGCGGTCGCCAACCACGCGCTGCTGCGCTACGTGGCGCTGCAAAACGGCGGCAACTACTACAACCTGGCCAAGTGGGCGGCGGCCGACGCCGCAGCGCGTTTCGGCACCGTCTCGTACGCCTTCATGGGCGCCACGGTGCAGAGCGGCGGCGCTTCGGTCGAGCTCTACCCGCAGGTGCGCGGGCCGGCCGCCGCGGCCTTCACCGTGGCCGGCCGGCTCGCAAGCCCCGAGGCCACCATCGAACTCACCTACGGGGTCGGCGGCACCGTCCGCGACCGCCACACGTTCAAGGTCGCCCAGGCCGACGCCGCCGCCGGCGAACTGCTGCGCCGCCACTGGGCTCAGAAGAAACTCGACGACCTGCTGCTCTTCGAAACGCGCAACGCCGACGCCATCACGGCGCTCGGCCGTGAGCACGGGCTCGTCACCCCCGGCACCTCGCTGCTCGTCCTCGAACGCCTCGAACAGTACCTCGAATACGCCATCCGCCCGCCGGCCTCGCTGCCCGAGTGGCGCGCGCAGTTCGACCAGCAATTCGCCGAGCGCACGCAAATCGCCAAGAAGGCCGAGGCCGACAAACTCGAGACCGTGCTCAAACTCTGGAAGGACTACCTGGCCTGGTGGACGGCCGAGTACAAGTACCCGAAAAACTTCCGCTTCGGCCAGGTCGACGAGAAGGAGGAGCGCATGGGTCACGGCGGCGGCATGGCCATGGCGCGCGGCGCCGGTGCGCCCCCGCGGCCGACCATGGCCGCCCCCATGACCGAGTCGGCCGCCGAGCCGCGTCCGAGCGACGAGGCACGCGCCGCCGAAGGCGAGGGCGAGGACGCGTCGGTCGCGAAGAAGGCCGGGGCCAAGGACGACGAGAGCGCCCCGCCCGAGCCCGGCGTCGCCCTCACCCCCTGGGACCCGGCCACGCCGTACCTCGCGGCGCTCAAGGCCGCCCCGGCCGACAAACAGTGGGCCGTCTACCTCGAACAGCGTGCCCAGTTCGGCACGGCCCCCGCATTCTTCCTCGACTGCGCCGACTTCTTCTTCAAGCAGAAGGACGCCGCGCGCGGGCTCCAGGTGCTCTCCAACATCGCCGAACTCGAACTCGAAAACCCGGCCCTGCTGCGCGTGCTGGCCCACCGCCTCGCGCAACTCGACGCGTACGACTTGAGCGCGCAGCTCTTCGCCGAGGCGCTGCGCCTGCGGCCCGAGGAACCCCAGTCGTACCGCGACCTGGCCCTCGTGCTCGCGCGCCGCGCCGACGCCCGCAAAGCCGACCCGGCGGCCCGCGACGCCGTACGCGCCGACTATGCGCGCGCCCTCGAACTGCTCGGCAAGGTCATCCTCGGCAAGTTCGAGCGCTTCGCCGAAATCGAACTCATCGCACTCGTCGAGTACAACAACATCCTGCCGCGCGCCAAAGCCGCCGGCGCCGTCTTCGAGCCCATCGACGCCCGCCTCATCGCCAACATCGAACTCGACGTGCGCATCGTCATGACCTGGGACGCCGACTTGACCGACATGGACCTGCACGTCGTCGAGCCGTCCCAGGAAGAGGCCTACTACTCCCACAACCGCACCACCATCGGGGGCCGCGTCAGCCGCGACTTTACGCAGGGCTACGGGCCCGAGGTCTACGAACTGCGCCGCGCCATGACCGGCTCCTACAAGGTGTTCACGAACTTCTTCGGCAGCTCGGCGGCGCAGCTCATCGGCGCCGTCACCCTCCAGGTCGACGTCTTCACGCACTACGGCCGGCCCCAGGAAAAGCGGCGCTCCATGACGCTGCGGCTCACCGAACGCAAAGAGAACTTCACGGTCGGCGAAATCGAGTTCTAGAACGAGGGAATCGGGGGGACCCGAAGCCCGGCCGGGCCACGAGGCGCCGGCCGGGTCCGGCAGGCGGGACCTACTCGACGTGGAGGTCGACGGGCGGCGTCTCGGTACGCTCGTCCTGGTTGTAGTACGGGTAGGCCTGCGAGGCCGGCGCCTCGGCTTCGAGCGGGTAGTCGGCCGTGAGCCGGTACTGGAACGTCACCGCTTCCTCGACGGGCACGCCGCTCAGGTAGATGAGCAGTTGCCGGTCGGTGAACTCGTACTCGCTGATGGTGCCGGCGGCGCGCAACGCGGCCAGATCGTCGACGTTGAGCGTGAAGCCCGGCGGCAGCCCGAGGTCGACCATGACCGAACCCGTGAGCAGCGGATCGCTGTTGGCCACGGTGACCGTGACGGTGACGGTGTCGTTCACGGCCAGTTCGGTGCGGTCGTACTCGACGGTGATGGTGAGCGGGCCGTTGCCCGTGGGCTCGGTCTCTTCCCACGGCAGGTAGTAGCCGCCCACGATCTGGTACATGAGCCCGCCGATGCCCTCGTAGCGCAGCGTCACCGCGTTGTCGCCCTCGATGGCCAGATCGGACAGGTCGACCTGCCAGAGCACGTCCTTGTTGAAGTTGTCGAACGTGCGCGTGGCGACGACTTCGCCGCCGAACACCACCGACACTTCGGCGGCCGTGTTGCCGGCATCGCCCATGAGCGACTCGATGAGCAGCTTCAGTGTCAGCACCGTGGCCTGCGTCGAGTAGCCCCAGTTGCCCTGCGGGTCCTTGTTCGCGATGAGCCACGACACGGCGCCTTCGACGTCGGTCGGGAAGGCCCCGGCATGGAGCAACGCGAGCCCGACGAGCGCCGTGGTCTCGATGTCGGCGTTGTCGCCCCAGGAGCCGACCATGGTCGAGCCCTCGGCGCTCCAGTGGACGAGCCCACCCTCTTCCTCGACGCGGGCGTCGTGCAGGCGCTGCACGAGCGTCGTCAGCATGGGGTCGCTCTGGCTGACGGTCGCGAGCGCGTTCGCGACCATGGCCACCGTGTAGAGGTCGGTTTCGGTCGCCACGTTGGCGTGCAGGTAGCTCACCGCGGCCGCAAGCGCCGGCCCCTCGTAGCCCGAGCGCGCGAGCGACCAGGTGATGTACGCGGTGGCCCGCAGCGAGCCGGCGCCAAGGTTTTCGTTGCCGGCGTGCAGATGGGTTTCTTCGCCCCACGAGCCGTCGTCGCGCTGCCGGTCGGCGAGCCACTGCTGCGTGCGCGTGATGACGGCCTCGTCGACGAAGGCCACGTCGGACGTGTCGCGCAGCATGTTGATGACGACGCCGGAGAGCACCGCGTTGCCCGGGTCGTCGCCTTCCCACCAGTTGAAGCCGCCGCTCGCGCACTCGAAGGTCAGGATGCGCTGGTAGCCGAGGTTGATGTACTCGCGCGCCTTCAGCTCGGTTTCGGGCGTCGCCGTCTCGGTGGCGAGCATGTATTTGAGCGCGAGCACGTTCGGCCACGCCGACGACGTGGTCTGCTCCAGGCAGCCCGTGGGCAGTTGCAGCATGCTGTCGAGCCCTTCGACGCACTGCGAGAAGAAGCCCGGGTACACCTTGACGAGCAGCGTCTGCGCGCCGTCGATGTTCTCGGTCGGGATGCTGACCGTCTTCACCACTTCTTCGGTCGTCGGCTCGTCGGGCGGCGCCTCGGTGTGGAAGCGCGCGCTCGCCGACGTGGTGAACTCCTTGCCGTCGGGGGTGACGAGCACGGTGCGCTCGACCGCGTCGTTCATGGCCGTGCCCATCGCCATGGCCGTGAGCGCGTGGGTGCCGACTTCGAGGGCCCGCAGTTCGAACTCGACCGCGTCGACCTCGCCCGCGTCGAGCGGGATGACGACCTCGCCGCCACCGCTGAGTTCCATCCAGCTCGCCGGCTGGAGCGTGATGGTGACGGTCTGCGGCACGTCGAGGTAGTTGTACACGGCCACGGGCACCGTGATGCGGTCGTTGCGCGTGAGCGTCGCCGGGAAGTCGATGTCGACGAAGAAGTCCTGGAACACGGTGATGCCCCGCGTGCCGGACCCGAGCAAACCGTCGGTCGACGAGGCGAGCGCCGTCATGCGCCACTCGGTGATGGAGTCGGCCATGCGCAGTTGCACTTCGGCGAGCCCGTTCTCGTCGGTGAGCAGTTCGGGCTCGACGAACAGCGTCTCGGGGAAGTAGCGCCGCACGCGCACCGCCGTGGCGGAGCCGCCTTCGTCGGTACCGTGGCCGCCACCGGGCTCGGCCGTCGGCTCTTCGCCACCGCCCTCCATGGGGGGGCCGCCCGGCCACGGGCCGCCGCCGTCGAAGTCGACGTCGTCACCCCATTCGCCTCCGCCGTTGCGCCCGTAGCGCAGATCCCACTGGTTGACGTCGGCGCTGAGGTCGTCGGACGTACCGGCCGTCTCGTCGGGGCCGCTGCTGTAGACCCGGAACGTGCCGTCGCTGTGGCGTTCGTAGCGGTACGGCTGGCGCCAGAAGTCCCGTTCGCCGAGCGACAGCAGGTGTTCCCAGAGGGCGTCGATGCCGTCTTCGCCCCAGTCGAGGTCGGGCTGGTTCCAGCCCCAGTTCGCCACGGCATCGATCAGCGCGTCGACATCGGCCTTGAACAGCGGCTGGATGACTTGCAGCGCACCCTTCACGCGGGTGTCGAGGGTGTTGACGTTGACCCCGCCGGCCGTGCCCGCCGACGCCGCAAACGCCACGGCCGCCCGCTCGCGATGGGCCACCGTCTCGTCGGGCGTGAGCCCGTCTGCGTCTTCGTTGATGACGTCGTCGACCCCGAGGTCGGGCCACTTGAACTGGTAGCGCGGGTTCAGGATGTCGGCCTCGATGTCGAAGTAGGTCTTGAGCAGCCCCGGCTGCGTTTCCTGCAGCGCGAAGACCGCCTCGTCGACGACCTGGATGCCGAGCGCCGCCACCTGCGGCAGGCCGGCGTCGTCGGTGACCCGGATGGCCACACGGGCTTCGTCGCCGGGCTGGTAGATTTCGCGGTCGGGCTCCATCGTGAGCGCCAGTTCGGAGGCCGCCTCGACGTAGATGAGCCGCTCGTCGCGCACGATGGCCGACTTCGCGCCGAGGTAGTACACGTGCAGCGCCAGCATGCCTTCCATGGTCTCGTCGACCGGGAAACTCCAACTGCCGTGGCCGCTTTCGATGTCGACCGCGAGCGTCTGGAGCGTCTGGCCGGCCTTGACGATGTCGGTGTAGACGCGGTCGCGGGCGCTCGGCGCCAGGATGGTGGCCTGGACGGTGTCGCCGGCCGCGTAGACCGCGCGGTCGGTGCGCAGCAGCACGTGTTCGCCCGGGCCGCTGGCCGTGGTGAGCGTGGCCTCGGTCGTGACCGGGTCGCCCTCGACCGGCGTCACCGCGACCACGGCCTGCACGGCGTCGCCCGCGGGCACGAACGCGAAGCGCCCGAGCCCGGGCTCGCTGAACGTCACGGGGTAGGCCACGTCGGCGATGGTGACGGTGGCACTCGCCTCGACGGGCCCGCCGATGGGATCGGACAGCACGACGTACACGACGTTTTCGACGCCGGGCACGAGGTCGCCCGACTCGGGCACCAGCACGGCCTCGACGTCGGCCTCAGCGACCACCGTCGTCTGGGTGAGCGTCTGCTCGTGGTCGGCGAGATCGGTGACCGTGACCTCGACCTTGACCATGCCCTTGCCCTGTTCGAGCGGTTGGCCGACGACGTAGTCCGGCATGCGGAACGTGAAGCCGAAGAGCCCTTCGTCGTTGGTCGTGCCGCTCACAGTCGCAAATTCGGTGAAACCGATGTCGAACGTGGCGGCCTTGACCACCACCGCGCCGCCGGCCACGGGCTGGCCGAAGAAGTAGCGCGCCTGCACGGTGCCCTGCACCGTGTCGCCCGGGCGGTAGTAGGCCTGGTCGAGGCTCAGCGCCACCTTGTATTTCGGCAGCACGTAGCGGTCGACCGTGACCTGCTTTTCGACTTCGTAGGCGCCGAGGATGGCCTTCAGGCGATACTCGCCGAGGTTGACCTGGCGCGCGAGCCGGAAGTCGGCCGCGGCGATGCCGTGTTCGCTCGCCGTGAGCAGTTGCTTGAACACCTTGTTGCCCTTGGCGTCGGCGATTTCGAGGATGAGCGCCTCACCGGCAAGCGGCGTCTTGTCGGCCGGGTCGAGCGCCAGCGTGCGGATGTGCATGGTCTGGCCCGGCTGGTAGAGCGGCTTGTCGGTGGTGAGCAGCACGCGCGCCTGCGGCTCGACGGTGACCGGGGCCACGGCCTCGTCGTCGACGACCCCATCGCCCTCGCGGTCGACGATGACGCGCAGGTTGGCGCTGCCCTGGAAGTCCTGCGGCAGCGGGGCCGCGAGCGACACGATGCCGTGCGCGTCGGTCTGCGCGGCGGTGAGTTCGAGGAGGCTGCCGTCTTCGAGGGCCAGTTCGACCGACACGTCGGCGTTCGCGAGCGGCTCGCCCGACAGCGGGTCGCGCGCCGCGAGCCACAGGTTGGCCGTGCCGTCGGTGGGCAACCGGTCGGCGCCGAGCAGCTGCGTCTCGACCTGTTCGAGGGCCGCGAACACGCTGCGCCGGCCCGACATCTGGCCCTGCGTGCAGGCCACGAGGTAGTCGAGGTTGTAGGCGACGAGGTCGGCCGCCTCGGTGTCGGCGGGCAGCCCCGCGAGCTGCACCGAGCTCGTCTCGCGCCCGGCGCCTTTGGCCGTGATGCGCGCCTGGTCGACGAACGTGCCGTCGACGCCCCGCAGCATGACGACGACCGCGCAGTCGTGCGCCGCCTCGCCGGCCTGACCGACGGTGACGTCGACGCGCAACCGCTCGCCGTTCCACTGCGCGCGCATGTCTTTTTCACTGAAGAATTCGCCGCTGAGCGGCGGCCCCTGCACGTCGCCGAAGGGGGCTTCGACGTCCGGACCCGGTGTGCCGACGTCGGGGCCGGCGGGGTTGCCGTTGCCCGCGTCGTCCGATGCGCTGCACCCGGCAAGTGCAACGGCGAGCGCCAGGACGAGCCCGGGCACGAAGCCGCGGGTCCGGTACCCGACGCCCATCCTTTCCTGGCCGATGGTGACTCTCATGACGTCCTCCTCTGCGGCGGCGATGGACCGGGTCCAGTACCCCCCGCGGTTGATGAAAAACGAATCCCGGTTCACCCAATGTGCACGAAGTGGACCAACCCGGCGCGCGGCCAGGCTTCGCGAGGAAGTTGATTTGGATTCGGCGGTTGGGCCGGTCGTCGGGCGGCCGGAGGGACAGCCGGGGTTGTGCGGCGCGAAGTGTCTCTGTGCACATTGTGCACAAACACCGGGCGCGCTGGGGGGTGGGCGGGGGATGCTGTCCGGGGCTTCGGCGCGGCGCGGCGCAGTGCGGGGTCAGGCGCTCGGATCGTCGTCGCCGCCCGCCGCGGCACGGGGCCGCCGGGCGGTGGCCCGCCGGTGGAAGGCGATGGTGGCGAGCACTTCGTCGGTCTGGTAGTTCGTGTAGCGCTCGGCCTCGCGGCCGCAAAAGAACGCCCCGGCGAGACACAGGGCGAGCAGCAGCGCGTTGCCCACGGGTGCGCCACTCTCCGGCACCCCCCAGCCGAAGATGCGACAGACGCAGAGCCCACCCCAGGCCACGAACGCGCCGGCCAGCCCGTCGCACGTCGCCGCGAGCACCCAGTAGCGCCGCACGAGCGCGTACGTTTCGGCCAACGAGTCGGTTTCGCGCAACTCGGCCCAGAGCTGCGCGTAGAGGTTGAGGCCGTTTCTGCCCTGCGGCTGGCCGCGGAGCGGCGGCTCGTCCTCGAGGCCGTGCGCCTTGACGAGCACCCAGAAATTCTTGCCGTAGCGGTCGATCTTGCGCCAGCGTTCGATGCGGCCGCGCACGAAGCGCGACACCGCGAAGACGACGAGCCCGATGACGTAGGCCCCGAACACGAAGCCCACGACCGGGATGACGCCGGCCTCGTCGCCGCTCGGCAGGTCGCCGTTCAGATGGAGCCAGTAGGCCACCATGCCGAGCACGACGGCGCCCGAGATGAAGAACGACAGGTCGAACAGGTCGAAAAACGAGCTGATCTTCTCGAAAACGATGCGGAGCGCTTCGCCGAATTCCTTCATGGGGGGCCTCCGTCGCGTGGGCACGCCGGATTATGCGCGGCTTTGCGGCGGTGCGCAATCGGCGCTGCAAACGTGTTCGGGGGCGGGCGGCCTCATACGAAGTTGCGTTCCAAAGGATACCGAGGCGCCGAGGAGCGATCCCCCGAGGCGTACTGCGGGTACGCCGCAGGGGGAGCGACGAAGGCAACAAAGGTATCCGAAGGAAGGCGACTGGGTATCAATCCTTCCAGAAGCGCTCGGGGTCCTGCCCCTGGAAGATGCCGTGGTAGGCGCCGTGGCCGTCGGTGCGCTGGAACACGAACTGGCACACGGCCGTGCCCGGCACGATTTCGAGGTCGAGGTGGCCGAAGTTGCTCATTTCGAGCACCTGGTGGTTCGAGATGCCGGGCTGCATGAAACTCGCCGAGATGTGGATGAGCAGGCCGATGCGCGCAAACCGGCTGCGGCCTTCGAGCCAGCCGCAGATGTCGTCGGGCAGCGTGATGCGCTCGTGCGTGATGCCGAGAAACGTTTCGCCGGGGCGAATCTTGAGGCTGCGGCCGTTTTCGACCCAGATGCCCTTCGTGTACTGCTTGTAGTCGAGCTCTTCGCAGACGCGCACGTCGGTCGGCAGGCGCACGAACAGCCGGAACGCGTTGCTGAGGTGCAGGTCGACCGAGGCCGGCCCCACCTGCGTCGGGTCGTAGGGATCGATGCGGATGCGGCCGGCGTCGATCTCGCGCAGGATTTCGCTCTTCGCCAGGATGCTCATCGGGGGGGGTCCTCCCGGCCCGCCGCCGCGCGGCGTGGGGCCGAACCGTGGCTATTGGAAGCGGATTTCGATGCCGTGGACGACCGGCGTGCGCAACGGGTGACTCGTCGTGAGCCACACGCGCACCCCGAGGTAGGGCCCGGCGGCGTAGGCGGCCGCGAGTTGGCTCTCGGCATCGGCGCCGCTGCCGTCGAGCAGCAGCGGGAACGTTTTCGGCGGGTAGGGGCCGATGCGCGGCGACCAGGGGGCCGCCGGCAGTTCCTCGGGCTGCCACGCGGAGCGCAACTGCAAGGAAACCGCCGTGCCCGCCGGCGTGTCGGCCTGGATGTAGAGCGCCAGCCAGTCGAAGAGTTTGCCGCCGAGATTGTCGACGACGAACTCGTAGTAGCCTTCGGGGGCCGCGAACGCGTGCAGCGCGTAGCCCGTCATGTCGCTGTAGGTGTACGGCCCCTGCCCGACGGGGAACATGCCGTGCACCGTGCCGGCCACGGGGTCGATGCGGTAGGCGGCGTTGGCGCACTGGGCCACGGCCCAGAGGTTCTCTTCGGCATCGAAGGCCACGCCGACCGGGCCCGAACGGCCAGGCCCGTCGAGCGGGAACAGCTGCGCCGCGAGCGTCTCGTCGTCGATGCACGAGATGTGTCCGCCGGCCTGGCAGGTCCACGTGTGGTGGGCGACGCACACGCGCCCCGAAAGCGAGGCTGCGATGCCGCGCGTGAAGCCGGCTTGGGCGAGTCCGATCTCGGACCAGCGGGCCGTGGCGGATTCGTAGAGCAGCACGCTCTGACACTGGCCATTGCCGAGCCAGATGCGGTTCTTGCGGTCGACGGTGATGCCGTAGAGGTCGTTGCAGAGATCGGCCGGCGGTGCGAGGTAGGCCACCTCGCTCGTGCGCGGATCGATGCGCCCGAGCTGCCCCTCGGCGCGGAACGCCACCCAGATGATGCCGTCGCGGTCGATGACCGCACCGTAGGGTGTCCCGGCCGTGTCGACGGCCTGCACGACCTCGCCCGTGTCGGGGTGCAGGCGGCGGTAGTGGCCCGTGCCGCTGAAGCCCACCCAGCCGTAGTTTTCGGCGTCGACGGTGAGGGCGCGCGGCGCGCCGGCCGGCCCGTCGGGCACCACGGTGAACCTCACGCACTCGTCGGCGCCCTGGGGCAGCATTTCGGCCGTGCCGGGGGCGATGCGACCGTCGCCGTCGAGGTCGCGCGACGTGGCCACCACCCCGTCGCCGTCGCGGTCGGGGCAGGCGTCGCGGTTTTCCTGGATCTTGACCACTTTGCCGTCGCCGCGGCAGCCGACCCAGACGTCGCCGATGAGGTCGACCGACGTGCGCGACGGGTCGTCGCAGACCGCGTAGCGGCCGAGTTCCTGGCCGGTGTGCGTGTCGAGGCGCGAGACCGTGTCGTCCTGCGAATTGGCGATCCAGATGAAATGGCCCATGCCCGCCGACTGCGTGAGTTGCAGCCCGCCGTCGGCCGTGAGTTCGACGAGATCGCTGTTTTCGGCCGTGGGCGCGAAAGGCGTATCGCCGCCCGGGCCGAACCCGTCGACCTGGCACCACTCGTTGCAGTCGCCGCATTCGGAGCGCACGCCTTCGTCGGTGAGCGCGTTGCAGTCGTCGTCGACGTCGTTGCACGACTCGGCGCGCGGCAGCACCTCGCCCGCGCAGGCCTGCCAGAGCCCTGCGACGCACGCGCGTTCGCCCGCGCGGCAGGCCCCGACGCCGAGCTGCGCGGGCGCGCCCGAGTAGCAGGCGCTGGGCGGGGTGCCGGCCGCGCAGGGGCAGCCCGCGGCGGTCGGCTCGGTGTCGCACAGCGCGCAGTCGACGTTGAGAAAGCCGTTCGTGTCGTCGCAGTCGGGGCCCGAGATGCAGCCCGGGCCGTAGCCGTCGCCGTCGAGGTCGATGCAGGGAGGCGGCAGGTCGGCGTCGCGGGCCGCGTCGCCGGCGGTCTCGCGCGCCGTGTCGCCGGGCCGCGTGGCGTCGTCGGCGGTGTCGGCGGGGCGCGCGTCGGCCGAGAGTTCGGTGCGCGGCAGGTCGAGGCGCGGTTTGTCGGCCGCGGGCCCGTCGCCCGGCCGGGCATCGGGCCCGACCGGCTGCCCGTCGGCCGCGCGACCCAGATCGGCATCGCCGGCGGGGCTGCCCGTGTCGCGCGGGCCGCCCGAGCCCGAACCGCCGCAGGAGGCCAGCCCGAGGCAGGCCGCCGCGAGCCCGAGCCCCCAAATGCGCCGCCCCATGGTGTTCGTTCGCACTGCCGTTCTCCCGCGTGGCATGGCCCGGGCGCCCGGCGGCCGCAGGAGGGGTCGGGACGGGACGCGCGGAACCGCTGGGTCCGCGGCGTCCCGCCCGCTGCCGCGCGCCGGGCGCGCCAGGCAACGCGCAGACTGCCCACAAGGCGGCTCCTCGTCAAGCCGTGGACGCGGTGCCCGTGCCGTGGGCCGTGCACCGACCGGGGGCTCGGTGCCTGTGGACGCGGCGTCCCGCCGCGTCCCGGCCGCAAGCGGGGTGGCGGCCGGCGGCGCGCGGTGCCTGCGGA
>CAYRCM010000154.1:0-14684 GCA_964422715.1 uncultured Myxococcales bacterium | reverse complement strand
CTAGCGCAAGGCAGCTCCGGCCTTCAGGATCTGACCGAGCGGCGCCACCGGCAGGTCGACCAGCACCTTGAGTTGCGCCTCGGCCTCGGCGCGGGCCGTGACGGTCGGCCCAGGAGCGCCCGCCAGTCCGCCGATCGCCGCCTGAGCGGCCTGGAGTTTGGGCAGCGCCGAAAGGGCCCTCAGGGCTTGGTAGGGCGACGCGTAGAGCAAGAATGCCGAACCGGCCTTGCTGCCGTCGACCGAGCGCTGGAATGCCGGATCGGAGCCGAGCCCGGCCTTGCCGGCAACGATCTCCTTCGCCCGCCGAACGGCCTCGGGCCCGACGCAGAAGACCACCCGCGCCGGCGCGAACGCCATGACGAACTTGAACTGCCCACCGAGCAGCGCCCGCGCCGCCGCCGCCGCCTCCGGGCGGCCCTCCAGGAAGGCCATCTTGGTGTAGTCGAGCCGGACGTCCAACCATTCGTAGACCACACCCCCATCCGTCTCGTCGCCGACGGCGAGTTCGACCCCCATCTGGCGCGACACGGCTGCGACGGAAGCGATGAGCGTGGTGAAACTGGTCAGGTCGAGCGCCCCCGGGCTGCCCTTTGCGGCACCGCTGTACGCCCGCAACTGGGCCCCGGCCTTGCGTAGGACCAGCGCCCAAGTGTTCTGGAACAGCGCGCGGCTGCGCGCCCCATCACGCGTGCCGGCAATGCTCTCAAACCCGAACGCGAAGCCCGGTTGCCCCGCCACGGACACGGCAAACTCGCCGGTGTCGAGGGAGCCCGATTCGTCGGCATAGCCCTGCAACTCGGTCGCCTCGGCCGCCGTGAGTTTGAGCACGTCGCGCAACCACCCCACCCCAAGCGCGGTCCATTTCTTGCCGACCGCGGGGTCGATGTTGCCGGCCGCCACGAGATAGGCCGCCGGGTCGAGGAGCGCGGAGAGGGAGCCGCTGCGTCCCTTCATGGCGCGCACCCACGCGTTCATCCCGCTGCCCTCGCGGAAGTCGAAATCGAGCCCGAGGAGCGCGCGGCCCTCGCGCGCGCGCGCCGAAAGCACGACGCGCTCGAGCTCGCGCACGAAGTCGAACAAGGCCGCGTACTGCGCCTCCACGAACTTCGCCACGCCCGGAACGGCCAGGAGCGCGTAGCGGCTCGCCGCCTTGGTGGCCTCGGCCTGGGCAGCGTCGAGCTGCGGTCCGTAGGCGGCAACGACGTTCTTGACGGCCACAACGACCTCGGCAGGCGCGCTGAACTCGGCAGCCCGAAGGGACTTTTCGAGGAAGGCGGCGGCCTCGGGCAGGGCGGCCGAGTCCTGCGCGAACAGCACGTCGGACCCGCGGACGAGCACGTAGGTCGCTTTGCCGGCCTGCTCGTAGACGTAGTCGGCGCCCTCTTCGCCGGTGCGGCGCGTGGTCGGCAGGGACGCCTTGAAGCCTTCGACGCTCGCAGCCCGCAGCACGACCACCCCGTTGCGATTGAACTTGCGCGGATTGAGCGTGACGAACCAGACGGGCGCCGAGCGTTCGATCCAGCCCATGCCGCTCAGGCCCACCTGAGACTGGAGCGCCCCCAGCACGACGTCGGGCAGCCCCGGGAACGGGTGCACCGGCGACACCACGTCGGCGGCCAAACGGAAACCGGCTTCGAGGCTGCGCACCCCGCCGAACGCGAACACGTCGGCCGGGACGTCGGCCACAGCCGCGAGCCCCGCGCCCGGCGGGCCCTCGGGCTCAGGGGGCGCGGCGGGCGCGGCCGCCGCCGGCGCGGGCGTCGGTGCCGGTGCGGGTTGCGCCGTAGGTTGCGCCGTGGGTTGCGCCGCCGGCTCCGCCCCCGGGGTCTGCGCGGCCGCCCCCCCGGGCGCGGGCCCGCCCGCCGCTGGTCCCTCGGGCGCGGATTTGGAACACGAAAGCCCGACGATGACGCCGAGGCATGCCACCGCCAGAGTGCCCCAGCGCAAGCCAACCCGTCTCGCAAGCGTTGCCATCTTGCCCTACCTTCCCGAGCGTGGCCGTCCGCCATGGCCCGTGCGACGCGCCCGCACTACCGCGGGCACGCCCGCGCGACGCCCCGTGCCGCGGCGGCCCCAAGGCCCCCGATTGTCCGTTTCGCCGCCGAGACGTGTCAAGCCGCCCCCCGAGGGCGGGCCCGGAGCGCACAGGACACGGCACCGTGGCACGAGCCCGTCCGCCCGCGCCGACGCGGAGCCGCCGACCGGCTTGCCAGCCCGCGACACCCCGGCTACCCTTTGAGCGCCAAACGACGGAGGTCCCCCATGAAACGCTTTGCCCTCGCCCTTGGAACGCTGCTCCTCGCCGCAACCGTCGCCGCGTGCGAAGACGACGGTCTCGCCCCAAGCCGCTGCACCGAGAGCAACACCCCCCCCGACACCACCAAGAAATGGCACGGTCAGCCCTGCCAGAACAACAGCGAGTGCGCCTATGGCCTCTGCTACAAAAACGCGCAGATCCTGGGCATATCGGGCCAGGGCATTTGCACCAAGAACTGCTGCGGCGGCACCTATTCGAGCTGTCTGATCGACGAGGAGAACGTGGAGGCCGAACACCCGCACATCGGCTTCACCTGCATCCACCCGTCGGAATCCGACGGCCGCACACCCCTGGAAACGCTGATTCCGGGTTACTGCGCGCCCAACATCAAGGGCCGATCGGCCAGTGAGGTCGATGAGGGCAACGCCGACTGCGCGGCGTACAACCCGGCGCTCGTGAAATGGGCCTCGCTTTGTACGGGCGGCACCGAGGCCTGCATCGCGCTCGGCGGCGCCGACTGGGACCCCGAAAACGAAGAGAGCCTTTGCCGCAACGAACCCGACCCGACGACCTACTGAGCCGACCCTTGGACTGTCCGAGGGCCTCGCCATGCGGCGGCGCCGGCGCGATCGGGCCGCTCGCCGCGCTTCAGGGGCGTCAGTAGCCTTCGCCCTCGCCTTCGCCCTCGCCCTCCCCGCCTTCGGTCGGCGGTTCTTCGCCGTCGCCACCTTCCGGGACCACCGTTTCGGCGGGCGGCTCGCCACCCTCCTCGACGGGAACGGCCTCGGCCGCCGGGTCGACCCCGGCCTCGCCGGTTTCCATCGGGGCCTCGGGCACGGCGGCCGGCGGCGTCTCGTCGGCGGGCGGCTCAGGAACCGGCACCGGTGCCGGCCGCGCCGGCTGCGGGTAGGTCGCGTGCGGCCGTCCCACGGGGTTGCCCGGCACCGTGCCGCCGACCGGCCGGCCGCCGCTGGCCGGGCTCATGGGCGTCTGCATCTCGGGCGACATGGCGCCGCGCGGGCCGACCGCGCCGGCCTTGGCGCCCGGTCGCTGACCGGCCGCCCCCGGCCGCTCGCGTCCGGCCGCTCCGGCGCGGCCGCGGGCCGCCGGACTCTTGTCGCCCGGATCGGGCTCGCCCGGACGAGCCTGCCGCGCCCGCGGCGTCTCCTGCCCAAAGGGCGGCACCGGACGGCAGCGCGTACCCATATCGCGCACCGGACACACGCATTGGTAGCCGTAGAAGCCGTTTCGTTCTGCCGCCTTCCAGTCACGCGACTGCCCGAGCACGTAGCGTCGGATGCGCTCGGCCGAAGTCGGCTCGCTGTCGCCGTCGAGGTAGGCCTGGAAGGCGTCGGCGAACTTGAACTGCAACCGCAAGTTGGCGTAGGCCGCAGAGAAGGGCTTGCCCTTCTGAATGGTGATGTTCGCGGTGTCCTGGAGTTCGGCGATCAGGTCGCCGCCCTTGAAGCGCACCTGCGAGAGGTGGATGACCGTGGAGCGGTCGCCCGTCTTGGGGTTGAGCTCGGCGATCTTCGCGCGCTTGTCGAGCCGGCCGGCGAGCGTGACCGACCCCAGATTGACGTCCCGCAGCTCGATGCTGTGCCGCTTCGGCGACATCCGCAGATACTGCACGCGCGCTTTGCTGACGCGCAGCGCGGCGCTGGCCCGACTCTCGTAGAGGTCGACGGCGAGCTTCTTTCCGCGCGGCGCGAGCTCGAGTTGCAGCTCGAACTGCCCGCTCAGGAAGCCCCGCAGAGACAGCCCGAGCCAGGACTCCAGCACCGCGGCCTGGCGCAGATCGAGGTTTTCGAGTTCGGGCAGCGACAGGCTCAACACCCGCTTGCCGCGTTCGGAGCCTTCGTCGCCGGCCTTGGGGCCGTACGCCACGTGCCCGGACCGCACGTGACCGCCAAACAGGTCGGCCTCGAAACTCACGTCGAGGCCGTCGCCGAAGAGCAGCTGCCACAGGCTGACGTGCGCTTCGAGCCGCTGGACGCGCATCTGGAGCAGTTTCGACGCCTCCGGTGCGCCTTCGGCGACTTTTTCGCCCGCCTTGTCGGGCCCCTTCTCGCCGGTTGCCCCGCCCACCGCACCTTTTGCGGCGCCGCCCGCGGCCTTCTCGGGCGACCGCGGCGCGTCTGCCGCACCCTCGGGGGCCCCCTCGAGTGCGGGGCCCTTCGGTGCGGCCTTCTCTTTCGGGGCCTTCGGCGCGCCCTTCGGCGCCGTGCGCTCGGCCGCCTCGGCCTCGGCCGGGTCTTTTTCGTCGGCGCTCTTGCGCCGCAGTTTCACCAGCAAGTCGCTGGCCTCGATGCCCGAGAGGCCCGACAGCTGCAGGTCGCCGATGCGCAGTTCGACCCCCAGGCCGCGGCGCGCCTGCACCTCGAGGTAGGCCTTGACCTTGCCCATGGGAAAGGTCCAGACCATGAACACCGCCAGGCAGACGACGAACAGGCCCGAATAGCCCGCGTACTTCAAGATCTTACGCAGCATGGATGCCCTCGTCGCCTCACTTGGCGCCTTCTTTGTACACGATGGTGGACACGGTGATGGACGCCTGCGCGTGTTCGAGATTGCCGAACTTGCGGCTGATGTCCACTTTGCGCACGAACAGCAAGTCGGGCGAACCCTCGATGGCCTCAAGGAACTTGTAGAGGGTATCGATCGGAATCTCGGCGATTTCGAGCGACTGCTCGACTTCGTAGTTGCCCGTGGTGTCCTCGGCCTCGTCGCTGCGCTTGCGCCGCTTCTTCTTGGTCGTGAACTCGATCCTCGTCTCGACGGTCTTGCCAGCGAACGACGTGATGATGTCGCTGACATTCTTGTCGCCACCGAAGCGCGGGTCCTCGGACTCGACCTTGATGCCGCGCGCAATCTCGTTGACTGCCGTGACGATGGACGAGACCTGGTTCTTGCTGATGAGGTCTTGCACGGCCTCGCGCCTGCCCTTCTGCTCGAGGTAGTCTTCGGCCAGCAGCCGAATCTCGCCGAGCGCCAGCCGGCCCTGTTCGACCTCTTCGCGCGCGTCGGAAAGCGCCGTCGAAACGACGTAGCCCACGCCCACGACCACCAGCACGACGAGCGTCAGGCCGAGGCCGAACACCAACTTCTTCTCGCGGTCGGACATGCGCGCAACCGCGTCGCGCACCGAACTCAACTTCGCCATCTTGCCCCGTCCCTCACGCCACGCGCTGCCATGGCCCGCCGGCGCTCCGCGCCCTGGCCGCCTACTTGCCTTCGCTCTCCGGCGTCTCTGCCGGTCGCTTCTCGGGCGTCCCCGCTGCCTCGACCTTTTTCGTCGGCTTGCGCGCCGCGCACTCGACCGTGAACTTCACCTGGAACTTCTGCCAGCCCTCGTGCCGCTTGAAGGTGACGCGCTTGCGCTCGGTGGTCTGCACCTTCTGCAGGCAGGGATGGCTTGCGAGTTTCTGGTAGAAGGCCTCGTAGGCCTCGACCGAATTCGCCTCGCCCTTGATGGTGCCGGTCTTCTTGTCGATGCTGACCGACTCGAACTCGAGTTGGAAGCCCTGCGGTGCCCCCCCACCATCGGCCCCGCCCTCGTCGCCCGGTGTGTCCTTCGGCACGTCGCTCGGCCCGTCCGGCCCGCCCGCTGCTGCGCCCGCCTTCTCGTCGTCGCCGGGCGGTTTCACCCCGTCGCCACCGGCTGCCGCCTCGTCGCCCGTTTTCGGCACCGCGGCCTTCATCCCCTCGGGCGGGGGCGTGTCTTTGACTTCCTGGGCGAAGGTGGTGATGTCGAAGAACAGCTGGAACGCCGTCGTCTCGGGCAGCAGGGACCCCTCGCTCTTTTCGGGCCCGGCTCGCAGCGTCGTGAGGGCAGCGTCGAAACTGGGCGACTCCTTGCCGAAGACCTGCTTCGTGACCGCCGCCAACTCGGCCTGTAGGGCCTCGTATTCGTCGGCCGCGGCCTGGTGGTTCAGCAGGGCCCGGGTGCCCGTCACGAGCGCCACCAACAGCAAGATGAGCCCGAAGTAGCGCACCTTCTCGCGCAGGAACTGGTACTCGCCGCGAAACGCAAACGGTCCCTGGCGCAGATTGAGCAGCGATGCCGCCGCCCGCCCCCCGACACCGCGCAGCGCCAGCGCCACGCTCAACGGGGCCACCGGCGCCGCCTCGTCGCTGAGCGCGGCCCCCGGCAGCCCCCCGCGGGCGAGCATGAGCGGCTCGACCCGGATGCCCGTCTGCTGTTCGAGCGCGGCCCCGAGTCCGGGCAGGCGCGCACTTCCGCCACACAGATACACCCGCGCGAGTGGCCGTTGGGCAGTGGCCTGATACGCGTGGAGCGCCAGGCGGACGTCGCGCAGCAGCGGCTGCAAGGCCTCGGCGGTGAGTCGGGCCAGCCCTTCGTCAAGACAGAAGCCGGGCATGCCGGCCGCCGCGTGCTTCAACTCCTCGGCATCCTGCCAGGGGATGTTGCGCGCGTCGCGCAACGCCGCCGTAACCGCCGCCCCGCCCCGCAGCACGGTGCGCACGGCGTCGGGCCGTCCTGCGCGCACGACGCAGACGCTCGTGCGGCGATGGCCCACGTCGACGATGGCCAGGTCCTCGGTTTCGCCGGCCGGCAGCAGGCGCGCAAGATTGGCGTAGGCCGCCGGCCCGTACGACACGACCTTCGGGTCGACGCCCGCGCCCGCGAGTTCGTCGAGAAAGGCGCGCAGTGCGCCCTGGTCGGCCGCGACCGCCATGAGCCGGGCCGCGCCCTCGTCCTGGCGCAGCACCTCGTAGTCGTACACGATGCTCGCGAGGTCGACGGGCAACTGGCTTTCGAGCTGGAACCCGATGGTGTCGGCAATGCGCTTGCGGTCGCGAAAGGGCAGTTCGAGAAAGCGGCACATGGCGCGATCGCCCGGAAAGCCGCACAGGATGGCGTCGAGTGCGCCGCCGTCGGCCGTGCGCCACTGGCGCAGCGCCCCCTGCACCGCGGACGCCGCGTCGTCCGGGGCCTGCTCGCCCCCGCCGGCAAGCCGGATCACGCGGAAGGCGCTGAGCCGAAACGACCGTACCGTGCTTTCGAGCACGGCGATCTTGAGCGCGTAGCTGCCGATGTCGAGGCCGATGATGCGTTGAGCCATGGCCGTCAGTATTCCCGCCAGTAGATCGTTTTGCCCGTTGACGTGTCGAGCACACTCGTCAACGCTTTCGTATACACCCGGGGCTCCCGGCCGGCCGTGCCCCAGGCCGTGATGCGCAGCACCCGGCTCGTCGTGCCGATGGCCATGGTCAGCGTGCTCTTGTTGACCCGGAAGTCGCCGGCCAGATCGAGCAGTGGGTGTTGAATGCCTGCCAACATATCGAAGAAACCGACGAATTTGTCGGGCGTAGAGAACGGTGGCGTGTAGAGCGCGCGCTTCACGTTGCGGCACATCTCGACGAACCCCGCCACGATGTCGACGGGCGTGCCCATGGCGCCCGGCGCCGTGCCGCCGTAGCCGCACAGCAGATACGGGTCGCCCTGCACGTGCTGGCACAGCAGGCTCTTGATGACCTCGATGTCGGCCGCATTCACGTTGACTTTCTGCGTGTTGTAGACGGTCATGTTCTGCCCGAGTTCGCAGAACAGTTCTTCGGACATGCCCGACACGAGGCGCAGCTCTTCGGTGGAGTCGAACTTGGCGTTCTTGGGCTTGTAATGGAATTCGGCGTAGTCGGCGCCTTCACCCGCGCCGCCCGCCTCGAGGATGGCGATGGGCGGCCCGAAGTCGACATCGGTCTTGTTGTCGTCGGGGTCGACCCAATCGATGATATTGAGCGCCACCTCGGCCATGGCCCGTTCGTCGTCCGAGAAGAGGTCGGTGTGCTGGAAGCGGCGCAGTTGGGCGAAGAGATTTTCGAACATCTCTTTCTTCTCCTGCGGACTGGCCACGCGCCCGACGTTGATCTTGCCGTCCTCGGGCTCGATGTCGCAGCCGAAGGTGCCCACTTTGGAGCCGATGCCCTCGACGCCCTTCATGTCGACGATGGTGGTGCCGAACAACTCGAATTTGCCCGTCGCGAACACCTTCGCGAATTCGCAGGCGAACATCCAGAGTTCGATGTTGCGCCCGCGCATGCCGACCTGGCTCATGGCGCCCTGAAGAAACTGTCCCGACTGCACGACGAGCCGGGCGATGGCCATGGCCGAGCGCGCGTTGTAGTAGGCCTGCACTTCGCGCTGTACGTTGCTCGCCACGAATACGTTGACCGTGCTGCGGTAGAGGAACGTGTAGCCGAACGCGCTGAGCACCGTGACCATGGACAGCACGATGAGGAGCGCCACCCCGCGTTCGTGCCGCCCGCCGACCGGCCGATTGAGCCGCGCCCAGAGGCGGGCCGCAAACGGCGGCACACCCGCACGCGGCGTCGCGGCAGGGCGCGCCTCAGCCAAGTTGGGGTCGGGTCGAGCCGGCAGCATGTCCCTCACCAACTAAACGGGTGCCGCAGGGCACATTCGGCCTGCGTTTCGAATTCGTACTCGTTGTCTTCCTCGTCCTTCAACACCAGATGGATGCGCACGCGCGCGGGCAGGATGAATTCCTGCTGCTCGGTGATCCCGCTCAGGTCCTCGACGGCCTGCATGATCTGGCCTTCGGTCGTGCCCGTGGCATCGACCTCGAAGTCGTCGGGCTCGGCATCCCAGTCGTCGCGCCATTCCTCTTCTTCGGGTTCGTAGTACTCGAACGAAATCGACTTCACGTTCTCGGCCATCTTCTCGACCCGACCGCCCTTTTCGGGATTCTCGTCGATGATGACCTTTTCGCGCCGAAACAGCGCCTTCGTGCCCGGCAGGTCGGGGTCGGACTCGATCGCGTAGCCGATGACCCCCTGGTCGCTTTCGCGGGAGCCGGCCACCATGCGCAGGTGGCCGAGATACGTGAAGTCGAGCGCGTCGGAACTGCCCTTGAAATACGTCTTGGTGCGCTTCTCTTCGCCCCGGTGCTTCGACAGGTAGGCCGCGCCGAGCTCGCGCTCCATGCGCTGGAGCGCCGCGCGCGCCGTCTGGAAGCGTTCGGCCACGCGTTCGCTCTGGTTTTGCGCCCGCAGGCTGACCGTCAGCGCGCCGTAGAGCACCGAGGCCATGAGGGCCACGAGCCCGACCGCGACGGTCATCTCGACGAGCGTGAAGCCACCCTGCGGCGGCGTTGGACGCCTGCTGCGCATCATTTCCCCGGGCTCACGTCCTGCCGCCGGTTGCGCGGGGGCTCGCGCGGACTGGGGGTGTCGCGGGGCGAGCCATCGGGCGTCGCAGTGAGACCCTGCATGGTTTCCTGGAGTTCCTGGGCCTGCAACTGTTCCTGGATCTGCTCTTCGGGCACCCCGGTGACGAAGGTCGAAATCTGGAGCGTGCGGTCTTCCTTGCGTCCGTAGCGCCAGGTGAGCCGCACGTTCATCTGCCGGGTGTTGTCGGCCATCTTCTGCACGACGGACGGCAGAAACGCGATCATGCCCATGAGGTTCTGGCCAATGGCCGCCCAGTTGATGCCGCACAGCGTCTGCAGTTGGTCCTGCATGGCCGGGTCGAACAGCGGCATCAACGCCACCATTTTGCTGAAGTCGAACTGACCGAGATTGAGCCCGAGCGGCCCGAGTTGCTCGGCCGCCGCCGGGATGCTCTCGAGTCCGCCGAGCAGGTTGGCCGGCACGTCGCCCGGCAGCCCTTCGGGCAGGCCCGCCGCCAAAGCCGCGGCAGCATCGCCTTCGCCCTCGCCTTCGCCCTCTTCGCCACCCGTGCCGCCCTGGCCGAGCAGCGCAGCCATGGAGCCCTCGGCCATCTGCTGCACGAGTTCGCTGTCCATGGCGATGAGGTCGTATTCGCACTCGAACTGTTCGCCAAACGGCTTCGGCAGGTCGCACGTGCGGCCTTCGACGGAGTTCGACGGGAAGCCGTCCTTCTGGAATTCCTCTTCGAGGTCGAGCACCACGCCGCGGATGAGCAGGGCCGCCGTCGTGCCCGCGTGCGAACGGCCGACGTACAGGATGCTCGCCGTTTGACCCGCGGCGATGGGCAGGATGACGAGCGCCATGATGGCGATGGCGATCATCACCTCGAGCAGCGTGAAACCGGCCCTGCTATGGCCGGCGGGCAGCGGGCCGCTCATGACTCGTCCCTCCGGAAGTCGGAGACGGGCAGTTCCTTGCGGTGCACCTTGGCCTTGCCCATCAACGGGAAGGTTTCGACCGTGTAGACCTCCTCGCCGTACGAGAAGTAGACGTAGGCGCGCTCGACGTAGCCGTTCGGGAAGAAGTGAACGGCCGCCTGCCCTTCGAGTTGGATGTCTTCCTGGTGGTTCGTCATGATGCCGCCGAACCCGATGGAGCGGGCCAGTGTGTGCGGCGCGACGAGTTCGTCTTTCGCGACCGCCGAGAAGCCATCGCTCGGCGTGCTCGGGCACTGGCCCTCTTCGTCCCGTTCTTCCTCGGCGCAGCTCGGACCGGCCTCGCCGGCCGCCTCGTCGGGTTTGTCCTCTTTGCGCTTGCGCAGTTCGGCGTTCGTGTCGCGCGCAATCGACGGGTCGGGCAGCAGAAACTGCCGGCAGGGATGCTGCGAGGCCAGCACCTCGCCCCAGTACTGGTGCTTGTCGAGGTCGATCACGAGCCGATAGGGCCGCCCGTTGACGGCGGCCATGTGATACAGGTAGCGCACCGTGCCCGTGAAGCGGTCGGCCTCGGCCTTGATGTCGGCGCGCTGGATGGAGGCGATGCCAAACCAGATGCCGATGAGCGCCACCGCCATGATGACGACGACGACGATGAGTTCGATGAGCGTGAAGCCGCCCGCCCGAAAGGCCATCGTCGATCGCACGCGCCCGAGCGCGGCGCTATGGCGGGACACGCCGTGCACCGGCCTACTCGTAGCAAACGTCGTCCTCCGTGCCTTCCGACTTGTCGGGGCCGCGCGAGCACAGATCGAACTCGCGGTCCTCGCTCGTCGAGGGGCACGTGAAGACGATGTCCTGGCCCCAGGGGTCTTTCAACTGGGCCTCTTTGAGGGGTTTGCCGGGGCCGGACAGCTCGGCGAGCGAGCCCGGGCAGTCGCCGTCGGCGAGGAAGATGGTGACGTGCTGCGCCACGTTGCGGATTTGCGCCTTGCACGCGTCGATGCGCGCCTTCTTCAGGTAGGCGAACACCCCGTACCCGATGGCCGTCGTGAGGATACCGATGATCGCGATGACGACCATGAGTTCGATGAGCGTGAAGCCCCGCTGACCGCTGACCGCGCGGCGCGTGAGGCCCTGCAACGTTCGGTTGTGGCGTTCCATGTGGCTACCTCCGGCTACTGCACACCCGATTGGATGGCTTCGTTCATCTGGAGCATGGGCATCAGCACGGCGAAGATCAGCAGGGCCACCATGCCGCCCATCATGACGATCATGACGGGCTCCAGGATGGAGGTCAGCATGCCGACCTTCGTCTCGACCTGCGTCTCGTAACTCCGCGAGACGTTGCCTAGCATTTCTTCGAGATGCCCCGACTTCTCGCCGATGGCGATCATGTGGGTGACCATCGGCGGGAACTGCTTGCTGCGTTTGAGCGGTTCGGCGAGACTCTGGCCTTCGCGCACGCTTTCGCGCGCGTTGTCGACCGCTTCGGCCATGATCTCGTTGTTGACGACGCTGCGCACGATGTCCATGGCGGCCAGCATGGGCACCCCGCTCGACAGCAACGTGCTGAGCGTTTTCGAGAACCGGGCGATGGCCAGCATGCGCGCGAGCGGTCCGACGATGGGCGCCCGCAGCACGAATCGGTCCCAGACCCGCCGGCCTTTCGGTGAGCGTTTCCAGCGCAGAAACGAATAGATGGCCGGAACGACCACGAACGCCAGGAACAGCACGAACCAGATCGAGCCCACGAAGCCGCTGACGGCGATGAGCGCCTGGGTCAGAAACGGCAGGTCGGTGCCGAGGTCGGCGAAAATCTGCGTCAGCTGCGGCACGACGAGCAGCATCAGCAGGATGATGATGCCAATCGCGACGAGCACCATGACCGCCGGATAGGTCATGGCCGCGACGACCTTGCCGCGCAGCCGCACCTGGCTTTCGGTGAAATCGGCGAGCCGGGCGAAGACGATTTCGAGCGTGCCCGACGATTCGCCTGCGCGCACCATGTTGACGTAGAGCGTCGGAAAGACCTTGTGGTGGTCGGCCAGCGCCGCGTGCAGCGCCGCGCCCTCGTTGACCGACTGGCGCACCGCGGTCATGACGCGCTTCAACTTGGCGTTTTCGACCTGCTCGATGAGCGCCGACAGCGCGTCGACCACGGGCACCCCGGCCCCGAGCAGCGTGGAGAACTGACGGGTCATCTCGGCCACTTCGAGCGGCTTGATGCGCTGGAGGCGGCTCGCGAAATCGATCTCTTTGCTGCCCTTCGCACGCACGCCGGCGCCCTTGACCACCGCCTTCTTGTCGCCGGTCTTGGTGGTCTCGGCGTACTGCGTCAGGAAGATGCCTTCCTTCGTGAGCAACGTCTTCAACACGCGCGGGTTGTCGGCGTCCCGGATACCCTGGACGGGCTTCCCCTTGCTGTTGAGCCCCTTGTACTCGTAGATCGGCATGGCCTCGGACCCGCGGCCGCGTGTGCGACTACGCCGTATCTTCCTGGGTTACGCGCATGACCTCGGCGATGGTGGTCATGCCCCGCAGCACCTTGAGAGCGCCGTCGTCGCGCAGCGTTTTCATGCCGCGGGCGATGGCCTCCTTCTTGATGGAGTGGGCGTCGACGTTGCGCATGACGAGTGAGCGAATCTCGTCGTCGACCACCATCAACTCGTAGATGCCGGTGCGTCCGGCGTAGCCCGTTTCGCCGCATTCCTTGCAGCCGCGGGCCCGGTAGACGCGGAAATCGCCGCTCGCGAACAGATCGCTTTGCAGGCCGAGCTGGCGCAGTTCGAACGGGGTGGGCTGATAGGGCTCGCGACACGCCTTGCAGACCCGCCGCAGCAGCCGCTGCGCCATCACCGCCACGAGCGAACTGGCGACCAGGAACGGCTCGACGCCCATGTCGATTAGGCGCGTGAACGTGCTCGCCGAATCGTTCGTGTGCACCGTCGAGAAGACGAGGTGGCCCGTGAGCGAGGCCTGCACGGCAATTTCGGCGGTCTCGATGTCGCGGATCTCGCCGACGAGCACGACGTCGGGGTCTTGGCGCAAGATGGCGCGCAGTCCCGAAGCGAAGGTGAACCCGATCTTGGGGTTGACCTGCATCTGGCCGATACCCTCGATCTGGTATTCGACCGGGTCTTCGACCGTCAGGATGTTCTTGTCGGGCGAATTGATGCGCGACAGGCACGAATACAGCGTGGTCGTCTTGCCCGAGCCCGTGGGGCCCGTGACGAGCAGAATGCCATGGGGCTTGCGGATCATCTCCTCCATGGCGTTGCGGATTTCTTCGGCGAAGCCGATCTCGGCGAGATCGAGCAGCGTGGCCGTCTTGTCGAGCAGGCGCAGCACGAGCCGTTCGCCAAACGCCGTCGGCACCGTGGACAAACGGATGTCGACATCGCGGCCGCCGATCTTGATGGCGATGCGGCCATCTTGCGGCAGGCGCTTCTCGGCGATGTTGAGGTTGCCCATGATCTTGATGCGCGACGCCACCGAAGCCTGGAAGCGCTTGGGCACCCGGATGATTTCGTGCAGCACGCCGTCCTTTCGGAAGCGCACGGCGATGTGCTTCTCGAAGGGCTCGATGTGGATGTCGGACGCGCGTTCTTTGACGGCCTGACCGAGCACGGAGTTGACGAGCCGGATGATGGGCGCGTCGTCGTCGGCATCGAGGATGTCGGTGGCGCCACCCTCCAGAGAAAGCGAAAGGTTTTCGAGGCCTTCTTCTTTCTCCATCTCGGCGGCGACCTGTTCGGCGCCGGCCAGCCGGTCGAAGATCTTGTTGATGCCGAAGAGCACGACGCTCGGCGGCGCCAGAATCGGTTCGATGGGCTTCTGGAGCTGCGCGCGCAGGTCGTCGAGCGGATCGGTCTGCAGCGGTTCGCTGAGCGCCACCAGCACCGCTCCGTCGTCGCGCGTGTAGAGCGGCAACACGTTGTATTGCTTGGCGTACTGGATGCTCAAGCCCGCGCACAGACTGGGGTCGGCGCGGTCGAGGTCGAGTTCGCTCGTAAACGGCAGGCCGGTCTGCTCGGCCAGCGCCTCGTAGAGTTGTCGCTCGCCGATCTGCTTGAGCGCAAGCAGGATTTCGCCGAGGCGGCCGCCCTTCTGCGCCTGGGCCTGCAGCGCCTCTTCGACGGCGAGCGGGGTCACGGCCCCGCGCTCGACGAGGATCTCGCCAAGCCGCCGGGGGGCCGCCACCGCGAAGGTGCGGATGGTGCGTTCGTCGGCGCTCACGGGAGCGCCTCCGGGGCCGGGTCGGCCGGCGCGGGCGCGGGGCCGGGGGCCGCCGGCGGCGCGGGCAGAGCCGGAGCGAGCGGCGTCGGGACGGGCAGGGC
>CAYRCM010000153.1:0-14720 GCA_964422715.1 uncultured Myxococcales bacterium | reverse complement strand
CCGCGACCTCGGCCGGGCTCGGCGCCACCGGGGGCGGCGCCGCCGCGCGCGGGCGGCAGGCCGGCGTCGCGACGAGCCCCGCGACGAAGACGAACGCAAGGAGCCGCAGCGGAACGGAGGTTTTTTCTGGGCCTCTCAGTCGCGAATTCCGACGAAGGTGGCGTCGACGTGCACGTCGCTGTTGAACAGGCGGATGAGCGCGTCCCAACGGCAGGGCTCAGTCTGCTTGCCGAGCGTGTCGATGACGAGATCGTCGTTGTCGTCGTAGATGCGGCACGGATCGCCGGACGGGGTGCCGATGACGAACGTGTTCTCGGTGTTGGCATCGAGGCCGAGCAGCAGGTTTTCGAGGTAGGCCGAGCCGTACTCGACGAGCGCCTCGCAGGCCCCGATGATGAGCGTCTCGCTGACGACGTCGCCGGTCTGGTCGAGGACGCTGGCCGCGAAGTCGGCGCAGCACGTGTCGAGGAACAGGCATTCTTTGCCGGCGATGAGCGACTTGATGAACTTCTCGTAGGAGTCGATGACCGGCCCACCGTCGGAGCCGTCGCCGGCGATGAGCGGCAACAGCTCTTTCTGGATGAGGTAGTTCATCAGCATGCCGTATTTGATGTTGAGGCCGTGCGGGTCGACCGTGAGCAGGCTGTAGGGCGGCAGCCCGGTGGGACTCTCGGTGACGTTGACGCCCGCCGAGAAGTCGGCGGTGACGACGTTCATGCCGATGGCGGCGAAGCAGAACTGGTTCATGCCGCAGTCGGGCTGCTGGGGATTCGGACAGTTGGGCACGTTGTAGGTCCAGCGGTACTGCACGCACTGCCAGTCGTCGTGGCAGGCCGCGGCCGGCATGAGCCCGGTGAGCGGGTCGGGCTCTTCTTCGAACTCGATGAGCGACGTGAACGTGAGGTGCTTCAGGATGTCGCCGATGTCGCGGCCGACGAACAGGATGTCGCCGAGCCCGTTGTCTTCGAGGATGCCCTGCAGCAACGCATTGAGGATCTGCACGATGACGTCGCCGATCATGGTGAGATCGTTGATGTCGGGGTTCTCGGGGTCGGTGAACACGTAGCCGCAGAGATCGTTGAGGGCCCCCGACTGGCCGCCGAGCTGGCAGATGAGCAGCACGAGCTGGCCCGCCGGGTTGTCGAAGAAGCCGAGGATGGTGTTGACGACGACTTCGACGTTGTCGGGCAACGCACTGACGAGGTCGAACTCGCTCTTGACCTCGTAGACGCCGACGAGCCGCGGGGGCACGTCGGTGAGCGGCAGGATGACCGTCTTGCCGTAGTTCCAGCGCACTTCGCCGTCGACGTCGTTGCAGCCGGAGATGCGCGCCACGTCGTCGCGCGAGCCAAACGCCAGGATGGTGTAGCGCTGCGGCGTGTCGGTTTCGAGGTTCGGGAACGCGTCGTTCGGGAACACCGCCGACTGCTGCAGGCCCGTGGTGGGGGCGATCACGTCGGCCGTCGGCAGATGGTCGAGGTCGAGGTCGGCGCAGGCGACGCTGCGCGGAGCGCCGTCCTGGCGGAAGAGCTTGACCTGCACTTCTTCGACCCGCTGACGCCCGTTGTACTCGAACACGACCGTGAGCGGCGGCTGGCCCTTCGGGTCGAGCAGCACGTCGAAGTAGAGCGTGCCGGCGTCGCGGTCGGACGGTACCCACACCTTGACGGCGAACTGGAAGGGCTCGGTAGCATCGTGGATGGTGAGTTCCATGCGGCCGATGCCGTCGCCCGTGGTGTACGTGGAAAGCGCCTCGAGGCTGGCCTGTTCGGCGGACGGGGCCGGGGCTTCGCCGGCGCCGATGATCTCGAACTGCACCGTCTTGCCGGAGCGCGGCTCGCCGTTGACCGTGTAGAGCACCTCGAGTTCGCGCTCGCCGAAACTCTGGTAGATGATGGTGCAGTGCGGCCGAACGGTGGCGTCGCAGGCCACCCGGTCGTCGCCCATGGGCTGCACGAACAGGAGCTGCCCCACCTCGTCGGGCGGTTCGGTGCCGTCGGGCTTGTCGAAGGGCGCGTTGTCGCTCGGCTCGACGTCGGCAACGGCGGTATCGCCGCCACCCACCGTGTCGTCGGGCGGCGTCGGGATGTCGAACGTCCACGGGCCGTGCGTGTCCTCTGCGCCACCCGGCTTGGACGAACCGCTGCACGCGGCCGTGGCCGCCGCCAGCATAAAGATGAACGCCGCCGCCCTGCGGGTTGCCGCCTTCACGTGCCCCTCCCTGACCGCCGAAGTGCCGGAAAAGACTTCCGGGCCTACCCCCGAAGCCGGTCCCGGACCGTGGCGCGAGGCGTTGCCACGGAAACCAGACCGATTTATTCTAGGAAACCGCTGGGCTCGGCGTCAAGCGACGCATTGCCCAGGCCGGGCGCACGCCCGAGACACCGTCACCGCCGGCGCCGCCCGCGGCGAACGTGAGCGAGCTCCATGCCTTCCGCCGAACCCTTGCGCACCTTCGTGGCCGTCGACTTCCCGGCCGCGGTCGTGGCCCGCGCGGCCGACGTCGCAGCCCGGCTGCAGGCCCTCACGCGCGGCGTGCGCTACGTGTCGGCGGCGCAGATGCACCTCACCCTGCATTTCTACGGCGACCTCGAACCCGCGCAGATCGCGGTTCTGGAGCCCTTGCTGGCCGCCGAAACCGCGCGGGTGGCGCCGTTCGAGGTGCAGGTCGGCGGCCTCGGCACGTTCCCGCCGCGCGGCCGGCCGCGCGTGGTCTGGCTCGGGGTGGCCGACGCGAGCGGTACCCTGCTGCGACTGCAGGCCGGGGTCGAGCGTGCCACCCGGGCCGCCGGGTTGCCCGGCGAAGACCGCCCCTTCCGCGCGCACCTGACGCTCGGACGCGTCAAGGACGAGCCGGTCGGGCTCGCCGAGGCGCTGGCCCGGCTCCGGGACCCCGATTGCGGGCGTTGCCTCATCGACGCCCTGCGACTCATCCGCAGCGAACTGCGGCCCGCGGGGCCGCGCTACTCGACCCTCGCCCGGTTTGCGCTCGGCGGCACGGCCGCGGCGACGGGCGCGACGGAGTGATTCCATGTCCATGGCGCGAAAGTGCGGTCACCCCCTCTCCGGGCTGCTGCGGCGGCCCCCGGCGTTCATCGGGCTGCTCTTGGTCGTGGCTGGCTGCGGCGGTGGGTCGGGGGGCGGCGCGCCCGAGGCGCCGGCCGGCAGCGCCTGCACCGAGATCGGCCGGCGGCTGTGCGGCCAGGATGAGGCCGACCGGCCGGCCGTGCTCGTCTGCGTCGACACGGCCACGGCGGGCGAGACGCCCAACTTGCTCTGGGCCGTCGACGTCCTGTGCCCCTGCGGCTGCGACGCCAACGGGCCGCAGTGCCGCACGGGTTGCGCCACCCCCGACGGCCAGACGGGCGACGGCGCCGGGCCCGACGGCACGGGCGCACCCGACGTGACGGGCGGCGACACGGCCGCCGGCGATCTCGCCGCGGGCGATGCGGCCGGCGAGACGTCCACGGGGCCCACCTGCGACTCGCACCGGGTCTGCGGCGCGCCCACCTACCAGTGCCGCCGCGGCCACTGCGTGCCGGGCTGTCAGAGCGACGCGGATTGCGCGCCGAGCGGCGTTTGTTCGATCGCGACGGGCGTGTGCATCGACAGGTGCCTCGTTCAGGAGGACTGCACCGAGATGGGCTACCACTGCGACGGCGGCCGCTGCGTGCCGGGCTGCACCTTCCTCGGCTGCGACCCGAACCAGTCGTGCGATCCGCAGACGGGCATCTGCGCGGCCGGCTTCTGCCAGTGGGAAGTGCAGTTCCATTCGCAGTTCCTCTACTTCGGCCAGGAACCGCAGGCCGGCACGGGGCTCGCGCTGAACTTGCAGGTCTTTCAGTTCGTGCCGGCCCCGGTCACCATCACCGCCGTGCGCCTCACCGACGACACCGACCCCGAATTCACGCTGCAGGACGCGCCGGCCGCCGGCACCGCGGTCGCAGCGGGCGAAACGGTCCAGATGGTGGTCGTGCCCGAACCGCAGGACGGCCAGGGCATGTTCGGCCGCGTGGTCGTCGACACGCCGGCCGCCACGTGCGGGCTCGGCGAATCGGTGCTGCTCGGCGAAGGGGTGCACCCCTGCCTCACGGCCGACCCGCCCGAACTCGACCTCGGCGCCGTCGCGTTCGGCACGTTCGAACGGGGCGAGGTGCGCATCATCAACGCCTGCCCCGTGCCCGTCAGCGCTCATTGGATGGGCCAACTCTCGACGTTCAGTGACTGGTCGGTCGACCCGCTGCCGCCGAACGAGGTCGTGCCGACAAACGGGTCCGTCACGCTGAAGTTCACGTTCGTGCCCACGACGGTGGGCGTGCGCAACAGCCGTTTCTTCTTCGTGAGCGACAACAAGCAGAATCGCGTCGTGTCGCTCATGCTGCGCGGCATCGGCGTGGAATAGCACCGCTGCCCGTGGCCAGACGAACGGCACCGTGTTAGCATAATTCGCCGGTTTGTCGCGCCCAGGATGGGGCCGATTCGCTCGGGAGGGGGCCATGGCCGAAGCCGAAGTTGTCAAGAAACAAGAAGAGACCCTTCTCGGCGAAGTCGTCGGCGGGCGCTACGAAATCCAGCAGTTGCTCGGCAAGGGCGGCATGGGCAAGGTCTTCAAAGTTCGGCACATCGAACTCGAAAAGACCTTCGCCATGAAGACGCTGCACCGCGATCTCACCCACGATCCGCGCACCATCGAACGCTTCAAGCGCGAGGCGCGCGCGGCAAGCCGCATCGGCTGCCAACACATCATCGAAATCACCGACTTCGCCTTCGATGAGAAGGTGGGCCATTTCTTCATCATGGAATTCCTGGAAGGAATGGACCTCCACCGCCGGCTCAAGAAATACGGGCCCATGCACTACTCGCAGGTGTGCCACGTCCTGCTGCAGGTGTGCGACGCGCTCGCCGCCGTGCACAAGCAGGGCATCATCCACCGCGACCTCAAGCCCGACAACGTCGTGCTCGTCGACCGCGACCGCATGGTCGACATGGCCAAGATTCTCGATTTCGGCATCGCGGCCATGCAGAACCAGACCGAAGAGACGGGCGAACGGCTCACGCAGGCCGGCATGATTTTCGGCACCCCGGCCTACATGTCGCCCGAACAGGCCTGGGGCACCGAGAAGCTCGACGGCCGCACCGACCTCTACGCGCTCGGCTGCATCGGTTACGAGATGCTGACCGGCTTCGTGCCCTTCAAGGGCGACCATCCTTTCCAGATCATCGACATGCACATCAACGTGCCGCCGACGCCGCCGTCGTCGGTACGCCCCGAGATGCAGATTCCGCCGGCCGTCGACGCCATCATCCTCAAGTGCATGGCCAAGCGGCGCGAAGACCGCTTCCAGACCGCCGAAGAACTCCAGCAGGCCGTCCTCAGCGTGTATCAGCCGGGCGTCACCCCGGTCGTCGACCATCGCACGGGCGACCGCCACGTCTCGTCCGAGCAGTACGCCACGGCCAGCGCCTCGGGGCTGCTCGCCCGCCCACGCCTGCAAGTCGACGGCCTGGCGGTCTCGAGCGCCACATCGCTGCGGTCGCCGTCGCGCAAGTGGACCTACATGCTCGTCGGCGGGGGCACGCTGCTGGCGCTCGTCATCGCCGCCATCGTCGTGCTGCTGGTCCTGCCGCCCAAGAATGGGGCGGGCGCCAAGCCGGCCCCGGGCGCGGGGGCCGCGGCTCCCGTCGCGGTCGATCCCGCCAAGGCCGAGGCCGAAAAGAAGCGGCTCGAACAGGAACTCGCGAAAAAACTCGAACAGAAACTCGCGAAAAAACTCGAACAGCAGATGCAGGCCAAGGCGGCCACGGTCAATGTCAATTTCAGCAGCGACCCGGCGGGCGCGAGCGTCTACCGCGGCGAGCAGTTCCTCGGCTACACGCCCATGGCCTTCGAGTTCGAACGCTCCACGACGGGCGTCACCTTCCGCTTCACCAAAGACGGCCACAAGCCGGCCGAGCAGACCACGCTCCTCGACAAAGACGGCATCGTCGTTGCGGCCAAACTCGAACCCGAAGGGGCCGAGAAGCCCGCCGGCGGCAGCGTCAAGGCCGGGGGCGGCACCCCGAAAGCCGGCGGCGGCACCCCCAAGGCCGGCGGCGGCAAGCCCCGCGAAGGCGGCACGGCCCCGGGCAGCGGCGGCAAGAAACCCACCTTCTCCGACGATTTCAACTAGCAGAACGCCGCGCGCCGGGCCGCGGGGGGCCGCCCCGGCGCCCGCGTTTCGTTTGACTCCTGTCTGACGGCCTGTTATCGAAAGCCTCATGGGCCCGCCTGCGTGTGCGCGCGGTCGTGCGGACGCGCCCTCGGTGCCGGCGGAAGGCCGCGCCAGGGCGCCGTTCGAGGCGGGGACACGCCGGGGCGAAGGCCGGACGCAGGCAATCCGGGCCGGTCGGATGCGGAGGTCGCGATGATGCGGTTCGTCAACCGGGCCTCGTGGGTGGCCGTGGCGTGCGTGGGGAGTGTCTGGCTGAGCGGCTGTCTCGGCGGGGGCAGCTCGCCCGGTGGCGAGGTGGGCCCGGCCGTCGAAGTCGACGGCGGCAGTACGGCCGCTCCGTCCGCCTTCCACCTGCGGCCCAAGAATGGCACGACCGTACCCGCCGACTGGACGACGCTCGAGTTTCGCGGGCGCGTCGTGCCCTCCGAGGCCGGCCAGGATCTGCGCGTGTTCCGCGCGACCTGGGTCGACCTCGCGACCGGCACCGACCTCTGCCGCACCTACGCGGAACAGGGGCCGTGGTGCACCGTGGCCGAAGACGGCGAAGTTCGCATGGTGTTCCCGCGCACGGCGCTCGACTTCGATCCGGGCGAACACCCTATGGAATTCCGGGTGTCGTGGCAGCAGGGCGCCGACATCCAGACCGTCTCCGACGCGTTCGTGCTCGTGTTCCTCGGCGGCATCGAACCGCCGCGCAACGTGCGGCTGTCGTGGAGCCCCAGCACCGGCGACAAGTGCGCCTTGTCCTCCGACCGCCTGACGCTGGCCGTCGACCTGGCCGAACTGCCCGGGGTCGCCGGCCAGGATGTCACCTTCGACCTCCAGTGGTACCGCGAACCGGCCCTCGAAGTGCCGCGCGTCCACCGCGGGCTCACCACCTGCGCGTCTCCCGACGGCCAGGGTACGGCGCTGGCCTGCACGGTCGAGCCTTCGGCCACGCGGGTCGGCGAGACCTGGTGGGCCACGGTCACGGTCACCGACAACTTCGGCGCCGAGCTCGCGCCGCAGGAATCGAACCGCGTCGACATCTGCAACTCCGAGCCCGTGTGCGAAGACCCGCTGCCCGAATCGGCCGACGACTGCGCCGTCAACCTGCGCAGCGGCGAAGGCGTCAACGGTCGCTATCGCTGCGCCATCGTCTGCCAAGACCCCGACAACCTGCTCGGCACGGGCGAAGAACAGCCCATCTACTACCATTTCCAGTGGTCGCAGCAGGATGGCCGGGTGGTCCTGAGCGGTGACGTCGAGGGCGCCGGCATCCACGACCTCGTCGGGCGCAGCGCGTTTGGCGACGGCACAGGGACACCGCTCGACAAGGGGCTGCTGACCTGCACCGTGTGGGCCACGAATGCGCCTTGGCAGCCCGACATGGCGACGAGCGTCACGGCGCAGCGCTGCCAGGTCTACGTCGGCAACGTCCCGCCGACCATCGGCGGGGCGCGGGTCGTGGGCGAAAACGGCGATTTCCCGGGGCGCACCGACCAGCGGACCGTGTACACGTGCGAACCCGACGTGGCGTCGCTCGTCGACCCCGACGACGACCCCACCGACGAGACGCACTTCCTCTACCACTACGAATGGAACGCCGAGAGCCCGAGCGGCGACGACACCACGTTCCGCCCGACCAATCCAGAAAACGACCAGTTTCCCGGACGTTGCGATCCGACCTGTGCCGAGGGCGGCATCCGCCGGGGCGACACGCTGTGCTGTCGCTCGGTGCCCGGCAACCCGGGTCCCGAGGGCAGCGAGCCCGACATGGGCACGGCCCCGCTCGGCAACGCCGACCGCTGCGTGACCATCCAGAACACGCCGCCCTACTTCGAGGGCGTGCCGCGGCTCGAAATCGTGACCGACGGCGGGCTCGTGCAGCCGTTTGCCACCGAGACGTCGACCATCCGTTGCAGCCTCGCCGAGGCCACGTTCCGCGATTGCGATTGCGACGCGGCGGGCGACCACACGTACCGCTGGTTCGTCCAGGCGCCCGATGCCGACCCCGTGCAGGTGCAGCCCATCGGCGACCCCGCGCGGCTCGGCGGCGCCTACTTCAACAAGGGCGACTGCGTGTCGTGTGAGGTCATCCCGAGCGACCGCAGCGACGCCGGTCTGGCGGTCTCGTCGCCGGAGCCGTGCGCCACCGTCCTGAATTCCCCGCCCGAAATCGCCGACGTGCAGGTCAACCCGCTCATCGGCGACAAGAACATGCTGTTCGACTGCCTCGCCTCGTGGTCCGACGCCGATCCGGCCGACCGCGACGCGGGCACCGTCGACGTGACGGTCGAGTTCGAGATCGACTACCCGCCCGACGACGGCACGCCGCCGGCGCCGCAGTTCGTGGCCGACCGCACGGTGGCCGACGCCAACGGCAACGGGCTGCTCGACCTCGCCGAGCGCCCGAGCTACCCCGAGTTCGGCAACGGCACGCGCATCCACTGTTGTGCGGTGGCCAACGACGGCAGCCCGGAAAACGGGGTCAGCGCCCGCGTCTGCTCCATGGACCGCGGTCACCCGGCCGCCCAAGTCACCGACGGCAGCGCGCGCATCCAGCGCGTCGACCTCGAAGTCGTCCAGGGGCCCGATCCGGCCACCGCCGACTCGCGGCTGCGCTGCGTACCCGTGGGCTGGATGGACGCCGAGGGCGACCAGCCGGGCTACGAATTCCGCTGGTTCATCGGCGCGGCGACGCAACCCGAACGCGTCGAAGGCCCCGGCAGCTGCGGCAGCAGCCCGCAGTGGAGCGAACTGTCCAATCCGCCGGGTGCGACTCCGCGCTTCTCGCGCGGCGACCAGGTGCGTTGCGAAGTGCGCACCTGGGACTGCGCGCAGTTCAGCCCGGAGACGTGGTCGGCGTCCGTCACCATCCAGAACACCTGCTGGACGGCCACGAGCATGCGCCTCGAGCCGCAGAACGGGCACAACGGGGCGGCCGACCGGTTCACGTGCATCGCCGCGTTCCGCGACCCCGACGTCCTCGACAGCGGGTTCGAAGCCAACTTGCAGTACCGCTGGTTCCAGTTGGCCGACCCGGTGAACGGCCCCTTCGAGAATCCGGTCAGCGACGCGGGGCTGCCGTTCGCCGGCAGCGAGATTCCGGGCAACCTGCTCGTCGCGAACCGCGCCGACCGGCTCGTCTGCTGCGGCGTACGCGAATGCGCCGCGGCCGGTGAGCCGCCGCTCGCGTGCAGCACCAACAGCGCCTCGGTCACAAACGACTGCCCCTCCATCCAGACCGTGACGGTCGCGCCGAACGAGCCGCGGGTCGGCACCACGGCGCGCTGCGAAGCCACGGGCTGGGACGACACCGAAGACGAGGCGCCGCGCTACGAGTACCAGTGGCGGCTTGGCGGCGTGCCCATCGACGGCGCCACCGCGGCCACGCTCCCCCTGACGTCGGCCATGGCCCACCGCACGCTGAGTTGCGGCATGCGCCCGGTCGACTCGTCGAGCCACGAGCCGCCGTGTGTGCAGCTCATGTCGTCGGGGCGCGCCATCGCGAACAGTCTGCCCACCATCTCGGGCGTCATCATCGAGCCGGTCGAACTGTTCACCGACAGCGACGCCGTCTGCGTGCCGGAAGGCTTCAGCGACGCCGACGGCGACCCCGAAGGCTACACCTTCGTGTGGCTCGTCGACCCCGCCGGGGCCGAGGGGCCGCACGCCGTCGACCCGGCCGACCTCGCGGCCACGCGCTTCGATGGCGACACGCTGCTCGGCGGCGCGTTCGCGCGCGGCGACACGCTCATCTGCCAGGCGACACCGTCCGACGGCTATGGCCTCGGCGACATGCGGCCGGCCAGCACCACCGTGCAGAACCGGCCGCCGACGGTCGAAGTCACCCTCGAAAAGCACGAGGTCAACCCCGACCGCGACGAGCGGGTCACCTGCACGTTCACGGGCGACGACCCCGACGGCGACCCGGTCACGGGCACGTTCGTGTTCTACCTCGGCGAAGAGGAATGGGCCCTGCCGCCCGAGGCCGACCTCGACCCGACGCCCGAGCGCTTCGTGCTCGACCCCGACCCCGACAACTTGTGTGCCCCCGACGACCCGTGGTGCCCGCTGAGCCCGTGCCAGGAAATCACCTGCGAAGTGCGGCCGAACGACGGTCACGACGACGGTCCGGCGGCGAGCGACAGCGGCATCCTGTGGGGGGGCGCGGCCGTGCGCTTTGCGGCGGCCACGGCGCGCCTCGACACGGCCGTGACCGATCTGCCCACGGCCGAGGGCACCATCGACTTCTGGTTCCGCCTCGAACAGGCCCCCAGCGGCGGCCCGCGCACGGTTTTCGAGCATAGCCCGGGCGCCGGCACGGTCGACCGCGTGCGCCTCGTCATCGGCACCGACCGCCAGCCGCTGTTCTCGGTCGGCGCGAGCGTGCTGACCCCCACGCAGACGGCGGCCCAGGTGCCGCTCAACCGCTGGGTCTACTACGCCATCCAATGGTCCGCGGCGCTCGGCACGTGGGATGTGCTGGTCTACATCCCCGAGGCCGACTACGGCAGCGGCCGCTACGAACTCATCACCCTCGGCCTGCCGCCGCTCAGCGCCTGGACGCCAAGCGCCCTGCATTTCGGCAACGGCACGACCGGCGCGGCCATCGGTTCTCTCGACGAGATCCGCTTCTCGTCCGTGCGGCGGCTGACGGCGGGCATCCTGAGCCCGGCGCCGGCCTCGTTCCACATGCCGGCGGGGGGCGACGACTTCACGCTGGCGCTCTACCACATCACCGCCAACCACTGGGGCGGCACCGAAATCCCGGAGTGGAGCTACCACAGCGCCGCCGCGGTCATCGTCGGTGCCGAGTGGAGCGGCGACTCGCTGCGCAACGAATGCCAGTACCTGCAGAACTACCCGCCGCCCGCCCCGGGCGTCGAGCTCGTCGTCGAGGGCACCGCCACGACGCCGGCCAGTCCGCAGGTGCCGGGCTACATCGTGCACTACGACCTCGTCTGCCAGGTGACCGAGCCGAGCATCGACTTCAACGCCGACCCGGTCGGCTACGAATTCCACTGGCTCGAAGAAACGGCCGACGGCACGGTCGTCGACCGCGGCACCGACGTGCTCGATCCCGACGACGTGGCCCAGGGCCTCGACTACACGACCCGGCGCGTCAGCGTGCAGTCGTCGAGCCGCCAGTGCGTCACGGTGCGCTGCATCGTGCGCGCCTTCGACGCCCAAAGCTACGGCGACGAGGCCGAGGCGGCCGGCGTGGCCGGCTACGTCGGCTTCAGCGAGCTCGCGCAGCTCGCGACCATGAGCCTCGGCTGCACGCCCGGCTCCGAATGCCTCCAGGGCACCTGCGTCGTGGCGCAGGGCGGCTGCCGGCTCCTGCCGCGGGCCGGCACCTGCGACGACCTCAACCCCTGCACCACCGACGACCGCTGTCTCTCGGGCGCCTGCACGGGCACGAACCCCTGCGACGACAGCCTGGTCGACCCGTTCCAGTGCACGGCCAACACGTGCCTGCCGGTCGGGGGCAGCGAGCCGCCCTACACCTGCAACAACGCGCCCCTCACGGGCACCACGTGCAACGACCAGAACGCGTGCACAGCCCAGGAGCGCTGCGATGCCGAGGGTGCCTGCGTCGGCACGGCCCTCAACTGCGAGGATGGCAACGTCTGTACGGTGAACACGTGCAACCCGCAGTCGGGCTGCCAGGTCGACAACACGAGCCAGAACACCGAGCCCTGCCCGAGCCCGAACCAGTGCGTACGCAACACCACGTGCTGGATGGGTTCGTGCCAGGGCGGCGAGCCGGTGTCGGTCGACGACCAGAACCAGTGCACGCACGACTACTGCACGCCCACCGACGGCATCCTGCACGACTTCCGCACCGGCGAATCGTGCGACGACGGCAACTTCTGCACGGTCACCGACGTGTGCCGGGTGAGCGGCATCTCCATTTCCTGCCAGGGGGCCGGCTCGCCGAACTGCGAAGATGGCAACGTCTGCACGTTCGGCACGTGCAACCCGACCGTCCCGAATCCGGTCCCGGGCCAGGTGGGCGACTGCGAGCAGTTCCCGTTGCCCGACCAACCGTGCAACGACGCCGACGCCTGCACGGTCAACGACCGCTGCGATGCGCAAGGCGAGTGCACCGTCGGCGACCCGCGCAACTGCGGCGACGGCGACGTGTGCACGAACGATCTGTGCGACTCCGACTCGGGCTGCTACCACACGTTCAACACCGCGGCGTGCAACGACGGCAGCGCCTGCACGCAGCTGGACGCGTGCAACCAGGGCCAGTGTGTCGGGGTGGCCGTCAACTGCGACGACGGCAACGCCTGCACCCGCGACGGCTGCAACGAAGGCTCGGGCTGCTACCACACCTTCCAGGCCGTGGCCTGCAACGATCAAAACGCCTGTACGGGCGACGACTTCTGCGTCCAGACGGGCCCGCAGGGGCAGCCCAACTACTGCATGCCGCGGCGCGAGTTGTGCTGCGCCAACACGCAGGACGACGATGCCGACGGCCGCATCGACTGCGCCGACTCCGACTGCTTCGGCACCGCGAGCTGCCGCACCGAGGTCGGGCTCTGCGGCGACAACGCCGACAACGACCAGGACGGCTGCACCGACACCGTCGACTCCGATTGTGCCGGCGAAGAAGCGAATTGCGGCAACGACAACGACGATGACTGCGACGGGCGCGCCGACTGCCTCGACGACGACTGCTTCGGCGTCACCGGCTGCAACGCCGAAACCGCGTGCGACGACCAGGCCGACAACGACAGCGACGGCTGCACCGACAGCGACGACGACGACTGCGGCGGCACCGAAGACGGGCTGTGTGCCAACGGCCTCGACGACGACTGCGACGGGCTGAGCAACTGCGCCGACAGCGACTGCGCCGGCGAGACCGGCGCGGGCGGGGTCTGCCAGTACGGCACCGAAACCACCTGCAACGACGGCTTCGACAACGACGCCGACGGGCTCGTCGACTGCCGCGACCCGCAGTGCAACAACCGCGCATGCGACGACGGCAACGACACCTGCACCACCGGGGACGCCTGCGCGGGCACCACGTGCCGCGGCCGCGAATCGTGCTGCCACGACGGCCTCGACAACGACAACGACGGCAACGGCGACTGCCGCGACCCCGACTGCAACGGCCAGCAGGGCGAAGGCTGGCTGTGCCAGTATCCGAGCGAGACGGCCTGCGGCGACGGCTTCGACAACGACGGCGACGGCAACGCCGACTGCCGCGACCTCGACTGCTTCGGTGTTGGCGGCTGCGACGCCGAAACCGTGTGCAACGACGGTCAGGACAACGACAGCGACGGCGAGACCGACTGCGGCGACGCCGACTGCTGCGGCGCCACGGGCTGCACACTCGAAGCCCCCTGCTGCTGGGACGGCCGCGACAACGACAGCGACTCGGCCATCGACTGCGCCGACTCGGCCTGCTGCGGAAACACGCTGTGCCACACCGAGGGGCCGCTCTGCTGCAGCGACACGGTCGACAACGACGGCGACGGCTGCACCGACGCCATCGACGCGACCTGCAACGGCCGCGAGAACGGCCCGGCACCCGGCCAGCCGTCGCTCTGCTTCGACGGCCTCGACCGCGACTGCGACAACGTGCGCGACTGCGCCGACAACGACTGCAACAACGTGCAGTACCTCGGCCGCACCTGCCAGTTCGGCCGCGAGACGAGTTGCGCCGACGCCTTCGACAACGACGCCGACAGCCGCACCGACTGCGCCGACAGCGACTGCTTCGGCAGCACGTGTCCCGAAGTCTGCACGGGTGGGCTCGACGAAGACGCCGACGGCTGCACCGACGCCGTCGACGCAAGTTGCGGCGGCCTCGAGCCGGGCATCCCCGCGGTGCCGGCGCGCTGCTTCGACAACCTCGACTCCGACTGCGATGGGCTCCGCGACTGCCGCGACGACAACTGCAACGGGGTGACGTTTGGCGCCAATACCTGCCAATTCGGCACCGAACTGGCGTGCCGCGACGGCTTCGACAACGACGGCGACGGGCTCACCGACTGTCAGGACGGCAACTGCTTCGGCACGACGTGCACCGAAGTCTGCACGGGCGGGCTCGACGAAGACGGCGACGGCTGCACCGACGCCATCGACTCCAACTGCAGCGGCACCGAACGCGGCACGCCGGCCGAGAACCTGCGCTGTTTCGACGGGCTCGACCGCGACTGCGACGGGCTCCGAGACTGCCAGGACGACAACTGTCACAACATCACGGTGTCGGGCAACACCTGTCGCTTCGGCAGCGAGGCGGGCTTCTGCACCGACAACTTCGACAACGACGGCGACGGACTCGCCGACTGCCTCGACCCCGACTGTTACGGGCCGCTCTGCGACGAGGTGTGTCCGCCGGCCGACCTCGGCCACGACGAGGACGGCGACGGCTGCACCGATACCTGGGACAGCGAGTGCACGGGGACCGAGCGCGGCGTGCCGCCGCAGAGCTCGCGCTGCTTCGACCTGGCCGACACCGACTGCGACGGCTCGGCCGACTGCCGCGACAGCGACTGCAACAACGTG
>CAYRCM010000152.1:0-14893 GCA_964422715.1 uncultured Myxococcales bacterium | reverse complement strand
CGTGCTTACAGACCCGGCCATCCTAACCGAGGCGCGGCCGCGTTGTCATCCGCGGCCAATCCGCAGCAGCCCGGCCGTGACCCCGCGCGCCGCGTGCTGGTAGAGGCTCGTGCTCATGCGCTTGAGGCTCCAGAGTGGGCCCATGAGCCCGGGTGTCAGCACGAGCGGCCGGCCCGCCAGCACGGCGCTCACGACCCGCTCGGCCAGGGCGTCCGGACTGGCCGAGAAGCGGTCGAAAGCCCGCACGATGCGTTCGTCCCAGCGCCCGGGCAGCCGCAGCCGGCCCGCGGCCATGACGCGCGTGCGCGTGGCCCCCGGGCACACGGTCGTGACCCGCACGCCGTGCGTCTTGAGTTCGGTGTTGAGGGCCTCGGAGAGGCCCACCACCGCGAACTTCGTGGCGCAGTAGGGCACGACGAACGGCAGCCCCACGAGCCCGGCCATGGAGGCCACGTTGACGATGTGGCCGTGCCCCTGGGCCCGAAACAGCGGCACGAAGGCGTGGACGCCGTGGACGACGCCCCAGTAGTTGATGTCCGTAATCCAGTGCCAGTCGGCGAGGCTCAACTCCTCGACCGGCCCGCCAAGACAAACGCCCGCGTTGTTGACGAGCACGTCCACCCGGCCGTGCGCGGCGTGCACTTCGGCGGCCAGGGCCTGCACGGCTGCCGCATCGCTGACGTCGAGGGCGTGCGCCGTGGCCTGGCCCTGCGCGGCCGCGACCTCGGCCGCGACCGTGGCGGCCCGCGCCGCATCGACGTCGGTCACCACCACCCGGGCGCCCCGGCGCGCAAAAGCGTGGACCATGGCCCGGCCAATGCCCGAGCCGGCTCCCGTGACGACCACGACGGCGTTAATTAGTGTTTTCATCGGTTTATCCGGTTGCGACGACGCGGCGGCGCTCACTGCGCCCCCAAAATCATCTGTTGGATGCCCGAGCGGATGAGCATGACGGCGATGGCCGCGAGCAGCAGCGAGGCCACCTTGCCGATGCCTTTGGCCCCGCCCGCGCCCAGCACTTTCAGGATGCGGCCCGACAGCAGGAACACGGCCGCGGCGATGACGAGGTTCACGGCGAGGGCGGCCAGGGTGGGCAGATAGCCGTGCTGAGTCGTCGAGACGAGGACACCCGTCAGTACCGCCGGGCCCACGATGAGCGGGATGCCGATGGGCACGACCCCGAGCGCGACGTTGGCCTGGCGCCGTTGCCCGGTCTCGAACAGCAGGTCTTGGATGGCAAATACGAGCAGCAACAGCCCCCCCGCCACGCGGAAGTCCGAAATCGTGATGCCGAGCACGCCGAACAGCCACTTGCCGAAGAACATGAAGGCAACGGCCACAATGCCGGCGGTGAGCACGGCCTGCAAGACGACCTTGCGCCGCTCGGCGACCGTGGCGCCCTCGGTGAGGCTCACGAAGATGGGCAAGGTGCCGATGACATCCATGGCCACGAACAGCGACACGAACGAGAGGGCGTACGACTGCATCGGCCACCTCCGACAACGCGGCGCGGCAGCATAGCCGTGCCCCGTGGCCCGTCAAGCGCCGGCCGCCGCCAGAATCCGTCACGCCCACCCGGTTTCACAAGCGGATCCGCGGCCAATCGCAGTGTCGGCCGTGCCGATTCGGTGCTCGCCGAAGCGCTGCTCCGACGGCGTCCCAATCGGCGTGCCTCCTTGCGCTGGACCCCGCCTCCACGCGTCCGGGCCACGGCGCGGTGAAGGATTCTCGGCCGCGTGACAACGCCGCGCGCCACCCGTACGATGGGAACGGCAAGCTCTGGCCACGGGGTTTTCGACATGCGCCACGGGGCGGCAGCGGCGGGCGACGGACGGCGAGGGGCGGCGGCAGCAGGGGTCGGGTTGGCCCTGGCCCTTGCGCTGTTCGCGGCATGCGGCGGGGCCCAGAATGCGCCGCCGGGTGACGTTTCGGCCGCCGGCGACGGCGGCGATGTTGGGCTCGGCGACCAGCCGGGCGGCGAGCTCGACGGCCTGCCACAGCGCGACGAGCCCGCTCGACCCGAAGCCGTGGACGACCCCGGCCCCCGCGACGGCCCCGCCGCCGACCTCGACGGAGCCGCGGCCGACGATGTGGCGCGCGATGCGACTCCCCCGCCTTCAGACGGCCGCACGGGCGACGGCCCGCCCGCCGACGCCGGCTGCCCCGAGTGCTGCGCGACCGACGGCGATTGCGACGACGGCAACCCCTGCACGACCGACGCGTGCAGTGCACCCGGCGGCCGTTGCACGCACACGCCGCTCACCGATTGCTGCACGGCCGACGCCGAGTGCGGCGACGCCGATCCGTGCACGGTCGACTACTGCCGCGCGCGCCATTGCCTGCACGACCGGGCTGCCGGCTGCTGCCGCGGCCACGCCGACTGCGCGGACGGCGACCCGTGCACGGCCGAGCGCTGCCCGGCGCTTGGCGCCGCCTGCACCTATGAGCCGGTCGCGAACTGCTGCCGCGCGGCGGCCGACTGCATCGACGCCGACCCTTGCACGGCCGACCTCTGCGAGGCGCCCGGCTGCTGGCGCGCGCCCGGTTGTTGTGCCACCGACCTCGACTGCCTCAGCGCCGACCCGTGCGCCGTCGGGCGCTGCGCCGCGGGCCGCTGCCGCTACACGCCCGACCCCGCGGCCCCGGTGTGCTGCGCGCCCGAGACCGTCATTGCCGATTTCGAGTCGGGAACCGCCCCCGGCTTCACGTTTTCGCCGCCGGCGCCGAGCGGCGACGGCTTCTTCATCGTGACGGCCGCTCCCGGCGCATCCGTGCCCGGCGGCCAGTTCGCGTTGCACTTCGGCGGCGTGCGTGGCGGCGACTACCACGACGGGGCCGCCGCCACCGCACTCGGCCCGCCGGTCGCGCTCGTGCCCGACCGCGCGGCGACGCTGCGCTTCTTTCTCCGCAGCGACACGGCCGGGCCCGGCGACGTGCTGCACGTGGCCGTCGAGGCCGCGGGCCAGACCTTTGGGCTCGGCGAGTTCGCGGGCCGCGGCGACTGGCACGCCGTCGAACTCGACCTCACGTTCCTCGCGGGCCTCGCGGTGCGCCCACGCTTCGAGTTCCGCGCCGACGACGGCGGCACGGCCCGCGGCGTCTGGCTCGACGACATCGTGCTGCGCGACACCTGTGCGCCCCGGCCCTGCACGGTCGCCGGCGATTGCACGGCCCCGCTCGGCTGCGTCGATGCCACCTGCCGGGACGGCGGTTGCGAGTACGCCCTCTCGTCCGACTGCTGCGCCGCCGATTCCGACTGCGCCGACGCCGACCCCTGCACCAGCGACACCTGCACGGCCGAACGCTGCCAGCACCTGCCCGTGGCCGGGTGCTGCAACGACGATGCGGCCTGCGCCGATGCCGACCCCTGCACGCTCGACCGCTGCGTCGACAACGCCTGCGTACACCCGTGCGCCCCGGACTGCGCCGCCTGCTGCCTCACCGCGGCCGACTGTGCCGATGGCGACCCCTGCACGCTCGGCGACTGCACGGCGGGCCGCTGCACGTACACGGCCGCCTGCTGCGCGGCCGACAGCGACTGCACCGACGCCGATCCTTGCACCCGCGACCGCTGCGAAGCCGGATTCTGCGTGTTGCAGCGCGACCCCGCGGCCCCGGGCTGCTGTGAGGCGGAACCGCTCGGCAGCGACTTCGAGGACGGCACGCTCGGCCCGTTCGTGGCGTCCGGATCCGGCCCGAGCGGCTGGCGCGTCGTCACGGGCGGGGCCGACGAGAGCCGTTTCGCGGCCTACTTCGGCCGGGCCGACACCTCCGGCTACGACGACGGCAGCTCCGGCAGCCTCACGAGCGAGCCGCTCGACCTTCTGGCGGGGCTCTCGTATTCGCTCACGTTTTTCGTGCGCGTCGACACCGAGGCCGCGCTCGACGCGCTGCACGTCGAAGCCCTCGTCGGCAGCCAGGTCGTGCGCCTCGGCTCGTGGAGCGGCAGCAGCGCCGGGTTCGAACCCGTGGTCCTCGACCTCGGGCCGCTTGCCGGCAGCCGGCCGCGGCTGCGCTTCGCATTCGCCGCCGACGCCTCGGTGGCCGGTGGCGGGGTGTGGCTCGACGCCGTGCGCCTCACGACGTCGTGCGCCGCGCCGCCCTGTGCCACATTGAGCGACTGCGCCCCGCCCGGTGCCTGCCTCACCCCCCGTTGTGAGGCCGGCCGCTGCCGCTACGAACGCGCCCCCGAGCCTTGCTGCGGCCTGCCCGCGGTGCTCTGCGACGACACGAACCCCTGCACCGAGGACGGCTGCGCCGACGGCACGTGTCGCTTTCTCGCCGACCCGTTGCTGCCGAACTGCTGCACGCTGGACGGGCAGTGCAGCGACGACAACCCCTGCACGACCGAGGCCTGCGTCGACAACACCTGCGTCTTCGCCTGCACCGCCGTTTGCCCGGCCCCGCTGCCCCACGTGCAGGCCTTCGAATCTCTTGCGCTCGAAAGTCTTTGTTGGCACAGCGAAACGGCGGCGGGCCCAGGGACGAGCAACTGGCGCATCGAGGCGTGGCCGAGCGACGGGATGGACGGCCGCTACCTGCACTTCGGCTACGCGCCGCCGGCCTTCGCGTTCGTGCACTGCGCCGTCTCGCCGGCCCTCGATCTCACGTCGGCCACCGCGGTCTCGCTCGCTTTCGACCACAACTTCGCCGATTTCGGGGGCGTTGCCGGCGCGCTCGCGGCGTTCGCCCGCGTGTCGCCCGACGACGGCGCAAGTTGGGTCACACTCTGGCGCCACGAGGAAACGCTCGGCTCGAGCGTCGGGCACGTCGTTGTCGCCGCCACGGCCGAACTCGCCGGCGCGGCCGCGGCTCGCCTCGCGTTCTGCGTGGCGGGCGGCGATGCAAGCGGCCTCGACGGTTTCTCGGTCGACAACGTGACGCTGAGCGGGCTGGCGACGGGCGGCCCCTAGTTCCTTCCCCTGCGGCGGCCCCGTCCTGCCGCGCGCGGTGAGTTCGGCCGGCGCTACGCCGCGCGGTCGAGGCGCGCGAGCCAGGCGAGTCCCTTCAGCGCGAAGACGCACGTGTCGTGCTCGATCTGGGCAATGCGTTCGTCGCTCGCCCATTCGTCTTCGCCGCCGATGATGCCGAGGATGGTGCCGGCCTTGATGAGCGCAGCAGGCTGCCGCGGCTCGTCGGCGAGCGAGAGCACGCCGGCCGAGAGACTCGTGGCCATGACGAAGAGCACCGACGATTCCATCTCGGAACTCAAGACGTTGGCGCGCATGAGCACGTCTTTGAAGGCCCCGTGTTCGGGGCCGCGCGGGCCCTCGAACATGGCGCGCGCGTAGAGCGAGGCCTTCGTGTGCACGAGGCCCCGGAACGTGCGCTCTGCGAGCCCCAGGTCGCGCGCGGCTTCGCTGTACGCCTGCACGACGTCGGGATGGGCCACGGCCGGGTAGCTCTCGGGCACGTAGTGCGCCGAGGTCGCATCGTCGCGCACGGCGCCCGTGGCGATGACGAGACTGCCGACCCTAACCTCCTTGTAGCGCACGGCCCCGCTCGTGCCGACCCGTACGAGCCGGCGCGCGCCGGCCGCGATGAGCTCGCGCACGACGATTTCGGTGCTGCCGGTGCCCATGCCGGACGAGACGGCCGCGACGTCGATGAAGCCCGTGCCGGACGCATCGCGGATGCGCCCGAGATACGTGTCGTTGTGGCGCGGCGTGATGATGGCGCGCTCGCGCACGTCGAACAGCCCTGCGAGATATTCGGCCCGCGCAGGCGAGCCAGGTACCAGCACGTAGCGCCCGATGCCGGCATTGCCGGCCATGTCGGCGGCCGAGAGGCGCAGATGGTGTTGCAGGTCGCTCATCGTTCACTCCTTCGGGGGTTCTGTGAGCGGCGGAATCACAAGACGGGGGCGCAGCAGGCGGCGGCGAGCCCGTCGTCGAGGTCTGCGAGCAGCGGCAACCGGGCCCGCAGCCCGGCCGCCGTCGGCATGGCGAGCAGGAGTTTCAACACCGTGAACTCCAGAAAATGCGGCAGCAGCCGGCGTTCGGCGGCGCTGAGCGGGTAGGCCGCGTCGTAGGCCGCGAGGAACGTCTGGGCGCGTTCGGGGTGGCTGACCACCCCCACCGTTTCGGTGCCGGCGAGCGAGAGGGCCCCGTAGGCCAGATCCCAGAGCCGCAATTCGTTGAAACTGGCGTTGAAATCGAGCACCGCGGCGACCTCGTCGCCCGCGAAGACGAGGTTCAGCAGCCGGATGTCGCCGTGCACGAGCGGCGTGCCCGGGCATTCGGCGCGCACGTCGTCGTATAGAGCCCACGGGAAGCGCTCGAGCCGTGGCCCCACCGTGGGCAGCCAGGCCGCGAGCGTGGCGCGGCCCGCGGCGTCGAAGTGCGGGGCGTTGGGGTCGGCCGCGAGCCCGGCCAGGTTCTCGATGAGCGCGTCGGCGCGGCGCCGGACTTCGTCAGCCGGGTAGACGAACACGTGTTCGGGCAGATACGCGAGCCGTTCGCCGAAGCCCGCCATGGCGCGGTGCAGCGCGGCCACCGTGCGGCCCGTGGCGGCGAGTTGCGCGGGGGTCACCGGACGGTCGACTTCGGTGGCACAGCCGTCGATCCAGACCGTGAGCGCGAAGTGGTCGTCGCCCATGCGGAAAAGCGTGCGGCCGGCGCGTTCGACGAGCCGCGGCAGGCGCGTGAAGCCGTGTCGTTCGAGGTGCGTGACCACAGCGTGCTCGAAGCGGATGCCGCCGAGCGCCCGTTCGCCCGTGTTGAAGTAGCGCACGAGGTGGTAGCGGCCGCTCGCCGCTTCGACCCGGTAGTGGGCGTTGTAGGCCGCCACCCCGAGGGGCACCACCGCCTGCACGGGCTCGCCGAGCCATTCGGCGACCCGTGCCTGCAGGACGTCGTTTGCGGCTCCGGCCATGGGCGCGTTCATCGGACATCCTCGCAATCGACGCGCAGCCGATACTGGCTCACGTCGCCAGCCACCCCGTCGACGACCACGTAGTAGGTGGTGCCCGGAATGGCGTCGAAACGGACCTCGCCGGAGCCGTGCGCCACGCAGGCTGCGCTGTCGCACAGGTCGGACAAGACGAAGAGAGCGAGGTCCTGGCCCGGGGAACCGCCGTCGGGTTCGCGGCGCACGATGACCCGCTCCGCCGCCTCGGCGGTGAACCGGTAGACCACCTCGCCGCCCGAGGCGTCGCTGCCGGCACAGTTGTAGAACGAGATGTCGTTGCCGTACTCGGCGTTGCCGCCGACCACGACCTGCCCGCAGGTGATGACCCCGTCGACGTTGCACGTGGCCGGACAGGCGGCGTTGCCCGCGCAGTCGGCGTCGGCGCAGTCGGTGAGGTCGTCGAAGTCGTTGTCGAGCCCGTCGCCGCAGAGGTCGCCGGTTTCGGGCTGCTGGCAGAGCACCCGCAGGTTGAACGTGCCCTGCGACTCGAAGAAACCGTCGGCGACGAGGTAGTAGGTGCGGCCCGCCTCGGCCTGGAAGGTCAGCGGGGAACCCCAGGCCAAGCAAGTGTTTTCTTGGCAGGCGTCTGCGAGCAGGAAGAGGTCGATGAGCCCCGTGGCCTCGGTCAATTCGGCGCGCACGAGCCGCGTCGCGTCGGTCGTGAAGCGGAAGACCGTCTCGCCGCCGCTCTCGTCGCGTTCCGGGGCACAACCGTAGAAACTGACGTCGTTCTGCTGGCCGGCGGTCGACTGCTCGGTGGCCACGGTGCCGCAGCCGGCCACCGTGTCTTCGTAGCACGCGGCGACGCACGGCGGCACCTCGGCGCAATCGGGGTCGGCGCAGTCGCGCAGCCCGTCGCCGTCGTTGTCGAGTCCGTCGTCGCACTGGGTGCGTGGCTCGCGGCGGCAGCCGAGGTTGCCGGCGCAGTCGCGGTCGTCGCAGTCGACGGCCCCGTCGCCGTCGTCGTCAAAGGCATCGTCGCAGACGGTTTCCATGAGACAGTCGTCGGCGCCGAGGCAGTCGCCGTCGAGGCAATCGGTCTGGCCGTCGCCGTCGTTGTCGAAGCGGTCGCGGCAGCCGTCGAAGACGCCCGTCTCGTCGCCGGCGCACAGAGGCGCCCCCTGGCAGTCGGCGTCGGCGCAGTCGGTGAGCGTGTCGAGGTCGTTGTCGAGCCGGTCGTCGCAATGGCCGGCCTCACCCGCCTCGCAGCGCACGGCGAGTTCGTACGGCGCGCCGAAGTAGCCGCGCGCGCCTTCGACGACCACGTAGTACACGTTGCCCTGCGTGGCCGTGAACGTGGCCGACTCGGGCTCGCCGGGACCGGCGTTGTCGACTGCCAATTCGCACGACTGCGGGTTGCAGACGTTGTTGAGGACCACCACAGCGGCGTCGAACTCGGCCGCCTCGACGTCGACGCGAATGCGGCCGTTGCTCGGCGCCTGCAACGAGTAGACGTGTTCGGGGCCGTTGAGATCGATGCCCGGCCCGCAGCCGTAGCCGTCGACGCGGCCCACGTCGTAGGTGAGGTCGTAGGGCCGCGTCGCCCCGCACGTGATCGGTTCTGCGCCCTGGCAAAGACAGCCCGGGGCCGCGAGACAGTCGTCGTCGGCGCAGTCGATGGCGCCGTCGTTGTCGTTGTCGCGCAGATCGGCGCAGGCGGTCTCGACGCATTCGGCGAGCACCTGGCAGGCGCGGTCGGCACAGTCGATGGCCCCGTCGCCGTCGTCGTCGACGCCGTTGCCGCACACCTCGGCATCGCTGCACGTGGCCGCGAGCGTGAAGCGTCCCTCCGCGTCGCCGAGCCCATCTACGATGACGTGGTAGGTGGCGCCCGGCTTGCCATGGAACGTGACCTCGCCGCCCGTGAGCGTGCTCGTCTCGGCGACGCAGGCCACCGGGCTGCAGAACCGGCGCTCGGGGTCTTCGGGGTCGATCTGCTCTTCGAGGACGACCGCGACGAGGTCGGCGAGGGGGGCGTCGAGTTGCAGCGTGACGCGCTGCACGGCCGGACCGGGCACCGTGAGCCGGTAGCCGCGTTCGGGGCCGAACGTGCCGCCCACGCGCGGGCTGCACGACCACTCGGAGACGAGCTCGGGCCCACCCTGGGTATCGGCGACCATGGTGTCGCCGCAACGCAGCGTTTCGCGGGTGAAACACTGGCCGGCGCATTCGGGGGCGTTCCAGCAGAACGGGTCGGCGCAATCGGTCCAGCCGTCGATGTCGTCGTCCTCGCCGTTCGCGCAGGCTTCGAAACAGAATTCGGATGTCTGACAGGTGGAATCGAGACAGTCGAGCGCGCCGTCGTTGTTGTCGTCGACGCTGTTCAGGCAGTTTTCGGGGCTGGAGCAGGCCACCGAGAGCCGATAGGGCACGGCCACGTCGGTGACGCTGTCGAGCAGCACCGTGTAGGCGGTGTTGGCCTGGGCGACGAAGCGCACGCCACCGTCATCGCCCGCCCGGCCGGCAAATCGGCACGTCGCCGGGTCGCAGAGCCCGCTCGCGTCTTCGAGCACGACCACCGACAGGTCGTCGGGCCCTTCGACGGCGAGTGTCACCTCGCGCGTGCTGAGCGCGTCGAAGTAGCGGAAGGCCACTTCCGGGCCGAGGTGCGGCACCGTCAGGCAGCTGTACCAGTCGAGGGCCCGCCGGCCGTCGCCCGTGAAGCCCGAGACCGTCGTGGAGCACGTGATGGAGGCCGCCGGCGCACAACCGCGGCCGCAGTGGCCTGCGCAGGCCGGGTCGGCGCAGTCGACGAAGCCGTCCTGATCGTCGTCGCTGCCATTGCCGCAGGTTTCGGCGCAGTAGGCCGAATCGCGCTGGCAGTCGGGGTCCATGCACTTGAAGAAGCCGTCCCCGTCTGCGTCGCCCGCGCTCGCGCAGTTCTCGCGTTCGGCCCAGCGTACGTTGAGGCGGAAGTCGCCATAGGCCCCGTTCGGGCCATCGACGACCACGTAGTAGGTCTTGGAACCGCGTACCGGCAGCGACAGCCGCTCGCGGTGGCCGGTGGTCGCCGCGGCCGCGATGCACGTGGCGCCGTCGCAGGCGCCGAGCGAATTCAACTCGGGGTCGAGCACGAAGAGGTCGAGGTCGGGGCCGTCGTCGGCCGTCAACAACTCGAACGTGACGAGCGAATTGACATTGGGATAGAGCGTGTAGACGTATTCGGGGCCCCACTCGCTGCGGTCGCTGCACGCGTAGAGGTCGACGTCGTCGGCGCCACCGGTCGTGGTGCCTGTGACCGATGTGGTGGCGGCGTTGATGCCCACCCCGGACAGCGCGCACGTGCCGCCCGCGACGCAGGCCGCCGAGCGCAGACAACGCGGGTCGCGGCAGTCGCTGAGCCCGTCGTCGTTGTCGTCGAACCCGTTGCGGCAGTCTTCGACGCAGTCGGCGGCGTCGAGGCAGTCGAGGTCGGCGCAGTCGCTCTGGCCGTCGTCGTCGTCGTCCTGGCCGTCGGCGCAGAGGGATTCGGTCGTGGGCAGCACGCCACAGACGAGCTCGAGCCCGAAACTGCCATCGGCCCCTTCGCGGCTGTCGACCACGAAGTAGTACGGCGTATCGGCCCGCAGCGGCCCCTGCCAACTCTGCACCGGTGTGCCGCTGCCGACCGCCATGCAGGCGTTGTCGCCGCAGTGTCCTTCGAGCACCAGCAGCTGCAAGTCGCGATTGGCCGTGAGATTGGCGCGCACCCACGTGTCGTCGGCCGGCGTGAATTCATAGGCGACTTCGGAGCCGAGCCACACGTCGTCGCCGGTGCAGGCGTAGCGCAGCAGCTGGTTCGCGCGAAACGCCAGTTCGCCGACCAGCGTCGCGCCGCAACGCAGCGTAGCCTCGGCCGCGCAGAGTTCGGTGGCGCAGTCGGGGTCGCCCTGGCAGTCGGGGTCGTCGCAGCCGACGAGCCCGTCGAGGTCTTCGTCGCCGGGGGTGGCGCAGCGTTCGGGCTCCCCGCACGTGGCCGTCAGCGACACGACGGCCGTGAGGCCCGCCTTGCCGTCGATGACCACGTCGTAGGTCTCACCGCCCGTCACCGGCACGTCGAGCGTCTGCTTGCCAAACGCGCAGGTCACGTTTTCGGGCAGGCACGGCGCGAAGCCTTCGGCCCACACGATGAGCCACAGGTCGCCCGTGGCATCGGGTGAGTCGACCGTGAAGCGCACGATCCCGGTCGCCGGGGCCACGAACCGGTAGGCCACCTCGGCGCCGTCGAGGATGGGGGGCACACCGCAGGCGTAGCGGGCCAGGCTGGACGTGCCGAAACTCGGGTCGGTGAGCGCCACCGGGTTCGTCGCAACCCCGCACGTGAGCGTCTCGAGGATGCTGCAGCGCGGTCCACACGTGTCGGCACCGGCGAGACACGTGCCCATCTGGCAGACCCCCACCTCGGTGCACGGGTCGTCGTCGTTGCACGGGATGGCGTCGAGCGGCGTGTGCTCGCACACCCCCTCGACGGTGTCGCAGGCGTCGGCGGTGCAGTCGTTGCCGTCGTCACAGCCGTTTTCTTCGGTGACCCGGCATTCGCCGTCGACGCAGTGGGCGTTGATGACGCAGGGCACGCCCGAGTCGCATTCGGTGCCGTCGGGCAGGTTTTCCATGGCGCAGTTGCCCGTTTCGGGGGCGCAGCGGTTGACCTGGCAGGCCGTGTCGTTCGAGGGGTCGCAGTTCACGGCGGTGTCGGGGGCGATGCCGCAGACGTTGTCGATGCACGTCTCGAGGCCGTTGCACAGGTCGCCGTCGTCGGGGCAGTCGGCGGGCGCGCAGCACTCGCAGGCGCAGGTCGTGCCGAGGCACTGTCCGGCCTGACAGCGGTCGTCCTGCGAGCAGCCGTTGTCGTCGTCGCACGGGGTGCTGTCGGCGACGGGGTCGAAGACGCAGGCATTGGCCGTCAGGTCGCACCGATCGGTCGTGCACGGGCTGCCGTCGTCGCAGGCCTCGAAGCCCGACCACTGCGGACAGCCGCCGGCGCCGGCCTCGCAGCGCCGCAGTTGCGGATCGGCACCGGCCGTGGGCACGCGGCATTCGGTCTGCCCGATGGCGCACACGGTCGGACAGCCGCCGGCGTCGCCGTCGGGGGCGGGGCCCGTGTCGGGTTGCCCACCGCCGTCGCCGCCCGCGTCGTAGTTGTCCGGGATGCAGGCGCCCGCCACGCAGTGCCAGCCGGGGCCGCATTCGCCGCCGTCGGGCGAACAGCGCCAGCGCGCGTCGGGGTTGTAGCGGTCGAGGCCGAGGTCGTCGGTGCACGCGGCCGCGGCCAGAACCAACAGCGCTGCACCAAGCCGGCAGGGGATGCCGCGGAAGCTGCGCGTCGAGTGACCCATGGCTAGAACCTCCCCTGCACGCTGAAGTATCCGCCGCCGTCGACGGGGGTGGCCGAGAGGGAGGTCTGGTCACCCCAGCCGCCGCTTGTCGGCTCTTCCTCGCTGGCGGGCGCCTCGTCGCTCGCGCCGCCCGCCCCGCCCGCGCCGCCGCGGTTCAGGAAAAAGAGCGGAATGGAGGCCGCGAGCGCCGCCCCGCCGATGCTCATGAGCACGACCCCGGCGGTCATTTCCTGGTTGGCCTTGTCGCGCCGCAATACGGCGTCTTTGCGCGTGATGCCGGCGATGTAGCCGTTTTGGATCTTGCGCATGGCATCGCGCACCTCGTCGCGATTGGCCTCGGCGATGCCCGCCAGAATGCCGCCGGTGATGAGCAGCGCCGCGCCCGAGCCGAGCGTCGCCCAGGCTGCCGGGTGGATGCGCGGCTTCGGTTCGTCGACGACGAAGGCCGTGGGGCGCTGCACCGGCGTGTCGGTCTCGCTGCCGGCCCCCGGGACGACGGCCGTGCCGCGCGCGAGGGAGACCTGCAACACCGTTTCGGTGCCGTCGACGACTTCGATGTCGCGTTCGACCGTGGGCCGGCCGGCCGCGGCCACCCGCACGGTGTGCTTGCCGGGCGGCAGTTCGAGCGGCGACATCGGCGAACGGCCGAGCAGGCGGCCGTCGACGGCGATGTCGGCGCCGTCGGCGTCGACGACCACGGCGAGCCGTCCGCGCCCGCCGCGTGCGCGCAGGTATTCGAGGTTGCCCTTGGCGCGACGGGCCACGTCGGGCGCGGGGCTGCCGCGCAGGCACAACTCGTAGGCCTTGATGGCGTCGTCGGCCCGTCCGAGCTCTTCGTAGGCGCGGCCCACGTTGAACTGGATGGCCGGATCCGGGTCGACCGCGTACGCTTCGAGGAACAACTTGATGGCCAGTTCGAAGCGCCCGGCCCGATAGTGGTCCTGCCCTTGGGCGAGAAGGACCTTGGCCCGGTCGCGGTTCGGGCGGGCCGCCGCCTGCGTGGCCGCCGGCACGAGCAGCGTCAGAGCGAAGACGCCGGCGAGGGCCGGTCGCAACAGAGTTTGGATGCGCAACATGAGATCCTCCGCGGGCGTGGCCGGCGCGACCCGGGCAGGGAGCGCGCCGCCAGAGCCGGCACCGGGACGCCATCCTATGGAAGCCGCTCGCATTTGTCACGCTTGCGGCCGCCGGGCGGGACGGCCGGCGGCGGGGCGCGGAAACTCGGCGCGGGGGGCGGTGGGCGGGGCCTCGCGCCGGCGGCCGCGGCTACGTGCGTTCCAGGGCGGCAACCGTTTCGACGTGCGGCGTGTGCGGGAACAGGTCGACGGGGGTCACGCGGCGCAGGCGGTAGCCGTGCGCGACGAGCCCGGCCAGGTCTCGGGCCAGCGCCGCTGGCGCGCACGACACGTACACGAGGTGGCGCGGGGCGAGCGCCGTGGCGATGTGCTGGACGAGGGCCGGGCCGAGGCCGCCGCGCGGTGGGTCGACGACGAGCGCGTCGGGCGGCGGCCTGAGCCGGCCGAGCCGACGGGCGTCACCCGATTCGACCCGCACGTGCGGCAGGCGCAGGTGGCGCGCGGCCGCCGTGAGGTCACGGGCCGCGCGCGGGTCGGCCTCGACCGCGGTCACGAGCCGGCAGCGCGGGGCAACGGCCAGGGAGAAGAGCCCCACGCCCGAAAACAGGTCGACCAGGTGTTCCATGGCCGCCGGCAGCGCCTCGTCGACCGTATCGACGAGCAGCGGCAGAGCGGGGGTGTTGGTCTGGAAAAACGCCGTCGGCGTCAGCAGATAGCGCGTGCCGCGCACGTCGGCCAGAAGCCGCGGCTGGCCCGCGAGCGGACTCAGCGTCGGGCCGAGCGCCACCCCGGAGGGCTCGGGCTGATGGTTCAGCCACAACGAGACGACATCGGGGATGCCGGCGAGGGCCGCGGCGAGTTCAGGCGCGTTGCGGGGGGGCCAGTCCTGGAGCACGAGGGTGACGCCCACCTGCCCGGTGCCCGGGGCCACGCGCACGAGCACGTGGCGCAACCGGCCGGCGACACCGGGTCCCGGTCGCGCGGCGTCGTCCGCCGGCCCGAAACCGAGCGCTGAAAGCCGTTCGCCCACGGCATGCAGCACGGCCGTGCCGGCCGGCACCTGCACGGGGCAGTCGGCGGCCGGCACGAGGGCGTGGCTGCGCGGTGCGTAGAGCCCGAACGCCAGGGACCCGGGCCGCCCGCCCGCCACGACCAGCACCTTGTTGCGAAAGCCGTAGGCCACGGCGGCACCGCGCAGCGGCGCCAGCGGTCCGGCGCCGAGCGGAGCCAGAAGTTCGCCGAGCCGGCGCGTCTTTTCGGCCCGCTGGGCCGCCAGTTCCCAGGCCTGCCAGGGGCAGCCGCCGCACGTCGCGATGAGCCCACAGCGCGGCGCCACGCGTTCGGGCCCGGGCCGCACGACGCGTTCGAGCGCGCCCCAGAGCGCGTTCTTGCCGACGTGCACGAGCCGCAACGCGAGATCGTCGCCCGGCACACCGCCGCGCACCCGCACGAGCCCGCGCGGGGTGTCGACGAGGGCTTCGAGTTGCCCCGGGTCGACGACGCGGCCGATGAGCCGCTCGCCGGCCCGTGGCGGCCCGTTCGGGGCGCTGCCGGGCGGCGCGGCAGCGACGGGGGCCGGCGCTCGGGCCGGGG
>CAYRCM010000151.1:0-14951 GCA_964422715.1 uncultured Myxococcales bacterium | reverse complement strand
GCGAAAGCCGCCGCGGCCGCCGAAACGGCGGCAACCCAAGCCCCGCCGAAGCGGCGCCGCACGGCCGCCAAGCCGGCCGCCGCCGCGGCCGCGCCCGCCGAAACGACCCAAGCGCAGGCCGAGCCAACCCCGCCGCCGGCAACCGAAACGGCGGCGGCGAAGGCCCCCGAGCATGCCACGGGCGAACTCGTCCGCGACACGCTCGTCGCCACCATGAAGCAGGCCGCCGCGCGCTACCTCGGGGGGCGCGGGCTGCCGGTGCAGAACGCGGCGGGCGAGACCGACTTCTCGGCGCTTTCCGAACACCAGCTTGCCGAGCACGGGCCGGGCGTGCTGCAGGCCATGTTCGGGGCGCTGGCCGAACAGGCCAAGACCCTGCTGCCGCGCATGGCCCCCGGTGGGGCCACGCCGGCGCCGAGCGCGCCCCTGGCCGGCGCCGATGTGGCCGGGGCGTCAAAAGTGGTGCGATTGCGAGCGGTTCCGAGTGAGAAGCCGGCGCCGGCCGCGCCGGCCGCGGCCGAGCCCCCCGCTGCGCCGGCCGAGGCCGCCCCCCCGGTGGTCGCGGCGCCGGCTGCGCCGGAGCCGGCCGCAGTGCGGCCTGCCGCTGACGCGGCCGCCGCACCCGCCCCCCGGCCGGCCCGGCCGGCAACGGTCATGGAACGGCAGATCGGCGATGCGCTGCGCGACGCGTTTCGCGCGTTCGTGGCCGAAAAACTCACCCCGCCCGGCGGTACCGCGGGCCCCGTCACACTCGGCCGCCAGCAGTTCGCCGAACACGGCGGCACGCTGGTGCGCGGGCTGTTCGGCGCGCTCGCGAAGGCGCTGCTACCGCCCGAACTCGGGCTCGGCAGCGTGACGGCGCCGTCCGGCGAGGCGTCCCCGAGCGACGCAGCCGCGGGCGGCCCGCCCACCGATGCGCCGGGCACGAAGGCGGCGGCGCCGGTACCCATCAAACTCGACGTGGCGAGTTTCTTCGAGGGGCTGATCGGCCGCCGCCCCGAACCCAAAAAGTAGGCACCGCACCCGGGGGCGGTCCGGGCGCCGGGCCGCCCTACTTCAAGACCAGCTGCCCCTCGATCTGCCAGTCGGGCGACCGCGGATCGCTCAGCACGGCGCGCAGGAAGCGCTGCCGGAAGAGCGGCTCGACGTCGTACTCCCGCTGCACCTCGGCCAGCCACGGGAGCGTCTGCTCATCGAGGGTCACGAGCGGCCCATTGAACACACGCGTGACGATGCGCTCGGCGGGCAGCCGGCGAATGGCGAAGCCGGGCGGGAACTGGCCTTGGCGGGGCACCGTGTCGTCGATGACGAACGACAGTTCGAGGGCCACCGGCTGCTGCGGGTCGCGACGCACGGCCGGATCGGGCGACGGCAGGCCCTGGTGCTCGACGACCACTTCGCTCATGCGTCCCTTGAAGTAGTGGTCCACCCAGCCCATCATCTGGGCAATGGCGCGACCGCTGCCGGCGCGCGGCCCACGGTAGACGAGGCACATGGCGTCGCGTTCGGGTAGCGACTGAACAGGCAGGCTCATGCGTTCCTCCGCTCGCTCACTCAGGTTTGCGGCCGGCCCCGGCGGGGCCCCGCACCATGTTGGCGCGCTGCGCCCGCGTGTCAAGGCACCCCGGAGAAAGGTTCGCGATGGACGCGCTTGAGGGCCTGCTGCAGCGGCTTTCCGTTACGGCCGGCAGCGCGCCGGAGGCGCCGCGGGTCGAGCGCGACCCACGCACCGGCTTCGTGCGGCGGCGCTTGCCGGCAGTCGAGCCCCTTTCCGCGACGAGTTCCGTGCTGCTGCGACTCGGCAGCGTGTGCTCGAACCGGTGTCCGATGTGCTCCGACCCCGGCGCCGACCGCGGGCTCACCCACGCCGCCGACGAATTGCTGCGGCGCGCTGACTGGGTGCGGACGCTCGGGTTTCGCCACGTCGTGCTCACGGGCGGGGAGCCCCTGGCCCACCCCGCCTTCTGGCCGCTCGTTGCGCGGCTCACGGCCGGCGGCGGGCGGTTTGCACTCATGACGAACGGACGCCCGTTTGCCAAACGCGGCCTCGCCGCGCGCGCCGTGGCGGCCGGGCTCACGCGCGTCGTGGTGTCGTACCACACGCACGAGCCGCAGCCGTTTCGCACGCTTTGCGGGGGGTCGGAGGCCGCGTTTCGCGAGACGACCACCGGCATCCGAGCGCTCGGGCGCGCCGGGGCCGATGTGCTGCTGAACGCGGTGCTGACGGGCGTCAACGTGCCGACGCTCCCAGACTACCTTGCGGTCTGCCGGGAGCGGTTTGGCCGGCAGGTCGCGTTCAAGTTCGCGTTTCCGTCGCTGTTCTCGCGCGCACGCGACTGGGCCCCGGCCGAGCTGCGCTACGACGCGGTGCGTCCGCTCGTGGCCCGGCTGCAAGCCGAAGCGCGGCAGCTCGGGGCCACCATGCTGTTCGAGTCGTTTCCAAACTGCGTGCTCGGCGACCCAACGGCCGACGCGCTCAGCCGGCGCGCCTTTGGCACGACGCACTACCTCGACGACCTGACCGGGCTGCTCGTGCTGTCCGTGGCCTGGGCCGACGGCGAGACGCACGTCTTCGGCGAAAAGTGCCTGGACTGCGAGGCCTTCGTGCGCTGCTGCGGTGTTGCCCGCCCGTACGCCGAGCGCCACGGGCTGCGCGAGCTGCGGCCCTTCGCCTGACGGGCGCGCGAGCGGCCCGGCGGCGGTGCACGCGGGGCTTCAACGCGGGGGAGTGGGCGGAGGGGCTGGCAGGCACGCCCCTCGAACTACGGGCGCGGGCGGGTCTTGTCGAGTTTGGCGCGCAGCACGTCGCCGAGCGTGCCGAGCCCACCGCTCGGACGGCGGTCGGCGCGGGGGGTTTCGCTCGGCGGCTGCTGGGAGGCCAGGAATGCGTCGACTTCGCGCCGTTCGGCCTGCGTCTGCAAGCCCTTGATGGTGAGCGTGCAGCGGCGCCGGTCGGGCTCGATGGCCAGTACCGCACACTCGACGGGCTGGCCGACCGCGAAGGCGCGGCGGAGATCGGTGCCGCGTTCGGTGCCGCTCTCGGAAGTGGGCACGAGGCCCGTGACCCCCGCTTCGAGCGTCACGAACACGCCGAACTGCGCAATGCTTTCGACGACCCCGCGCACGACGCTGCCGACCGGGTAGGCATCGGCGACGCGCTGCCACGGGTCGGCCGACAGTTGCTTCATGCCGAGCGACAGGCGCTGGCGCATGAGGTCGATGGCGAGCAACTGCACCGTGACCTTCTGGCCCGGGCTCAGCACGTCGCGCGGGTGGCGCACGCGGCGATCCCAGGTGAGTTCGGAGACGTGCAGCAGGCCTTCGAGCCCCGGGGCGAGTTCGACGAAGGCGCCGTAGTCTTCGAGCCGCTGCACGGTGCCCTCGTAGTTGCCGCCTTCTTTGAACTGCGTGCCGACGGCCGTTTTCCACGGGTCTTCTTCGGGCATGCGCATGCTGAGCGAGATGCGATCGCGTTCGGGTTCGAGTTTGAGCACGCGGACGCGCACCTTGTCGCCCGGCTTGACCACGTCGGCAGCCCGGCTGACGTGGCCGTAGCGCAGTTCGGAGACGTGCACGAGCCCGTCGATGCCGCCGATGTCGACGAACGCGCCGTAGTCGGTGACGCGGCGCACTTCGCCCTCGAACACGGCATCGGGCACGAGCCGCTTGCGCGTTTCGTGCGCCCGTTCGGCGGCTTCTTCGCGCAGCAGGACGGCGCGCGAGACGACGATGTTGCGCCCGTCGGGCGAAAACTCGGAGATGCGCACGCGGTAGCTCTTGCCCACGTGCTCGTCGGGATTGTCGCTGCGCTGGAGGTCGACCTGCGAGACGGGCATGAATCCGCGCATGCCGCCGACGCGCACTTCGAAGCCGCCCTTGTTGCGGCTCACCACGTGCGCCTGCACCGGGATGCGGTGTTCATAGGCGACCCGGAGTTCTTCGCGCTGGGCCTGCGTGCGCGCGAGCGTGCGCGAAAGCCGCACCTCGGGGCTGTTCGCGACTACGTAGGCTTCGACTTCCTGACCGAGCGCGGGTTCGGCGCCATCGCCTTCGGAGCAGAGGTCGGCGAGTTCGATGATGCCCTCGCTCTTCGCGCCGATGTCGACGAACGCGACGCCGTCGCCAATCTTGACGATGACGCCGCGGATGGTCTCGCCGGGCTCGGGCGTGGCAGACGTGGCCTCGGACGCGGCGAACATGGCGGCGAAGTCTTCTTCTTCGGCCGGCATGCCCGTCGTCGGGTCGATCGGCCGATCCTCGGGTGCTTGCATGCGATGCCTCGCGTGGCCGCCGTGGGCGGGCCACCGCCATCAGGAGAGCCAGCTCGGTGGGGAGCCGCTGGCGCCGCCCTCGTGCCGCTCGGGAGCCCCGTGGCGGGTAGTAGGGGGTGGGGCCCAAAAACGTGACAACCCCGGACGGCGCCGGCCGGAGTTTCCGGGCGTCGGCGCAGGCCGAGGATCGTACGCAAGCCGCCACGCCCTGGCAAGCACATCCCGCAGCAAATCTTCGCCCACGGCGGCGCATCGCAGCGGGGCCGGCACCCGCGGCACGCCCCGGAGTTCGCGGTAGCGCAATGGAGAAGTGGCGCAGCGCCGCGGGCTCGACTACACTACCGCCCTCGTCCGGGAGGAGAACGCATGCGTACTGCGGCAATTGGCGTTTTTGATTCGGGAATCGGCGGTCTCACGGTGGCGCGCGAGTTGTCGGACCGGCTGCCCCACGAACACGTCATCTATCTCGGCGACACCGCGCGGCTGCCCTACGGCTCGAAAAGCGCCGAAACGGTGAGCGGCTACGCACGCAAGTGCGTGCGCTTCCTCACATCGCAGGGCGTGAAAGCCATCGTGGTGGCCTGCAACACGGCCTCGGCGCTGGCGCTGCCGACCCTCGGGCAGGAATTCGAAGTGCCCGTGCTGGGCGTCATCGGGCCGGGGGCCCGCGCGGCCGTGCAGCAGACGCGCGGCGGGCCGGTCGGCGTCATCGGCCAGGAGGGGACGGTGCGCAGCGGCTCCTACGAGCTGGCCATCCACGCGCGGCGCCCGTGGCTGCCGGTCGTGAGCCAGCCCTGCCCGCTGCTCGTCCCGCTCGCCGAGGAAGGCTGGGTCGACACGGAAGTGGCGCGCCTCGTGCTCGAACGCTACCTCGAGCCGCTGGCCGCGGCGCGCGTCGACACGCTGGTGCTCGGCTGCACGCACTACCCGCTCTTCAAGCCGCTCATCCGCCACGTGCTGAAAAACCAGTACGACACCGACGCCGTGCTCGTCGACTCGGCTGAAGCCGTGACCGACGACGTGGCGCGCATGCTCACCGAACGCGATCTGCTCAACCCCGCCACGGTTCAGGGCGAACGGCGCTTCTTCTGCACCGACGCGCCCGAACGCTTCCAGCGCGTGGGCCGGGCGTTCTTCGGCTCGCTCATCACCGACGTCACCCAGGTCGACCTGTAGCTCAGGGGCGCCGCCCCAGCGCGAACAGGATGCCCACGATCGCCGCGACGCCCAGCAGATAGGCCGTGACGACCGAGAGGTCGGTGGCCGCGAGCCAGAGGTGGCCGGCCGAAGCGGCGACCAGCATGACGGCCACCGCATAGGGCAGCTGCGTGCGCACGTGGTGCAGGTGGTCGGCCCCCGAGGCCGCCGACGAGAGCACCGTCGTGTCGGAAATGGGCGAGCAGTGGTCGCCGAAGATAGCGCCGTCGAGCACCGCGCTCGTGGCGAGCAGCAGGAGCAGCGGGGCGTCGGCGGCCCCGGCGGCTTGCGCCTGGTGCGCCACGAGCGGGATCGCCACCGGCATGAGGATGCCCATGGTGCCCCAGGACGTGCCGGTCGCAAACGAGATGCACGCGGCGAGCGCGAAGACGAGCAACGGCAGCCATAGCGGGGGCAGGTCGTGCAGCAGGGCCACGAGGAAGGGCGCCGTGCCGAGCGCGTCGGTGACGTGGCGGATGGTGAGGGCCAGCAGCAGCACCGCGATGGCGAGGCGCATGCCGCGCACGCCCTGAAGCCAGGCGCCGACCGTGCGGCGCAGCGTGAGGAGGCGCGGGGCGAGTGCCAGTGCGGCCGCAACGAGCGTGCCGACGACGCCCGAGGCGAGCAGCACGGGGCCGCTCTTGGCCCCGCCGGCGGTGAACGCCAGTTGCCAGACGCGGAAGTCGAGCAGATCGAACGACAGGCCGGCGGCCGCCACGGCGTCGCGGCCCGCGTAGAGAAAACCGATGACGACCGTCAGCAGCACGGCGACGATCGGCAAGGCCCCCTGGTAGCCGCGGGCGGTGCGGCCCGGCGCCGGCTCCGCGTCGGAGACGCCGCGGGTCACGAGCGGGCGGGCGTCGGGCGCGAGTACCGCCCCCGTCTGGCGCGCCCGGCGCTCGGCCTGCAGCATGGGGCCGAAATCGCGTCCGAGGGCCGCGACGAGATACAGGAAAACGAGCGCGAAGATGCAGTAGAAGCGAAACGGCACGACCGCAAAGAAGACCTCGTAGCCGCTCGCGGCACCCGGGAAGTGGGCGAGTTGGCTGTCGAGCAACGAGACCTCGATGCCGATCCAGGTGGAGATGACGGCCAGCCCGGCCACCGGGGCCGACGTGGCGTCGACGAGGTAGGAGAGCTTCTCGCGGGACACCCGGTGGCGGTCGGTGAGCGGGCGGGCGCAAGCGCCGACGACGATGGTGTTGGCGTAGTCGTCGAAGAAAACGAGCGTGCCCATCACCGCCGTCGTGAGTTGGGCCGCGCGCGGCGAGCGGCCCCGGCGCGCCACCGAGCCGACGAGCGCCGAGAGCCCCCCCGAATGCATCGAAATGGCCACCATGCCGAGCAGCGTGCACGTGAAGCCCAGGATGTAGAGGGTGTCGGCGTTGGCCAGGGCCGGCCAGAAGAAGTCGACGAGGGCCACGACCGCGGCCCCGGCCGGATCGCCGTCGGCAAGCAGCAGGGCGCCGAGCGCAATGGAGAGACCCAGGGCCAGCAACACGCGGCCAAACGCGAGCGCCAGCCCGATCGCGAGCAGCGGCGGCCAGAGTGACGTCGGCCCCGGCAGCGGTTGCGACCAGGCGACGAACGCCGGTTGGCCGGCCGCCGGCGGCTCGACCCGGAGCGTGACGTGCAGCGCGTCGGCGCCGGCACGCGCCTCGACCGTGAATTCGGCGCGGCCGGCGTCGTTCGAGAAGGTGCACAAGCCCGCGACGTGCCCGGCAAGCTCGGCCTGGAGGGCCGGCGGGGCGAGCACGCGGGGGGGCCCGACGGTGCAGAGCGGCCCGGTGTGCGGCCCCGACGCCGGCGTGAACCGGCCCTGGCTCATCAGGAACGCCGCGGCCGGGGGGCGGTCGCCGGCAAACAGCGAAGCATAGAAGCCGGGAGCGACGAGCGCCTGGAGCCGCGCCGGGTCGGGATGCAGCAGCAGTGTGAGCGCGGCCGCGCCGAACGTCAGCGCGAGCGTTGCGGCAACCCGGAGCCGGCGGGACGGGCCGGCGGCGACGGACGGTTGGGGCGGCATGGGCTCGGCACTCCCCATTCGGCTGGAGACGACGACCACAGGCGCCGGGCGACAGGCAGGGGCCGCAGCGCTGCGTCCAAGGCCAAGGCAAGGCGCCCGGGATACGCACCGCTCCGCGCTGGGTCTTGCCTGCGCCGGCCGAGCGGATTATGGACGACAGGCGCCGGAGCCGCAATCCGGGCCCAGCTCGTCGGGTCGACGCCGGCCGGCGCGAGCGGATCGCCGGGCGGGTGCGCGGAGGGGCGCGGCGCCGCAGGCCGACAGCGGGTCGCGAGACACGGGGCACGGGGGCGCGAGGCATGTTCACGACGCTGTTTTTCGATCTGGGCGGGGTGTTGGTCGACGTGCGGCCCGACGTGGCCGGCGCACGCTTCGCGGCGCTCACCGGGGCACCCGCGGCGCGCTTCGTCGAGCTCGTGTTCTTGGGCGACGCGCATCTGCGGCTGAGCCGCGGCGAATTGGCGCCCGCGGTGTTCTTCGCCGAGGTGGCGGCGCAGGCCGGCGCCGGGACCGACCCCGGCGCCGTGGCGAGCGCCTGGCAGGCCATGTTGGCTCCGCGCACCGACGTGTTTGCCCGGGTGGCGCGGCTCGGCAGCCACTTCCGGCTCGGCATCATCTCCGACACCGACCCGTGCCACCTGGAGACCATGCTGGCCTGGCCCGGGGCGCTTTTCGCCCCGTTCGACCCGGTCGTCACGTCGTTTGCACTGGGCTGCCACAAGCCGGACCGGCGCATCTTCGAGGCGGCCTGCGCCCGCGCCGGCTGTCGGCCGAGCGAGGCCGCGTTCTTCGACGACCGGGCCGAAAACGTGGCAGGGGCGCGGGCCGTCGGCCTCACGGCCCACGAGGTGGCCAGCCGCGCGGCACTCGACGCGGCCCTGGGCGGCTACGAAGCCGCGGCGAGCAGCGGCACCGCGCGACCGGCCTGAACGCGCGACGATCCGTGGCGTCAGGAGGCCGGCGGTTCGTCCTGGCGCACGAGCCCGTAGGCCTTGAGGCGGTACTGGAGCGTGCGCACCGAGATGCCGAGCCGCTCGGCCGCCCGGCGCCGGTGCCCACCGGCCGCATCGAGGGCTTGCAGGATGGCATCGCGTTCGAGTTCGCGTAGCGAGCCGTTCGGGGTGACGGGCTCAGGCTCCGCGCCGAGCGTCAGCTCGACGGGCAGCAGGTCGGGTTCGAGCGTGGGGCTCGTGGCCAGGATGGTGGCGCGTTCGAGCACGTTGTGGAGTTCGCGCACGTTGCCGGGCCAGTCGTAGGCGCGCAGGTACTGGGCCGTGGTCTCGGGAATGCGGAGCGGCGTGGCGCCGCTGCGCTGGGCGAGCCGCACGAGCACGGCCTGGGCAAGTGGCAGGATGTCGCCGGGCCGCTCGCGCAGCGGCGGCAGCGTGATGGGGAAGACGGCGAGCCGGTAGTAGAGGTCTTCGCGGAAACGGCCCTCGGCGACCATGGCTTTGAGGTCGCGGTTCGTGGCCGCGATGATGCGGGCCCCGCTGCGCTGCGTGCGGCTTGCGCCCACGCGTTCGAAGGTGCCTTCCTGCAGCACGCGCAGCAGTTTGGCCTGCACCGGCAAGGCGATTTCGCCCACCTCGTCGAGAAACAGCGTGCCGCCATCGGCGAGTTCGAAGCGCCCCTTGCGCTGGTTCGTGGCGCCGGTGAACGCCCCGCGTTCGTGCCCGAACAGTTCGCTTTCGAGCAAGTCGGCCGGGAGGGCCGCGCAGTTGACGGCCACAAACGGTGCGGCTTCGCCCCTGCCGGCGGCGTGGATGGCGCGCGCGAACAGTTCCTTGCCCGTACCGCTCTCCCCAAGCAGCAGCACGGTGCTGGGGGTCGCGGCCACGGCCCGCGCGAGCGCGATGGCCCGCGCCATGCCCGAGTCGCTGTGTACGATGTCGCCGAAGCCGGGACTGCGCGGCCGCTCGGCCCGCAGACTCTCGTTTTCCTTGCGGAGCCGCAGGCCGTCGAGGGCCCGCTCGACCACGAGCCGCAGCGCGTCGGGACTCTCGACGGGTTTCGTCAGGAAATCGTAGGCCCCCTGGCGCATGGCGGCGACGGCCGTCTCGATGGTGCCGTAGGCCGTGAGCACGATGACCGCGCAGTCGGGGTAGAGCGCCTTCGCCCGGGCGAGCACGGCCAGCCCGTCGCTGCCCGGGAGTTTGAGGTCGGTCAGCACGAGGTCGTAGGCGCGCGCTTCGAGGGCCGCGAGCGCCGCCGGGCCGTCGGCGGCTTCGGCGACGCTGCAGCGGTAGGGGCCGACGCCGCCTTCGAGGGCTGCCACCAGGAATTCCCGCATGGTGGCGCGGTCTTCGACGACGAGCAGGCGAACGTCGCTGGCGGGTGAGGTCATCGGTCTCGCTCCGCATCGGGTGAAACGCGCAGAGCCGCGGGGGAACGCGGCGCCGCGGGCAGCACGAGTTCGAACAGCGCACCGGGCTCGGCCTGGGCGAGGAGGCGCAGCGTTCCGCCTTGAGCCTCGGCCATCTGGCGCGCGAGCGCCAGGCCGAGCCCCACGCCGGCGGGGCGCGTCGTGAAGAATGGCTCGAAGATGCGTTCGGCGGCCTCGGGCGGCACGCCTGGACCGTCGTCGGCAACGAGAATGCGCGCTCCGCCCGCGGCCCCCGGGCCGGCCACGATGCGCACCCGACCGCCGCGGGCAACGGCGTCGAGGGCGTTCTGGGTGAGGTTGAGCAGGATCTGTTCGAGGGCATCGCCGTCGGCGTGGGCGCGCACGGGTGTCGTGGGCAGTTCGACCTCGAACGCGACCCCCGCGGCTTCGGCCGAGGCGGCCACGAGGTCGGCCACGCGGCGCACGGCCTCGTTCACGTCGAGGTCGGCGCACTGCGCTGCCGGGGGCCGCGCGTAGCGCAGCAGACCGTCGACGAGCGCCGCCAGGCGTTTGGTCTCGCGGACGATGCCGGCGCACGAGCGGGTGGCGCGCTCGTCGTTCGCAATGCGTTCGGCCACGAGTTGTGCGTGGCCCCGGATGGCCCCGAGGGGATTGCGGATCTCGTGGGCGAGCACGGCCGACATTTCGCCGAGGGCCGCGAGTTGCTCGCGCCGCCGCGACGCCTCCTGGAGGGCCAGGAATCGGTTCTGCGTGCGCTGCCAAAGGAACGCAAGCCCCCAGGCGACCAGGAGCGCGAGGACCGTGAGCGCGGCCTGGAGCTGTGCCTGGCGCACGGGCGCCGCGCCGGCCGTGTCGTCGAGCGTCAGCCACAGCACGAATCGCGGGCGTTCGCAGGCCATCGGCCCGGCGGGGGCCGCCGGCGCGTCGACCGCGCCGCCCCCGGGCAGCGGCGGTGGCGGAAGCCCCGGCAGCGGCGGCACGACGCCGAACGGCGGCGGTAGAAGCGGTGGGCCGCCGCCCTGCCAGAGGCGCCGCAGACGGCCCCAGCGCGGCCGGCCCGGGTGCTCGCCGTGGCAGCCGACGAACAGCGGCACCGCCACATCGTGGAGCGGCTCGCCGGCCGAACCGAGGCGCTCGCGCGCCGAAACCTGGAAGCGTTCGCCGGCCGCGCGCAGCCAGCCATCGGCGCCGACGGGACGCGGCAGTTGGCGCGGCCGCACGACGACCCAGCCCTGGGTGTCGACGAGCCCCACGGCCGCCACCTCGTCGCCGACGGCATCGTCGAGCAGCGCGTCGACCTCGGGACCGGGCAGCGGACGGAAGCGGCGCAACGCGCTTTCGAAGGCGAGCGCGTAGCCCTGGGCCGTGTTGCGCAGGTGGTCCTGACGGGCGGCATGGGCGCTACGGTACGACGCAAAGGTGACGGCGACGAGGGCGGCGCTGAGGAGTCCGAGGGCGCCGAGCGCCCAGGTGATGCGGGCCCGCCGGGGGCCCGCCTTGGCATCGGTCGCGGTTGCGCTCACGGGTGAGCCACTTCCCGGCCGGGGGCCGCGGCGCCTCGCACCGGGCCCCCGAACCGCTACGGTCAGGGTACCGCCGGGGCAGACGGCACAGCCGGAGCGCCTTCGGCCGCGGGCGGCTCGGCCGGGCCAAACCAGCGCGGGCCCATGCCCCGGCCGCCGCGGAAGCCGTGGCCGGGGCCGCCGCCCAGGGGACAGCCGGCGAAGTCGCCCGCGGGGCCCATGCCACGGCCGAAGCCTTTGCCGCGGTGCGGGCCGGGCCCGGGCAAACCGGCCTTGAACCAGCCCGGCAGTTCGGCCGCCTGCTCGGGGCGCAGCAGCGCGATGGCCTTCAGCCGGAACGCCCGGCGTTCCTTGCGCATGTCGGCGCGCAGGCGGTCGATCTTGGCCTCGGCCTTCTCGATGGCAGCCACATTCGGGTCGACGCCTTGGGCCTCGGCAGCGATGTCGGCGCGCGCCCGGATGAGTTCGGCGCGAATCGGGGCGAGGGCGGCGCGCTGCTCGCGGTGCAGGGCGCGTAGTCGGGTCACCTGGTCGGGGCCGAGATCGAGCCGGTGGGCCAGGTAGCCGAACCCGGGCCCGAACTCATCGGGGCCCGTGAGGAGCTGACCGGGGGCCGGTGCCGGGCCGTGGGCCGGGGGCGCCGGCGCCGCGGCGAGAGCGGCAGCCGCCGGCAACGAGAGCGCGAACACGAGCGACCACAGACGAACGGGGGTTTTCATGGCGGACCTCCTGTGTGGGCTGGCCGGGCGGCGAAGCCGGAGGCCAAGCGGGGAACCCCCGGGGCGCCCCGTTCCGGCTTCGCGCGGGGCCCGATGCCTCGCGCAGGGAGGCCCTTGCAACCGCGATGCCAAGGACTTTTCTGCAGGTAAATCGAACAGATACGACCGACCGGCCCCGCACCGGACGGCCCGGCCGTGCAAGACTTGCAGTGCAAACCGCGGAGGCCTGCAAAGCGTGCGCGGGGGCGCCGCGGGCCCGGCCGGGCCCGGACTCGCGACCTACAGGGGGTTGAGATGCTGCAACTCGACGCGCAGGGTGCGCTTCTCGATGCGAATGCGCGCATGGCTGCCACCTTCGAGCGCCAGCACCTCGCCGATGAGCCCGGCCAGCAGCCCGCCCGTGACCCGCACCTTGACCCCTGGAGCAAGGGTGGCGGCCGCGGGCGGCCGGCGCCGTTCGAGCCGTTCGCGCTTGAGTTCGCCAGCCAGCCCGCCCGGATCGTTGTCCCGGCTCCAGGCAGCGAACACCCAGAGGGGCGCCAACACCTGCAGGTCGGCGACCAGGCGCTGCTCAAACGCGGCCTCGGCGAGTTGGGGGTCGGTGCGCGGGTAGCGCCAGGCGAGCACCCACTCGCCGCGTCCCTCGGTGAGTTCGCTGGCAAGCCGCGCCGCGTCGTCGGCCGTGAAACCCGCGACGGGGGTTTCGGCGCCCGTCGGCCAGCGGCAGAGCGCCCCCGACCGGAGCGTGGCGAGGCGCGCGGCAAAGGTTTGCCGGCTCCAGGGCTCGGACAGCCGGGCGACGAGCGTGCGCGCATCGACGCGGGCCGCGTGGTGGAGCCGCACGCCGACCTCGAGCCCGTCGTGGAACAGGCGGACGAACAGGGCCACGTGTTCGCGGGTCGGATCGGGGTCGCGCACGTCTTCGGCGAGGCTGCCCTGCCGTGCCAGCATGGCCGAGAGTTCGCGTCGCGCCTCGGGCAGGCGACAGAGGTCGTAGCGCACTTCTTCGACGCGGTGCTGGTTGAAGATGGAGGGATGCGGCGCCGAGGCCTCGCCGTGCAGTTCGAGCCCCGCCCTGGCGAGCTCGCGCTGCGCGCTCTGGCCGAGCACCTTGACGAGATCGGCCGCGCGCATGCGTTCGAGGTTGAAACGGTGGCTCGACCACTTGGCGGGGGCGAAGGCGTCGAAGTCGCGCGCCTCGAACCCCGTGAAACTGTCGACGGTCAGACCGAACACGGCCTCCCCCAGAAACCAATGAGCGACGCGCCTCAGGACGCGACGGACGGCGGCGCGGGGCCTGGCCGCCCCGCGGCGTCGGCCTCGGCCACGGCGCGCAGGGCGAGCGTGCGCCGTACGCGCACACCCCACATGGCGGCACCCGCGACGAGCGCCGTGCCGCCCGCAAACAAGTAGAGCCCGAGCCGCACCGGCGGGCCGGGCAGCGCGTAGGGGGCCTTCAGGGCGAGCCACAGCAGCGCGAAAAGGGCCAGCACCGCCGCCACGGCCGTCGGCACCGCGAGCGCGAAGCTGCGGAGCATGCCCAGCGCGCCAAGCCCGGCGAGCGCGCCGAAACCCACGAACAGCGCCAGGAACACCCGCACCGGCAGCGCCAGGCCCGCGCTGCCATCGCTGAATGCCGCAAACAACACGGCCACGGCCGAGCCGTCGCCCCAGGGCAAGAGCCCACCGCCGACCACCGCGGCGGCCCCGAGAACTGCGAGAATGCGAGCGCCCATGCGCAACTCCCGCCCGACACGGCCCCCTGCTATAGCACGGCGCTCGGCCCTGAACAACCGCGAGCGGCTTGCGACGCCAGACGCGGGCGTGGTATGCGGAAGCAACGCAGCGACCGGAGGGCACCGATGGCCAGAATCGTTCGCGAAATGCGCACCGAGGCGGGGCAGATCGTCCGCGTCGTCCACGGCGACCTCACCGAAGAAGCCGTCGACGCCATCGTCAACGCCGCAAACAGCCAACTCGCCCACGGCGGCGGGGTCGCCGGGGCCATCGTGCGGCGCGGCGGACCCGAGATCCAGCGTGAGTCCGACGCACTCGCGCCCGTCTCGGTCGGCGGCGCCGTCATCACGGGAGCCGGCCGGCTGCCCGCTCGTTTCGTCATCCACGCCGTGGGCCCGCGCTGGGGCGAAGGTGCCGAAGACGACAAGTTGCAGAGCGCCGTGCAGTCGGCCCTGGAGTTGGCCCACGCGCGCGGTCTCACGAGCCTGTCGCTGCCGGCCATCGCCACCGGCGTCTTCGGTTTTCCGAAGGCCCGCGCGGCCCGGCTCATTGTCGACACCCTGCTCGGCTTCCTCGCAGCGCATCCCGATAGCCCGGTGCGCCTCGTCCACGTGTGCAACTTCGACCAGCCGACGGTCGACGTCTTTGCCGCCGAGTTCGACGCGCGCAGCCCGCGAGGGCCCGGCGGATGACGCACCCTGACGCAGCACAGGGCCCGCCTCCCGCGCAGTTCGGGGAGGAGCCGCGGTCGTGCATGACGCGCACGCGGCCGGTGGGGCGGCGCCGCGGCGGCTCGACGCCGCTGCTCTTGGCGCTCTGCGTGCTCGGGAGCGGCGCGGCCTGCCGCTCCGAGACCGCGCCCGCCGGCCCCCGAGCCCCCGCGGCCGCCGCGGCGGCCCCGCGGGAGCCCGCCGATCCGCAACTCGACGCGCAGTTCGAGGGCTTCGTGCAGCGCAACCTGCCGCGCCTGGCCGAGGCCCGCCGGCGGGCGGCCCTCACCGAACCGTTGCTGCGGCTCTGCGAGCAGCTCTCTGCCGACCCGCGCGTCGGCGAAGCCACGGCCGCACTGCTCGGCGCCCGGCCCGCACCACCCGGCCCAGCGGGGGCCGTGGGGCCCCGCGCGGGTGACGCGGAGAC